>SVAG01000007.1 GCA_015059545.1 Lactobacillales bacterium
TATGAATCTGATCCAAAACTTAAAGAAGAAATCAAAACAAAACAGGAATCATGTGCAGTGTGATTCCTGTTTTTCCTTTATTTTCCTTGATTTTTTATATGTTGGACTTTGCCGATTGTCCAACAGCCCCAACAACCCCTAAATATATATCACCACCTGTACGTTCTTTTATACTTCTTATAACGTCTATCTTTTCCATTTAATCCCTACTTTCCATAATCACTAAACTATATGTTATTAAATTTAAATATATTCAAAAAAAACTGAAAATTCAGTTTTATATCATTTTATCTATATCTTTAGGGATATTATCATTTTGTACAGCACTTATTATTTTATCTTCTTTTTCTTTTGATATATCTCTTCCTGTTAATTTACCAAGTTCTTGTATTACTTCTCTTAAGTTATTTTCATCTTTCATATCTCCTTGTTGTAATTTAGAAGCAAGACCTAAAATAGTATCTTTATTAACGTTTGTTTTTTTCTCAACTCTCTTAAAAAAACTATCTGAAAAATTCATATTTTTATCCTCCTAATATTAGTGTATTCTTTTCTAAAAAATAGGTTATCGTATAGTTTTAAAAAATTAAAAAAATTTATTTTTTAAAAAATGCAAAAATTAAAAAAATCAAAAAAATAGAAAAAAATATTTTTTAATAATTTGCAAACTGCTTGGAAAATAAAGGGTTTTTGGGAAATAATTAAAAATACAAAAATTAAAAAAATTAAAAATGTCAAAAAAATGAAAATTTCTTTTTTTAAAAAACGGCTAAAAATAAAGGTAAAATGAACTACCGAACAAATTTTCTGAAAATAATATCAAAAAGTTATTGACTTGCTATTTTTTTTGAGCTACAATTTAATTAGAAAATAGGAGGAAGTAAGATGGTAGACGAATCAGTAGAAACAAAATATGTAATTAAAAGAAATGGTAAAAAAGTAGATTTTGATGGTTCAAAAATCGCTATTGCTATAAAAAAAGGGTTTGATAGTGTAAAAGTAGAAGATGAAGAAAACAAATATACAGAAAAAGATATTCAAAAAATATATCAAGCAGTTATATCAAAAATTGAAAAATTAGAAAAATCTCAAGTTAAAATTGAAGAAGTTCAAGATATGATTGAAGATGAATTAGAAAAAAAAGGATATGAAGATGTATATACTTCATTTAAAGAATATCGTGAAAGAAGAGCTAATTCAAGAAAATTATTCTTTGATGAAAAGAAAACTCATAAATTCTTAAAATCAATTGAAGGGCTTGGACTTAAATCAGCTGGTGAAGAAGATGCTAAAAGAGAAAATGCAAATGTTGATGGAGATACTGCTATGGGTACAATGTTACAATATGGTAGTACAATATCAAAAGAATTTGCTAAATCATACTTAATGAAACCAAAATTTGCTAAAGCTCATGATGATGGAACAATTCACGTACATGATATGGACTTTATTCCAATGGGAACAACAACATGTATGCAAATAGAATTAGATAGACTATTTAAAAATGGGTTTTCTACAGGACATGGTCATTTAAGAAAACCAAACGATATAATGTCATATTCAGCACTTGCAGCTATTGCAATTCAATCAAATCAAAATGATCAACATGGTGGACAAGCAATTCCTGCATTTGACTTCTATATGGCACCAGGAGTTTTAAAAACATTTAAAAAACAATTTAAACAAACAATATATGATTTATTAGATTTTAGTGATTTAGTTTCATTTGTAAATATGGATAAAGTAGCCAAAGAAATCGATAAATTAAATTCTATAGATGTAGATATTACTATTTTTGAAAATTTCTATAAAGAATCTAGTACAGTAAAAAGAATATTTGAAAAAAGTTACGAAAAAGCACTACAAAAAACTAATAGAACAACATATCAAGCAATGGAAGCATTTGTACATAACTTAAATACAATGCATTCTAGAGCTGGTGCTCAAGTACCATTTTCATCAGTAAATTTTGGTACAGATACATCTAGCGAAGGAAGAATGGTTATTAAAAACTTCTTACTTGCTACTGATGAAGGGCTTGGAAAAGGAGAAACTCCAATATTCCCAGTATCAATATTCAAAGTAAAAGAAGGAATAAATTACAACAAAGAAGATAAAAACTATGATATGTTTAAATTAGCGTGTCAAGTTTCTGCTAAGAGATTATTCCCTAACTTCTCATTTATAGATGCTCCACATAATCTTCCATATTATAAAGAAGGAGATTATAGAACAGAAGTAGGTTATATGGGATGTAGAACAAGAGTTATGAGTGATATTACTGATCCAGATAATGAAACTACTGGAGGAAGAGGAAATTTATCATTTACATCAATTAACTTACCTAGAATAGCAATTAAACATGGTATCTGTTTAAAAGAAAGAGATAAGGCAGATATGAAAGGTTTCTATGAAGAACTAGAAGAAGTTATGGAACTTGTAAAAGATCAATTGCTTGAAAGATTTGAAATTCAATGTAATAAAAGATGTTACAACTTTCCATTCTTACTTGAACAAGGAATTTGGACAGATGGTGATAAATTAAAACCAACTGATAGACTTAGAAAAATATTAAAACACGGAAGTTTAACATTAGGATTTATTGGACTTGCAGAAAGTTTAAAAGCCTTAATTGGTAAACATCAAGCAGAAGATGAAGAAGCACAAAAACTAGGACTTGAAATAATTGGATTTATGAGAAATAAAGCTGATGAATTCTCAAAAAAATATAATTTAAACTTTGCTTTAATTGCAACTCCAGCAGAAGGATTATCAGGAAGATTTGTTGGAATAGATAGAGCTATATATGGAAAAATTAAAGGAGTTACTGATAGAGCTTATTATACAAACTCATTCCATGTGCCAGTTTATTATAATATAAGTATAAGTAAAAAAATAGAAATAGAAGCACCATATCATGCATTAACAAATGGTGGACATATTTCTTATATAGAATTAGACGGAGATACAGCATCTAATGTAGAAGCATTTGAAAGTATAATAAGACTTATGAAAGAAGCAGGAATTGGATATGGAGCGATTAACCATCCAGTAGATAGAGATCCTGTTTGTGGATATGTAGGTGTTATTGGGGACGTATGTCCTGGTTGCGGAAGAAAAGAATTTGAAAGTGTACCTTTAGAAAGGGTAAGAAATAATTGTAATTATTAGGAGGAATATTATGGAAAAAGTAGTTGGAGAAGGAGTAGGATTCGAAAGAATCAGAAGAATAACAGGATATCTTGCAGGAGATGTTAAAAGATTTAACAATGGAAAAAGAGCAGAAGAAAAAGATAGAGTAAAACATACAGGAGTTAAAGAAGTAATGAAAGCTTCTAAAGAAGCAGTATAATTATGGAAATAAGATTAGCGGCTGATTTACAAAGTGATAGTATTGTAGATGGTGAAGGAATCAGAACAGTTATTTGGACACAAGGATGTCCACATAATTGTTTTGGTTGCCATAATGCTTGTACTCATGATTTTAATGGTGGTGGATTAATAGATATAGAATATATAAAAGAAGAACTTTCTAATCTAAAAGCGCAAGATGGATTAACTTTTTCAGGAGGAGATCCAATGTGTCAACCAGAAGCATGTAATGAAATAGCTAAATTTGCTAAAGAACTTGATATGAATATTTGGTGTTATACTGGATATACATATGAACAATTAATAATTATGTCAAAAGCTAATAAACATATCATGGAATTTTTAAAGAACATTGATGTGTTAGTAGATGGTAAATTTGTATTGGAACTAAAAAGTAATGATGCAATATTTAGAGGTTCAACAAATCAAAGAATTATTGATGTACAAAAGAGTTTAGAAGAACAAAGAGTATGTTTAGTAGAAAAATATATTATAAGAGCAAAAGAAGAACAAATTAAATTTTGTCATGAAAAATATTTGTTTGTATAAAATATTAGTTTAAACTAATATTTTTTTTATTAAATAATATATTTTAATAGGTGATTTAAATGAAAAATAGAATTCATTTAAAAAAAAGAAAAAATATATTTAAATTAAAAAAATATAATAAATATAAAATGTCTAAAAAAGATAAGATATTAGTAATAACAATAACAATTATAATATCCGTTATTTTTTGTATTAATTTAATTGGTAAAAGAATAACACCTATACTTATGACTTATGCTGAAAAAAAGGCAAAATCAATCGCAACTATTATGATTACAGAAGCAGTAAATAATAATGTATTTAAAGATATGAGTAAAGATGATTTATTTATTGAAACAAAAGATATTGATGGTAATATAGTATCAACTGATTTTAATCCAGTAGTTGTAAATACT
This sequence comes from Lactobacillales bacterium, assembly GCA_015059545.1. GTDB lineage: Bacteria > Bacillota_I > Bacilli_A > RF39 > UBA660 > OMSK01. Next base: position 4,317 of record SVAG01000007.1, read on the forward strand.
GTTTTAAATAAAATAACTATATATGTACAAAATTATTTAGAACAATTAGAATCAGGAGGAATAGATGAGCTAGAACTTTCAAGTACTATATTAAGTAGTTATGATTTAGAAAAATTAAAAAAAGGAATAATATATGAAATACCATCAGGTATAGTATTTAATAATTCATTAATATCTAATTTAGGACCTAAAATACCAGTTAGAATTAATTTAAATGGAGATGTTGTAACTGACATAAAAACAGAAGTAGAAAGTTATGGAATAAATAATGCGTTAATAAAGGTAAGTGTTAATATAAAAGTATATATGCAAGTAATAATACCATTTAAAACAAAAGAAATAGTAGTAGAAGCAAATATACCAGTAGTTATGAAATTAGTAGAAGGTAGTGTTCCATCATATTATTATCCTTTTTCTGGTACAAATGAATAATAAATATGATATAATGTATTTAGGTGATACTATGAATAAAGTAATAAACAATATAAATCTTAAACTAATAAAAAATTATAAGGAAGGATTTGATAAAGAAGAAATAGAAAATAAAATGACTGACTATTTTGATGATTATGACTATATAGTAGGAGATTGGTCATATGGTAAATTAAGATTAAAAGGATTCTGTAAAAAAGAAAATAAAAGATTAAATAAAATCAATGATTATGAAAATTTAGAAAATTATATTAAAAAAGAATGTGCATACGATTGTAGATATTTTGTCTTAGAAAGGGTTTATGAGAGTAAATAAAATAGATAATATTTCTAAAACTTATTTAAAATTAAAAAATAATAATCAAAATAAAAAGCAAGATAAAAAACAAGATAATAAAAATAGTTTTGAACAAGAATTTGAAAAAGAAAAGACTTTAAAAAAAGAAATTAGAAGAAAATTCTAATTTTTTTGTATACAAAAATATATTTTTTTCATAATAAAAAAAGGTGATTATATGGAAAAAAATAAGTATCAAGAACTAGTAAAAAAACATACACCGAAAGAAAACAGATTATATAATGGAATGCTAGCATTCTTAGTAGGTGGATTAATGGGAGTTATAGGACAATTCTTAGTAGAATTTTATTCTAGCATTTTAGAAATTCCTACTAAAGAAGCTGGTACATTTATGATAATAACACTCATATTTATAGGATGTTTACTTACATGTTTTGGATTTTTTGATAAATGGGTTAATTTTGCAAAAGCAGGATTATTTGTGCCAATAACAGGCTTTGCCCATGCTATGCAAAGTGCAGCACTTGATTATAAAAAAGAAGGCTTAGTTACAGGAATAGGAGCTAGTATGTTAAAACTAACAGGTGCTGTAATAATATTTGGAGTAGTAAGTGCTTATGTTTTTGGACTTATTAGAATACTTTTATTTGGAGGGCAAGTATGACATTTAAATATAATAATGTATATATAAATGAAACAGCAACTATAACAGGACCATATGAAGCAAAAGGACCGCTTGGAACATATTTTGATAAAAGTTATGATGAATTTTATTTTGGAAAAAGAACATGGGAAGAAGCAGAATCCAAATTATTAGAAGATAGTGTAGATTTATTATTAAGTAAAATTGATAAAACAAAATTTGATATAGATTTATTTATATCAGGAGATTTATTAAATCAAATAACATCTTCATCATTTGCAGCTAATAATTTAAAAATACCATATCTAGGAATATTTAGTGCATGTGCTAGTAGTGTAGAAGGACTAATAATTGGATCTAATATGATAGAATCAGGACAAATAAAAAATTGTATTTGCTCTGTTTCATCACATAATAATGCAGCTGAAAAACAATTTAGATATCCAGTAGAATATGGTGGACCGAAGCCTAAAACAACAACATTTACAACAACAGGAGGAGCAAGTGCTTATCTATCAAGTAATAAAAGTAATATAAAGATAGAATCATCAACAGTAGGTATAGTAAATGACATGGGAATAAAAGATGCATATCAAATGGGAGCAGTAATGGCACCAGCTTGTGCAGATACACTTTATAGACATTTATTAGACACAAAACGAGATGTAAACTATTATGATTTAATATTAAGTGGAGATTTAGGTAAATATGGAAAAGATATACTAAAAGATTACATGAAACTAGAATATGGAATTGAACTTAATAACTATGATGATACAGCATGTATGATATTTGATATAAATAAACAACCTGTATATTCAGGAGGAAGTGGACCAGCTTGTGCGCCACTTGTAACTTACTCTTATATATTCGATTTAATGAAAAAGAAAAAACTAAATAAAGTATTAATGATTGCCACAGGAGCACTTCTTTCTCAAACTAGTGCTAATGAAAAAAGATCAATACCTAGTATTGCTCATGCTATAAGTTTGGAGGTAGTAAAATGATATATTTAAATGCCTTTTTATTTGCTGGATTAGTATGTTTAATAGGACAAATAATATTAGATAATACTAAATTTACAGCAGGACATGTAACAACTTTATTTGTAGTAGTTGGAGCTTTCTTAGATACTTTTAGTTTATACGATAAATTTGTATTATGGGCCGGAGGAGGAGCTTTAGTTCCAATAACTAGCTTTGGACATTTACTTATTCATGGTGCACTAGAAAAAGCAAATGAATATGGACTTATTGGACTTGCTATGGGAATGTTTGATTTAACAGCTACAGGAATAATATCAGCAATCGTAATATCATTCTTTTTGTCACTTATATTTAATCCAAAAAGTTAAATAATTGACTTCTAAATTAATTTTTTATATAATACACCCGCTGAGGTGTATTTTTATGATAAGAAATCAACAAATAAAAAATAGTCAAGAAATTATATCATATTATAATCTCATTTATAAAACAATAAACTTATTTGAAAGATTAAAATTAAATGATTCATTTGAAATATTTTATGTTTTTACTTATTTGTTATGGAATGGCTATTTTTCTATAGATAGAAGTTATCAATTTAGTAGTGATAGATATTTATTAGACGGATTCTTTGGAATGTCTATAATGACAGGTAAAGGTGTATGCTTAAATAATGTTGAACTTTTAGATCAAATCTTTAAAGAATTAGATTATGATTCATATATAGTAGCAAATAAAAAAATAAAACCAATACATAATGAATATAATTCGTATATAAATAGAAATATAGGAAAACAACCTAATTTAAATAGAAAACCAATATTAACAAATCATTGTTGTGTATTAATAAGAGATAACAAGTATGATTATATATATGATCCTACTAATATCATGTGTTTTAATTTAACATCAAAAAAAACTGCAGATGTAATAATTGGAGAAGGGAAAATTAAAATTAGTTTATTTGATACTAAAATTTTATCTTCTAGAAAATATAATGAAATAAAAGAAGTTTTTAAACAAATTTATTTAGTGAAAAAAGAACAAAATATAGAAGAAGAAAAAACAATTATAGAAGAAAAAACAGAACATTTAAATAAAATGTGTGAAGAAAATATATTTTTATTTGAAGAATTTTATAAAAGTAATATAAATAATATAAAAACCATATCAAATCAATTACAAAAAAAGAAAATATAAATCTTCTTTTTTTTTGTATTTTATAGTATAATAATTAGTTAGAGAGTGTGATGGTATGTATTTAAAAAGAATTATAGCAAATGGATTTAAATCATTCGCAGATAAAATTAATATTGAACTTACAAATGGTATTACAGGTGTAGTAGGTCCTAATGGTAGTGGAAAAAGTAATGTTGTAGATGCAGTAAGATGGGTACTAGGTGAACAATCAGTAAAATCACTAAGAGGAGAAGGAAATATGACAGATGTTATATTTTCAGGTTCTAAATCAAGAAAAGCATCTAATAGTGCTAGTGTAACATTAGTATTTGATAATACAGATAAATATTTACCACTTGAATATGATGAAGTTTCAATAACAAGAAGAGTATATAAAGACGCTACAAATGAATATTTTATTAATAATGAAAGAGCTCGTCTTAAAGATATAACAGATTTACTTTTAGATAGTGGTATTGCTAAGGAATCATTTAATATTATTTCACAAGGTAAAGTAGAAGAAATAATAAGCAGTAAACCAGAAAGTAGAAGAGTAATATTTGAAGAAGCTGCCAGTGTCTTAAAATATAGAAAAAGAAAAGAAGAAGCATTAAGAAAATTAGATAGAACACATGATAATATGAATCGTGTAAACGATATTGTAAGTGAACTTAAAAATCAAGTAGAACCATTAAAAGAACAAAGAGATAAAGCAGTTGTTTATTTAGAAAAGAAAGATGAATTAGAAAGTGTAGAAGTAGCTTTAATTACTAAAGATATTACAGATATTAATTATAAATATGTAGAATCAAAAAATAAAATAGAAGCACTCAATAAAGAATTAATAGAAATATCTGTAACTAATACTAATAAAGAAGCAAAAATAGAAGAATATAAATTAAACTTAAATAAATTAGAAAAAGAAATAAATGAACTTAATAAAGAATTATTAGAAAAAACAACATTAGTAGAAAAATTAAATAGTGAAAAAACTATTTTACTTGAAAGAAAAAAATATGATGTAGAAGATACAAAATTACATAACAATATTTTAGAATTAAAAGAAAAAGAATTAGAATTAAATAATAATATAAGTAAAATAATAAGTGAAATAGAAATAAAAAATAAAGAATTAGAAGAAATAAAAGAAGAGTTAATAAAACTAGAAAAAGAAATAAATGATGAAAAAACTAAAAAAATAAATTTAGAATTTAATCTAAGTTCTAAAATAAGAGAAAAAACTAAATTAGAAGATAAAATAAATGATTTAAAAGAAAAAATAGAAAATAATGGAAGTCTACCAGCATCCGTAAAAATTATATTAAATAATATAAAACTAAATGGTGTATGTGATGCAATTGGTAACTTAATAGAAGTAGAAGAGGAATATTCAGTTGCTATTACAACAAGCTTAGGGGCTTCTACTTCATATGTAGTAGTAGAAAATGAATCTACTGCAAAAGAAGCTATTAAATATTTAAAAGACAATAATTTAGGTAGAGTAACATTCTTCCCACTTAATATAATTAAATCAAAGTATGTAGAAGATAGTATACTTGATATATTAAATAAATCAGAAGGGTTCGTAGGAATTGCTTCTAATCTAGTTAAATTTGATAAAAAATATCAAAATATAATTGAAAATCAATTAGGTAATGTTATTGTAGTAGATAATATTGATAATGCTAATATAATAAGCAAAAAGATAAATTATAGATATAAAATTGTTACTTTAACAGGTGAACTATTACATGTAGGTGGATCTATCACGGGAGGTAATGATTTTAGAAGAAATAATATTATTACTGATAAATATGAACTTGAAAATAGTATAAAACAATTAGAATCATTAATAGAAGAAATTAAAACATTAGAAAATGATATTAATGATGTAGATCATAATTATAAAGCATTAGAAGATAAATTATATTTAATAAATAAAGATAAAATAAATTTAGATGAATTTATTAATATAAAAGAAAACACAAAATTAGAATATAATTCAAAATTAGAAAACATTACAAGAGAAATAAATGGAACAAATAATTTATTAAATAATAATTTAAGTGAAGAAGAAAATAAAATATTAGAAGAATACTATAAACAAGTTGATTTAAAGAACCAATGTGAATTAAAATTAGAAGAATTAAAAAGACAAAAAATAAGTTTAAATAATGATTTAGAAGAATATGAATCTACTTTAAAACAAGAAAATAGTGCTTATAACTTAAAGAGTAAAGAATTAAAAGAACTTGAAATAGATGTTAATAGAATGGATGTTAAATTAGATAACTTACTTAATAAGTTAAACGAAACATATTCTCTAACTTATGAAAAAGCAACAACAATCTATAAATTAGAAATGGATGAAGAGGAAGCTAGAAATAAAGTAAGTAATTTAAGAAGAATAATAAAAGAACTTGGGAACGTAAATGTAGATGCTATAGAAGAATATGACAAAGTAAGTGAAAGATATGAATTCTTAATAAAACAACAAGAAGATTTAATAAAAGCAGAAGATACATTACTTCAAATTATCAAAGAAATGGATGAAGTAATGGAAAGAGAATTTGTAAAAACATTTAAAGTAATAAGAGAAAACTTTAAAGAAACATTTAGAGAATTATTTAAAGGTGGAAATGCAGATTTAAAACTTACAGATCCTAATAATATTTTAGAAACAGGAATTGAAATAGTAGCGTCACCTCCAGGAAAAAGCTTAAAAAGTATTTCCCTTTTATCAGGAGGAGAAAAAACATTTACAGCAATCAGTTTATTATTTGCTATCTTAAAATCTAGACCAGTGCCATTCTGTATACTAGATGAAGTTGAAGCAGCACTAGATGAAGTAAATGTTGATTCATTTGGTAGCTATTTAAAAATGTTACAAGCAAAAACACAATTTATACTTATAACACATAAAAAAAGAACTATGGAATATGCAGATATCTTATATGGTATAACTATGCAAGAATCTGGTGTATCTAAATTAGTTAGTGTTAAATTAGAAGAAATTAAATAATTTCTTCTTTTTAATTTGACAAAATAAAAAAATATATGTATTATATATTTCGCCGAAAGGGGATTATTTATGTTAAGAGAATTTATAAGAAATGAAAATCGTGATATAGTTGATACTAGATTAGTTATGGAAAAATGTGAGTGGATTAGAAAAATAATCGAAAAACGTAAAGAATTAAGTAATGCAGATTTAGCTCTTGAATATATTTATGAAAAATTATCTGGAAAAATATCAAAAAGGGATAGAAAACATTTTGCTGAACAATCAATAAAATATCAACAAAAAAGATTATCATTAGAATCAGAATTAGAAGAATTAGATAAAGCTAGAATTTATGATCATTTTACACAACATGATTTAGGTATAAAATCAAAAGAATATATTGAGTTTACACCAATTACTTCAAGTAAGCAAAAAGTAAAACAAATTGAAAGACCACAAAGAAAAACAAATGTTATGATTACATTAAATCCAAACGATTATAAAAAATAATCGTTTTTTTATGTTATAATTATATTAGGTGATAATATGAAAAAAGTGATTGTAGTAATAATATTATGTATTTTAAGTTTTATAGGATTATATTTTAATAGTGGTAATCAATTAGATATAGTAAAAGAAGTAAAAACAGAAGAAAAAGAAACACAAGAAGAAATTAATAACAAGGTTGAAAAACATGAAGAAAAAAATAATTTAGCAAGTTATAACGGAAAATTAAAAATAAAAAATACAGATTTAGTTAATCAATATGAGGAAAAATTTCAACTTAGAGGTATAAGTACACATGGTATACAATGGTATAGTAAGTATGCCAATGAAGAAATAATAAAACAACTTAGAGATGAATGGAATGCTAATGTAATTAGAATAGCAATGTATACTGAAGAAAATGGATATATACAAAATAAGTCTTTAAAAAATAAAGTTGATGAAATTGTAGGAATCGCAATTAAATTAGATATGTATGTGATAATAGATTGGCATATATTAAGTGACAATAATCCAAATATTCATAAAGAAGAAGCAAAGAAATTCTTTGATGAAATGTCAAATAAATATAAAAATGTTCCAAATGTTATATTTGAAATATGTAATGAACCAAATGGTAATATTAATTGGAATAATGATATAAAACCATATGCAGAAGAAATAATTAAAATAATAAGAAATAATAGTAAAGATTCAATTGTTATTGTAGGAACTGGAACATGGAGTCAAGATGTACATGATGCTGCAAATAATCCATTAAAATATGAAAATATTATGTATGCATGTCATTTTTATTCAGGAACACATAAAAGTTGGCTTAGAGATAGAATAGATTATGCAAGAAGTAAGGGTATTGCTATAATTATAAGTGAATTTGGAGTAAGTAATGCTGACGGAACAGGTGGAGTATTTAAAGAAGAAACATTAAAGTGGTTAGAATATTTAAATAATAAAAATATTAGTTGGATAAATTGGTCTTTATCAGATAAAAATGAAACATCTGCACTTTTAATACCGGGTACTCCAACTAATAATATAAGTGATAAATATTTAAGTGAAAGTGGAAAAATAATAAAAGAGCAAATGAAAAAGTAATCAATTTGATTACTTTTTATCATATATATATTTTTGTAATACACTTGTAACTTTGAAATATCCTAAATCATTTATATGTAAACCTTCAACAGTATATATAGATTTTAAATTACCATCTTTATCTGACAATTCTTTAAATACATCAATATAAGTAATATTATTTTCATTACATAATTCTTTTAATTTTTTATTAAAATCTTTAATCTTTTCAGCATCTACTTCTTCATTGAATCTGTATTCATGTTCTTTAAATGATTCATGATTAACAGGATATACAGATTGAATATATATTTTAGCATATTTTCTATTAGTTTTTATACCATTTACTGTTTTTTGGATGTTTTCTAATACTTCTTTATCTGAAACTTTATGATTTAAATCATTGATTCCAATTAATATAAATACTTTTGAAGGATTATATTTATAAACATCTTCTTCAATTCTTTCAACTAAATCAGAAGCTTCATCTCCACTTATACCACTATTAATTATATTAGAATCTGGAAAGAACTCATTTATTTTATAATGTCTAGTAATTGAATCTCCAAAGAAAACTATGTTTTCATCTGTTTTATATTCTATCTTAGTAACTACTTTCTCTTCAGTTTGTAATAATATTACATTGCATATTAAAGATATAAATAAAGACATAAATAATAATATTAATATTAAATTACTTTTATTTGTTTTAATAAATTTTTTTGCTTTCTTTATTTTTTTTATTTTTTTACTTTTTTTATTCATAGTATCACTCCATCAATTTAGTATTATAGCACACAATTTTAGAAAATTTAAATAAAATTTGTAAAAATATGTTAAAATGTATATAAGGTGGTTTTATGAAAAGATATTTTGGAATAGATTTAGTAAGAGTATTAGCTGTATTTTTTGTATTATCAGTTCATTTTTTCTTAAATAATTCTTTTTATGATACAAATATAAATGGAATAGGTATGTTTATATCAATATTCCTTAGATGGATATTTTATAATGGTGTACCATTATTTATATTACTTACAGGTTATTTAAAAAGAAAGAAAAAATTAGATAAAGATTATTATAAAGGAATAAAACATATTTTATTAAGTTATTTGTTTATATCAATAATATGTATTATTTTTAGAATACTTTTTATAAAAGAACATATAAGCAAATTAAAACTCTTATTTGGAATTTTTAATTTTTCAGCAAACGGATATGCATGGTATTTAGAAATGTATATAGGATTATTCTTACTTATACCATTTTTAAATATTTTATATGATGGGTTAAAAACAAAAAAGAATAAAGAACACTTAATAATTACTTTACTTCTTATGATATCTTTATCACCAATTATTAGTAGTATTACTATAAGAGGAATAAAACTAGATATAATTCCAGATTGGTGGAATGAAATTTATCCATTAATATATTATTTTATAGGATGTTATATAAATGAATATCAAGTAGAAATAAATAAGAAAAAAGGTATATTATTAACAATAGGATTAATATTAATAGAAACAATTTTATCATATGTAGTTAATTATAATGATACATTTAGTTGGAATTTTTTAGGAGGATATGGTAGTCTTCAAACTGTAATTATTTCAACAACAATCTTTTTACTTTTATATAAAGTAAATTGTAATAAGAAAAAAATAAACAAAATTATAACTAATATATCAATATTATCTTTAGATATATATTTATTCTCATATATTGTAGATCAAATAACTTATCCTATATTGGATGGATATTTAGAAAATCCTGTAGAATATTTAAAATTTTATATACTAATAATTATATTGATATTTAGTGTATCTTATTTATTATCTTATATAAAGAAAATAATATTTGATATTACAGAAAAAAAATATATTGAAAGAAAAAATAAAAAAAGCGTTTAGCTTTTTTATTTTTCTATTTTCTTTTTACTTATACCTATCATACTACCAAAGATAGAAGCAATTGATAATATTAAATAATATAATAAATTTTTAATATCAAATGATTGATCTAAGGCTAAATATTCAAACAATATAAGAATTATTAAAAATAGTAAACTTAATTTTAAACCTTCTAACCATCCTTTTCTTAAACTTTTTTTACCTATAAAAAAACCACCAATAAATAAAGAAATAACAGGTATAATTATTTTAAAAATAGAAACCATTTTATCACCCATAATATTAAAATATGAAAATAAAGTTAATATGAAAGTTAAAATAAGTAAAGATACAATAATATATAAAATACTTAAAGATACATTTTTTATAAAATTCATAAAATCCTCCTTAATAAAAAATATGTTTGAATAAAAAAAATATGTAATCTCATAATAAAATAGGTGATAATATGTATTTAAATATGTGTTTAAAAACGATATTTTTGTATTTTTTAATTGTAGTAGCATACAGAATAATGGGTAAAAAAGAAGTAGGAGAGTTAAGTATAATTGATTTAATTGTAACTATTTTAATTGCAGAACTTGCAGCCATTTGTATAGAAGATTATAAAAGTTCTATCTTAGTATCAGTTATTCCTATTTTATCTTTAGTAATATTACAAATTTTACTTAGTTATATATCATTAAAAAATATGAAAATCAGAAATTTAATTGATGGAAGACCAAGTGTTATTATAAAAGCTGGGAAGGTATGTTTTAAACAAATGACTAAATTAAGATATAGTTTAGATGATTTAATATCACAACTTAGAGAAAAAGGAATAAAAAGTATTGAAGAAGTTGATTATGCAGTGTTAGAAAATAGTGGAACTCTATCAGTTTTTCAAAAAACAAAAGATTATCCACTTCCAATAATATTAGATGGAGTAATAGATCATGAAGTATTAAAAGAAATAAAAAAAGATACTGTTTGGGTATATAAATTACTAGAAAGAAAAAATCTAAATTTAGAAGATATTTTTTATGCATTTTATACTAAAGAAAAAACTTATATAATAAAAAAAAGTGATTTAATTTAATCACTTTTTATATTTCAAATGTAGTATTATTAATAGTAACTGATTCAACATTTTCTATGCTTATAAAACTAGAATTATAGTATCCGAATGCTGATGTATAAGTTCCATCATCGTTTTCTACATAATTAATAATTATATATAATTGTTCACTAGTACCATCTTTATAATTTAAAGTTATATTAGTAAATTGTTCACCATATTCTTCAAAATTACTTAATATACTAAAATCATTTACATTATAATTAATAATAACACTATAAGTAGAAATTGAAATAAAGTTAGTTTTCATTATAAGATTATTTTTACTTTGTATATTTTTTTCAACTTTAATTTTCTTTTGATTTATATTATTTTTATCAATCTTAAACGAAATATCATGATATAAATTTTCATCAAAATATAGTCTTAAAGTCATATCACCTAAATTACTTAAATTTGGATAATCAAAACTTAATAAATAAGAATTTTTTAATGTATTATTATCTTCACCGCTTTCAACAAGAGCCATACCATGACTTTCATATGGTGCTTTTTCATTGGTATTAAATTCAATAAAACCATCATCATATTTAGTAACATCTATAATGCTTTCATCAAATTTATTACCATGACTTAGTAATCCAGTATGAAGATATTGTAGTTCTTTTTTACCTTCAATATCTAATCTGATATAAATTGTATTTTCAGTAACAATTGTTTGAAGTATATCTATATTCATATTTTCAAATTCTTTTTTAACATTAATTTCATTTCCATCTATTTCTTTAGCAACTTCATCATCAATATCAAACATTTCTTTAAACTTAGTATCTAAATTAAAGTATTTTACAAATGCATAACCAGTACCAATAGTTAAAGAAAAAGCAATAATAAATGTACAAGCAGCTAAAGCAAATCTATTAAATGAAAAACTTCTTTTTTCTTCTTTATGGTTTAAAATATTATTTAACATTCTTCTTTTATCATTTTCATCTAAACTAATTTTATCAATTGAATTTTTAAATTTATTCATAATTTTCCTCCTCAATTAAATTTTTTAACATATTTCTTCCACGATTTAAATAAGAATAAATTGTATTTTCATTAATACCTAATATTTTAGATATTTCAACACATGAATAACCTTCATAATAATGCATATAAATAGGTGTTTTATATTTATCTGGAAGACTTAATACTTTATTGATTATTTCATCTTGTTTTATTTCTTCTTTAATATCAAAATCTATTTCTTTAACTTTATTCCACCAATGTTTAACTTTATTTTTGCAATAATTATTAGTAGTAACTATGAACCAAGCTTTTTCATGTTCTAAATTTTCAAAAGTTATATTTTTCTCTATAACTTTTATAAAGATAGATTGTATAGCATCTTCGATATCACTTTTATTACCTTTAAAAAATATAAAACAAATTTTATACATTCTATCCACATTTCTATTATAAATTTCTTCTACATAATTATCTGTCATTTTGTACCTCCTATAATTAATACAAATTAAAATATCATATCCTTGCATTTATTTTATCATTATGTACAAAAAAAATAAATAATGTTATAATTAATAAGGTGATAAAATGAATAATTTAATAATAGGATCACATGTATCATTTAAAAGTGATGACCAATTAATAGGAAGTGTTAAAGAAGCACTAAGTTATGGTGCAAATACATTTATGTTTTATACAGGAGCTCCACAAAATACAAAAAGAGTACCTATAGATGATTCAAAAACATATGAAGCTTTAATGTTAATGAAAGAAAATAATATTGATTTAAGAAATGTTGTAGTACATGCTCCATATATAATAAATCCAGCTAATAGTGCTAATAGAGAATTTAATATTGAGTTTTTAAGACAAGAAATAGAACGAGTAGAATCTTTAGGAGTTACTAAATTAGTTTTACATCCAGGAAGTCACGTAGGTCTAGGAGAAGAAGTTGGAATAAAAAATATAATTGATGTATTAAATTGTTGTATATTAAGTGATACAAGTGTAGATATTTGTTTAGAAACAATGGCTGGAAAAGGTTCAGAACTTGGAATAACTTTTAAACAACTAAAAGATATTATTGATGGAGTAGAATACAATGATAAAGTAAAAGTATGTTTAGATACATGTCATATTAATGATGCAGGTTATGATTTAAATGATTTTGATAAAGTATTAGATGAATTTGATAATATTATAGGTTTAGAAAAATTAGCTTGTATTCATGTAAATGATAGTAAAAACATAAAAGGAAGTCATAAAGATAGACATGAAAATTTAGGATATGGAAATATTGGATTTGATAATTTAATAAATGTAATATATCATCCTCAGTTAGTAAATATCCCTAAAATACTTGAAACTCCATATGTAGTAGATAATGATACAAATAAAAAATCATATCCACCTTATAAATTTGAAATAGATATGATTAGAAATAAAAAGTTTAATAATAATTTATTAGAAGATATTAGAAATTATTATGTTTAAAAAAATATATTTTATCCATAATAATTATAGATAGTTTTTATATTTATTTTTATAAAAATTATATAATTCATAAATTTTTTGATAAGAAGTAGGATTGATCCTACTTTTTAAATTATCAAAAATAGGTTTACTATCTCCATATAATAAAATTTTATAATCATTTTTAATAATGTTATAAATAATATCAATTTCATTATTATTTAAATAAATATTTTCATTCTTAGAATACTTTATTATATCTTCTTTAGTTAAAGATTTAATATTTTTTTCAATTAATCTTGAAATCATAAGACACCTCATAATAATATATGAAAAAGTCTTAGAATAATGTAGTTAATTTTTAATAATATTAAGTATAGGGGTGACGTTATGTATCAAAAAGAGAATTTAACTTATAGTAGTTTAGAACCATATATTAGTGATAGAACACTATCTATTCATTATAATAATCATTATTTAAAATATTTAAAAAATTTAAATGATCTTTTATTAAAAGAAAACTATAATTTTAAATATACTAAAGAAGAATTATTTAATCATATAGATGAATTTAATATAAGTTCAAGAGATAAAATATTATTTAATTTAGGTGGAGTAGTAAATCATGAACTTTATTTTTATAATATAAGTGATTTAAAAAATAATATTCCAGTTGGGAGTATTAAAAAAGAAATAGATGAGTATTATGGTAATTATGAAACTTTTAAAAAAGAATTTAAAAAGATGGCTTTAGAATTAGTAGGTTCTGGATATACATATTTAGTAATAAATAAAAATAAAGAATTACAAATTATAAATATGAGTAATCAAGAAAGTCCATATATGTATGGAATGATACCTATAATCGCACTTGATTTATGGGAACATGCTTATTATTTAGATTATCAAAATAATAAAGAAAAATATATTGATACTTTTTTTGAAATTATTGATTTTAATAAAATAAATAATTTATATGAAAAAGAAAAAAATAAAATATAATTATTATAAAAAATATAAAGATAAAAATTTAATAATCGAAAAAAGATACAATATATTAATTGCTATAATAACTTTAATATTTATAATATTATTTATTAAACTATTTTATATACAAGTAGTAAAAAAAGAATATTATGTAAAAGAATTAAAAAGATTATCAGAAAAGAAAATAGAAGGTACAACAGCTCCTAGAGGAAGAATATATGATAGAAATTATAAATTAATAGTAGATAATGAACCATTAAGAGTTATTTATTATGAAAAAGATAATAATAGTATAGAAGAAGAAATAGAACTAGCTTATAAACTAGCTGATATTTTAGAAATTGATAACAAGGCTACAGAAAAAATATATAAAACATTTTGGATGAAAAAATATCCTCTTGAAGTAAATAAAAAAATAACAAAAGAAGAATTAGAATTATTAGAAATGAGAAAAATAACAGATGATGATATCTTAAATTATAAATATGAAAGAATAACAGAAGAAGAATTAAATGAATTTAATGATATAGATAAAGAAGCTGCATATATCTATGATCTTATGAATAAAGGTTATAGTTATGAAGAAAAAATAATTAAAGATGAAGATGTTACAGATTCTGAATATGCTACTATTGCTGCTAATATAAATAAATTAAAAGGTGTAAATGTAAGACTAGATTGGGAAAGAAGTTATTTATATGGAAATACATTTAAATCAATACTTGGAACTGTATCAGATAATGTTCCAAGTGATTTAAAAGAATATTATTTAGAAAAAGGATATAGTTTAGATGATAGAGTAGGAACTAGTTATTTAGAATATGAATATGATGATTATTTAAAGGGTGAAAAAAACGAATATCAAATAAATGAAAATGGTGAAAAAGTTTTAACAAAATCAGGAACAAGAGGTAATGATATAGTACTTACTATAGATATAGAATTACAGACTGATATAGAAGAAATACTAGAAGATGAACTAAAAAAAGCAAAGAAAGAAAAAAATACAGAATACTATAATAGATCATTTGTAATATTAACAAATCCTAAAACAGGTGAAGTGCTTGCTGCTTCAGGAAAACAAATATTAGAAACAGATAAAAGTTATAAAATTTATGATTATACACCAGGAATTATAACTTCTCCTATAACAGCCGGATCAGTAGTAAAAGGAGCATCTCATATTGTAGGATATAATAATAAAGCTATTAAAATAGGAGAAGTAAGACATGATACATGTGTAAAATTAGCAGGTACACCTTTAAAATGTTCTTGGATACCACTAGGAACTTTAAACGATATAACAGCTTTAAAAAGATCATCAAATACATATCAATATTATACGGCTATGAAAGTTGCAAATACTAAATATACATATAATACTGCCATGAAGGCAAACCCTGAAGCATTTAATAAATATAGAACAACATTTAATGAATTTGGACTTGGGGTAAAAACTGGGATTGATCTTAAAGGAGAAAGTGTTGGAAATATAGGAGAATCTGATGTAGGAGGATTATTACTTGATTTTTCAATTGGACAATACGATACTTATACACCAGTTCAACTATCACAATATATAGGTACAATTGCGAATAATGGTTCAAGAATGCAACTACATTTATTAAAAGAAGTTTATTCATCTAAAGAAGAATCTTTGACAAATAAAATATATGAATATCCAAATGTAGAATTAAATAAAGTTACAACTGAATCAAAATATTTAAAAAGAGTTAAGGAAGGATTTAAAGAAGTATTAAAATATGGTGGGACAGGTTCTGGGTATATGGATTTAAAAAATAAGCCAGCTGGTAAAACAGGAACAAGTCAAAGTTTTGTCGATACAGATGGTGACGGTAAAATAGATAAGGAAACAGTAAGTGCTACATTTGTGGCATATGCTCCATATGATAATCCAGAAGTAACATTTACAGTTATATCTCCTGATATATATAATTATGATAATAATAGTAATTATCAAACTAATGTTAATAAGCGTATTGTAAAAAGAGTAAGTGATTTATATTTTAAAAAATATAGTGAAAAGTAAAAAAAATGTTTGAAATTAAAGAAAAACATGCTATAATGTTAGTAATGTGCTCAAGGAGGAGGTATAATTATGGCTAAAAAAGGTGAAAATAGAGAATTAGTTACATTAAAATGTACTGTATGTAATGAAAAAAATTATCGTACACCAAAGAACAAAAAAAATACTACAGAACGTTTAGAATTAAATAAATATTGTTCAAAATGTAGACAACATACTGCTCATAAAGAAGAAAAATAGTAAGGAAGTTATATTATGGGAATAGCTCATCTACACACAACAATTGATTATGCAGCTTTAATAAAAGCACAATCTAATCAAGTTACTGGAAAAATTCCAGCAAATAAAGAAAATTATAAAACAAAAACAAAAGCTATAAAAAGAAATTATAGAAGACAATCTAAATAAGGTTTAACCTTATTTTTTGCTAAAAGGAGAGTATTATGATAAATGTAAATGATATTAAAAATGGTATGACACTTATGATAGAAGGAAATATTTATCAAGTTGTTGAATTTTTACATGTTAAACCAGGAAAAGGTTCAGCTTTCATGAAAACTAAACTTAAAAATATGAGAACTGGTGGAATTGTAGAAAGAACATTTAATACAAATGTTAAATTTGAAAAAGCAAATATAACAAGATCAAGTGTACAATACTTATATAATACAGGTGATACATATTATTTCATGAACATGGAAACATATGAACAACTTGAATTATCTGCAGATCAAATTGGTGATGATAAATTCTATTTAATAGAAAATGGTACAGTTGATGTAGTTCAATATGAAGGAGAATTACTTGGTATAGTTCTTCCAGATAAAATTGAATTTACAGTAACTGAAACAGAACCAGCTGTAAAAGGAAATACAACAAATAATGCACAAAAAGATGCATATGTTGAAACTGGATTACTTGTTAGAGTTCCATTATTCATTGAACAAGGTGAAAAAATATTAGTAACAACTGCTGATGGAAAATATTCATCACGTGCATAATTAAAATGACTTGCTAAGAGTCATTTTTTATGTTATTATGTATATAGATGAAGAAAACTTCATAAAATAAAAAAAGGGAAATATTCAGTTTTAGCGAGTTGAATGTCTACCTAATTTTGTTAGATGAGACACTTATTCGTGTGAATGAGTGTCATTTTTTTATAACTGCTACCAATAGAGATAGAAGTAATAAAATGATAGCAATGTATCTAAGAACTTTTATAATAAAAATTCTTTTTTTCATTATTATCACCTCCAAATCCTTTAAGATTAGAGGTAGACACTCAACAACTGATATTTCCTATCTATAATTATACTATTAGTATATACATTTAACAAGCGAACAATTAAAATAATTTAAAAAAGGAGTAATATATGAGAAAAACAGCGCTTATAACAGGAGCAAGTTCAGAAGTAGGAAGTTCTATTTCAAAAGTACTAGCTTCAAATAATATAAATATAATAATTCATTACAATACTAATTATGAAAATGCTTCTAAATTACAAAAAGAAATAGAAGAAAATTATGATATAGAAACTTTACTTGTAGAAGCAGATTTATCTAAAGAAGAAGAAATAAATAAATTAGTAGAAGAATCATTAAATAAATTTGATAAGATAGATATTTTAATAAATAATGCGGCTTTAGATAAACCAAACTTATTTAATGAAAAAACAAGTGAAGAATTTAAAGAAATATTAGATGTAAATTTAATTGCGCCATTTTTATTAAGTAAAAAAATAGGTACATTAATGGTAAAAAATAATTATGGTAAAATTATTAATATTGCATCTACTAATGGAATAGATACATATTATCCAATGTGTTTAGATTACGATGCATCAAAAGCAGCACTTATATCTTTAACTCATAATCTAGCTTTAGAATTTAAACCAGTTGTTAATGTAAATGCGATTGCTCCAGGATGGGTAGAAACTAAAAAAGATATGGAAGATTTAAGTGAAGAATATATTGAAAGTGAAAAAGAGAAAGTATTTAAAAATAGATTTGGAACACCTTTAGAAATAGCTTATTTAGTAGAATTTTTAATAAGCGAAAAAGCTGAATATATAAATAATCAAGTTATTAGAATAGATGGAGGTCTTTACTAATGGATGTATTAAAACTAGTAAATGAAGCAGAAGAAAAGTTAGAAAAAGAATTTAAACAATTAGATAAATTATGTGAAATAAATAGTTTAAAAGTATTAGATTCTTTTCATAAAAATGAAGTATCAGAAATACATTTTAATTCAACAACTGGATATGGATATGGAGATATTGGAAGAGATACTATAGAAGATATTTTTAAAGATATATTTAAAGCAGAAGATGCTTTAGTTAGAAATCAATTAATATCAGGTTCACATGCTTTAACAGTTACTTTATTTGCTTTATTAAGGCCAGGGGACACTTTACTTAGTATTACAGGAAAACCTTATGATACATTAGATGAAGTAATAGGAATAAAAGAAAATGAAAGTTCATTAATGTCATATGGTATTAAATATGATGAAATAGATTTAGTTGATAATAAATTCGATATAGAAAAAATACAAGAATATTTAAAAAATAACAAAGTAAAAGTAATAGAAATACAAAGATCAAGAGGATATTCTACAAGAAAAAGTATTACAATTGATGAATTAGAAGAAGTTATAAAAAAAATTAGAGAAGTAGATAAAGAAGTAATAATTATGATAGATAATTGTTATTGTGAATTTGTAAGTGAAAAAGAACCTATAGAAGTGGGAGCTGATATAGCAGTTGGATCACTTATTAAAAACTTAGGTGGAGGAATTGCCCCTAATGGAGCTTATATAGTAGGAAGAAAAGACTTAATAAAATTAGCAGCTGAGCGACTTACATTACCTGGTGAAGGAAAAGAAGTAGGACCTACATTAGGTATTAATAAAAGTTTTTTACAAGGAATATATATGGCACCAAGTGTTGTAAAAAACAGTTTAAAAACAGTTGTTTTAGCAAGTCAAGTATTAGAAGATTTAGGATATAATGTAGAGCCAAACGCTACTGATATTAGAGCGGATATAGTAGAAATGATAACATTTAATGATTCTGATAAACTAATAAAATTTGTACAAGGAATACAAAAAGGATCAGCAATAGATGCCCATGTTCTTCCAGTGCCATCTGATATGCCAGGATATGATGATCAAATAATAATGGCATCAGGTTCATTTACACAAGGTTCTTCGATAGAACTTTCATGTGATGGACCAATTAGACCACCATATATTGCATACCTACAAGGTAGTTTAACTTACGAATATGGTAAAATAGGTTTAATTAAGGCTATAGAAAACTTAGAAAATGAATAAAAAAACATTGACAAACATATAATTAATGTGTATAATGAATAGGAAATCTGAAAAAAAGGAAAGCGATGTATCCACATCCACCCGATTATGAAAAGTTTTGGGTAAAAGCCATTAATTATATTATTAATATGCTTTTTAAGTGGATACATTATGTATTCATTTTTTTATGGAGGTGTCAGGTATCGCAAATAAAGAAAAGGATTTGTATATTAATGAGCAAATTCGTGCTAAAGAAGTAATGGTAATTGGTCCAAATGGAGAACAACTAGGAATTAAAGACATTAAGGATGCTTTAACACTAGCAAATTATGCTGGTTTTGATTTAGTATTAATTAGTCCAAATGCTAAACCACAAGTTTGCAAAATAATGGATTATAATAAATATAAATATGAATCAAAGAAAAAACAAAAAGAAAACATGAAAAAACAAAGAGAATCTAATTTGGAAGTAAAAGAATATAGATTATCAGTTACTATCGATAAACACGATTTTGATACAAGAGTACGAAATTCATCTAAATATTTAGAAAAAGGTCATAAAATTAAAGTGTCTATTAGATTCAAAGGTAGAGAAATGGCTCACCCTGAATTAGGTAAAGAAGTACTTCTTAGATTTGCTAAAGAAGTAGAAGAAATTGCAATAATAGACCAACAACCTAAAATGGAAGGTCGTTTTATGACAATGATGCTAATACCAAATAAAGAAAAGTAGGAGGAATAAATATGCCAAAACAAAAGACACATAAAGGTACTGCTAAAGTATGTAAAGTAAGACCTGGTGGAACAATTAAAATAGGAACACCTGGTTCAAGACATAATACTGGAAAGAAAAATGCAGCAGCAAACAGAAAAAGTAGAAAAGGTTCATTACTAAGTAATGGAGATTACAAAAGATTAAAAGATTTAATATAGTAGGAGGAATAATATGACAAGAGTTAAAGGTGGAACAATTCATCGTGCACGTCGTAAAAAAATAATGAAAAGAGCTAAAGGTTACTTTGGTTCAAAACATAGATTATATAGAACTGCTAAAGAACAAGTTATGCATTCATTAAAATATGCATACAGAGATAGAAGACAAAAGAAAAGAGACTTCAGAAAATTATGGATAACAAGAATTAATGCAGCATGTAGACAAAATGATATTAGTTATTCAAAATTCATTAATGGTTTATCAAAAGCAGGTGTAACAATCAACCGTAAAATGTTATCAGAAATAGCAATTGATAATCCTAAAGCATTTACAGATTTAGTTGAATTATCAAAATCAGCTTTAAATGGTAAATTAGAACCAGTTAAAGAAGTAAAAGAAGCTAAAAAAACTACTAAAGAAGTAAAAGAAACAAAAGAAGTTAAAAAAGAAGAAAATGTTGATCTATCTAAAAAAACAGTTGCAGAACTTCGTGAAATTGCTAAAGAAAAAGGAATTAGTGGAGTTTCTACAATGAAAAAAGCAGAATTATTAGACGCACTAAAATAATCAATTAATTTGATTATTTTTTTTTGTATGTTATAATTAAAAAGAGGGATAATATGGAAAATTATAGACAAATGTTAGAAGAATTATCTAAAGATTATGAAATAATAAAAAATACAGATTCGTTAGATAATAATAATAAAGAAAAATTTTTAATAAATGCAATTAATTTTTATAGTAAATATATTAAGAAAAAAGAATATAGTGAAATAATTGATTCATATAAAACATTGTACATATATAATGAATCAAAAGTAGAAGAAGATATAACACCAGAAGAGCAATTAGGAATAAGTGCTATGTATGATTATATAAACAATTTTGATTTTGAAAAAGATAATTTTAATATATTTATAACTTCAATGCTATTACATCAAAAATTATATTCAAAGTGTGTGGGAAGCAGTTTTGGAGGAAATCTAAGAGAAACTAGTGCAGTGTTATTTGATACAAATATAGAAGTACCAGAATCAAGACAAGCGATAGAAGAATTTAATAAGTATATAGCAACTTCTAATGATATTATGAAAGATTTAGAAAATAGTGATTTAAATAGCTATATTGAAAAAAGTGTTAAATTAATAACAGATTTAATAAAATTACAACCATTTGCAGATGGAAATAAAAGAACCTTTAGAGCATTATTTAATTTACTTTTAAAGAAAATTAATTTACCTCCAGTATATATAGATAATAGTAGAAAACATGAATATAAAGATGCATTAATAAAGGGTATGAAATATAAAGATTATACTGATTTAATAAATTTCTATTATGATTGTATATATGATGCAATTATTAAATTAGATATAAATGCAAATAATTTAGAAAAAAAGGGAGATTTAAAATTAAAATAAGATTATCTTTATAAATTACATAATATATTAAAATAAAAGGAAAAATTGATATTTTTTCTTTTTTTTGTTATAATTAATAAGGTGATAAGATGGCAAAGTATGATGAAAGTTCGATAAAGATATTAGAGGGGTTA
This sequence comes from Lactobacillales bacterium, assembly GCA_015059545.1. Taxonomy (GTDB): domain Bacteria; phylum Bacillota_I; class Bacilli_A; order RF39; family UBA660; genus OMSK01. The sequence continues at coordinate 26,736 of SVAG01000007.1, forward strand.
GAAGCCGTAAGAAAAAGACCAGGTATGTATATTGGATCAACAGACAAAAGAGGTTTACATCATCTTATTTGGGAAATCGTAGATAACGGAATAGATGAAGTAATAAATGGATACGGGAAAAAAATTAAAATATCTTTAAATAAAGATGGAAGTGTTACTGTAGAAGATGAAGGACGTGGGGTGCCAGTAGGAAATCACGCTAGTGGTATGTCAACACCTGAAGTAATTTATACAGTATTACACGCTGGTGGTAAATTTGAAGAAGGTGGATATAAAGTATCTGGAGGACTTCATGGAGTAGGTGCATCAGTAGTTAATGCCTTAAGTAAATGGTTGGAAGTTAATATTAAAAGAGATGGATATGAATATTATATTAGATTTGAAGATGGTGGGAAAACAAAAGTACCATTAAAAAAATTAGAAAAGACAAATAAAACCGGTACGAAAGTAACATTTATGCCAGATGATAAAATATTTTCTACAACACATTTTTCATTTACAACAGTATGTGAAAGAATGCAAGAATGTGCATTTCTTTTAAAGGGATTAACTGTAGAAGTAGAAGATGAAGAAGACAATAAAAAAGAAGTATTCCATTATGAAAATGGTTTAGAAGCATTTGTAGATTATTTAAATGATGGTAAAACACCTTTACATAAAGCAGTTTTCTTTGATGGAATGAAAGATAAAATAAATGTAGAAGTAGCATTCCAATATACAGATACATATTCAGAAAATATAATATCATTTGTTAATAATGTAAAAACAAATGATGGTGGAACACATGAAGTAGGTTTTAAAACAGCAATTACAAAAGTATTTAATGATTATGCTAGAAATAATGGATATTTAAAAGCAAAAGATAAAAATTTTGAAGGAACTGATACTAGAGAAGGACTAACAGCTATAATAAGCTTACAAATTCCAGAAGATTTACTTCAATTTGAAGGACAAACAAAAGGTAAATTAGGAACACCAGTAGCTCGTAATATAGTAGATAATATAGTTACTCAAAAATTACAATTTTTCTTAGAAGAAAATAAAGCTAGTGCAACTAAAATACTAGAAAAAATGGTTAAGAGTAGAAATGTAAGAGAAGCAGCAAGAAAAGCAAGAGATGAAGCAAGACAAGGAAAAGATAAAAATAAAAAAGAAAGAATGACTAATGGAAAACTTACACCTGCTCAAACAAAAGATCCTAAGAAAAATGAATTATTCTTAGTCGAAGGGGATTCAGCAGGTGGAACGGCAAAAACAGGAAGAGATAGAAAATTCCAAGCAATTTTACCACTTAGAGGTAAAGTATTAAATACAGAAAAAGCAAGATTAGATGAAATACTAAAAAATGAAGAAATAAATACAATGATATATACAATAGGTGCTGGAATTGGTAGTGATTTTAATATTGAAGAATGTAATTATGATAAAGTAGTAATTATGACCGATGCCGATGTCGATGGAGCACATATACAAGTATTATTATTAACTTTCTTCTATAGATATATGAAACCATTAATTGAACATGGAAAGTTATATATAGCAATGCCACCTTTATATAAAGTAAGTTCAGGTAAAGAAGAATATTATGCATGGACAGATGAAGATAGAAGATATTTAATAGAAGAAAAATTCAAAAATAAGCAAACTAAAACACAAAGATATAAAGGGTTAGGGGAAATGAATGCAGAAGAACTTAGAGAAACAACTATGGATCCAGCTAAAAGAAGTATGATTAAAGTTAGTATAACAGATGCTTCTTTAGCAGAAAAAAGAGTAAGTGTTTTAATGGGAAATAAGGTAGAACCTAGAAAAGAATGGATAGAAGAAAATGTAGATTTTACTTTTGAAGATAATTATGCAAATTAAAATTTGCATTTTTTTATTTTTTGTGATATTATATCATTCGATTTTAAAGGGGGAAGTTATATATGATTAATTTAGATGAAAGTAAAATAGAGGTTTTAAAAACTGCAGTTGATGGTATTCCATTAGAAAAATTAAGTTTAGATGTAACAAAAGAAATGATAAGAAGTAGTAGAAAATTAAATGAAACATTAAGATTATTGTTTATAGATTTTAGAAATGAAAAGATAATTGATAAAGAAACAGTTGATAGTATAGAAGATGCTAAAGTAAGAAAATTAGCAGAATCTTATTTAAGATTATATGATTATGAAATTTTAGATGAAAATCAATCAGTAGAAGAAAATGAAAATATGGAAGAAACTACTGTAGAAGATATAGAAGAAGAAAATTATTTTAATGATGATATAAAAAATTATCTTGCACAAATAGGAAAATATCCATTATTATCTGCAAATGAAGAAGTAGAATTATTTACAAAATATAATAATTTAAAAGAAGAAATAAAAAAATTAGAAAATAATTCATTAGATAATGAACAATTAATTAATGAACAGAAAAATAGTTTAGAACAAGTTAGAAAAAATATAGCAAATTCTAATTTGAAATTAGTTGTAAGTATTGCTAAAAGATATTCAAATAGAGGACTGGAATTTTTAGACTTAATTCAAGAAGGAAATATAGGATTAATAACAGCTATTGAAAAATTTGATGTATCAAAATACTGTAAATTTTCTACATATGCTACATGGTGGATTAGACAAGGTATAACAAGAGCAATTGCGGATAAATCAAGAACTATAAGAATACCAGTTTATTTAAATGAAACAATTTTTAAAATGTTTCAAGTAAAAAGACAATTGGTACAAGAGTTACATAGAGAACCAACTGATGAAGAAATAGCTGAAGAAATGGACTTACCTTTAGACAAATTTTTAGAAATCAAAGGATATAGTCAATCAACAACAAGTTTAGATACACCAGTAGGTGAAGAAGAACATGGAGTAGTAACTACTATTTTAGATTATATTGAAGATGGATTACAAGATGTAGAAAAAGATGCTATTAGTCTAGAATTAAGAAGAGCAATCGAAGAAGTTTTAAGTACATTACCAGATAGAGAAGCAGGAGTTATAAGACTTAGATTTGGTTTAGATGACGATAAACCTAGAACATTAGAAGCAGTTGGTCAAGTATATGGAGTAACAAGAGAATATATTAGACAAATAGAATCAAAAGCATTCAAAAAATTAAGACATCCAGCACGCTCTAAATATTTAAAAGGTTATTATGAAGAAGGTTAAAAAAATCTTCTTTTTTGTTGATTAAAAAATCTTCTTTTTAATCATTATATACATAGAATATAATGGAAAGGAAGATTATATGTTTAGTAATTTCACAGAAGAAGCAAGAAATATAATTGTTTTAGCAAAACAAGAAATGAAAAAATTAAAACATCCTTATGTAGGAAGTGAACATTTACTACTTGCTATATTAAAAGATGATAATAATATTAGTAATACATTGAAAAGTTATAATTTAGATTATAAAAAATTGAGAAATGAAATAATAAATATAATAGGTGTAGGAAGTAGGGAAAGTGAATGGTTTTTATATACACCACTTCTAAAAAGAATATTTGAAACAGCAATAATAGATAGTAAAGAAAATAATAGTGATGTTACTATAGAACATTTATTTAATGCATTATTAGAAGAAGGAGAAGGAGTCGCAATTCGTATATTAATTGGAATGAATATAGATATAGATAGTTTATATAAGGAATTTACTTATTCAAAACCAATTAAACGTAAAAAAAATAAAAAATTATTAGTGGATGATATAGGAATAGATTTAACTAAAAAAGCACTTAATAATGAATTAGATCCTGTAATAGGTAGAGAACAGGAAATAAAAAGAGTACTCGAAATATTATCAAGAAGATGTAAAAATAATCCAATATTAATAGGAGAAGCAGGTGTTGGAAAAACGGCTATTGTAGAAGAATTAAGCAGAATGATATCATTAGGTAATGTACCATTATCACTAAAAAATAAAAGAATAGTAAGTTTAGATATGGCATCACTAGTAGCTGGTACTAAATATCGTGGTGAATTTGAAGAAAGAATGAATAAAATAATAAAAGAAGTAGAAGAAAATGATGATGTAATCTTATTTATAGATGAAATACATACATTAGTAGGAGCAGGAGGAGCAGAAGGTGCAATTGATGCTTCTAATATAATAAAACCTGCATTAGCACGTGGAAAACTAAGATGCATAGGTGCTACTACAATAGAAGAATATAAAAAGTATATAGAACAAGATAAAGCACTTGAAAGAAGATTTCAGAAAGTTGAAATAGAAATACCAGATAAAGAAAAAACAAAAGAAATATTATTAAGACTAAAAAAAATATATGAAAAATATCATATGGTTGAAATAAAAGATAGTGTTATAGATACCATTATAGAATTATCAGATAAATACATATATGACAGATATGAACCAGATAAATCAATAGATATACTAGATGAAGTATGTGCTAAAGTAAGTCTAAAAGAATCAAAAGAATTAAAAAAATATAATGAATTAAAACTAGAATATAAACTTATAAATACAAAGAAAAATGAATCTATTATAAAAAATAAATTTAAAGAAGCAAGTAAATATAAAGAAGAAGAAAATAAATTAATTGATGAAATAAATAATATAGAATTAAAACTATATAATAAAAAGAAAAAAGAAGTAGCAAAAAAAGATGTTGCTGAAGTAATTCACATAAAAACAAAAATTCCTGTATATGAATTATTAAATGAAAATAAAACATCAATAAAAAAAATAGAACAAAAATTAAAAAATAAAATAATAGGTCAAGAAAAAGTAGTAGAAGAGCTTATAAAAAATATAAAAAAAATAAAACTGGGATTTAAAGATAAAAATAAGTGTTATTCATTTATGTTTATGGGTTCAAGTGGAGTAGGAAAAACAGAATTATCAAAAATATTTGGGGAATGTTTGGTAGGCAAGAATAATATCATAAAACTAGATATGAGTGAATATTCTGAATCACATAGTGTTAGTAAAATAATAGGTTCACCTCCAGGATATGTAGGATATAATGATAATAAAAATATATTAGAAGAGATAAGAAATAAGCCATATTCAGTACTTATATTAGATGAAATAGAAAAAGCACATCCTTCAATAATTAATTTATTTTATCAAATACTAGATGAAGGAAAAATAAAAGATTCATCTGGTAGATCAGTAAGATTTGATAATGTAACAATTATAATGACATCAAATATAGGATTTAATGATATACATGTAGGATTTAATAAAAATAAAAATATAGTAATATCAAAATTAAAAGAATATTTTGATATATCATTTGTTAATAGAATAGATAGTATAATAGAATTTAATAAACTAAAAGAAGAAAATATTAAATATTTAATAAATGAAAAAATAAATAAAATAAAAAATAAATATGATAAATTAAATGTTAAATTAAAAATAAATAATAATGTTATAGATGAAATAATAGAATTATCTAATTATAATGAATATGGAGCTAGAAAACTAGATAAAATAATTAAAAATAATATAGAAAATATAATTATAGATAATATGATGGAAGATAACTATAAAATAGAAATTAAAACAATAAAAATGAGTGTAAAATAAAAATACTGAATTTCAGTATTTTTTTATTCTTCTACTTTAATAGTAGGTATAGTACTTTCTATATCACTAGCATTAGGTTCAGTACCTTTAATATAGTACATTATAGTTGAATTTTTAGTATCTTTAGTAGCTGCTTCACCAGTTATTGGATTAACAAGTACACCAACTACATTATTAGGTTGTTCATACCATGATTCTTCTTTTTCTTTTAAATATGATTCCATAATTTCAACCCACATGTTTTTTAAAGTAGTACCATCTTTATCAACAGTATTAGTATTATCATCATATCCAATCCATCCACCAATAAGTAAATCAGGATTATATCCAAATATTAAATGATCAGTATCTGTAGTACCTGTTTTAATAGAATACTTTTTAGTTATTTTAGGTGCGATATTAAAACAAGTAGGGTAGTTATAATCAATTAAGTTTTTATTATAACAATTAGATAATAGTTCATTTAAAATAAAGGTAGTATTTTTATTTAAAATAAGTTCTTCTTCATTTTTATATTTATATAAAACATTACCATTCATATCTTCAACTTTAGTAATAAAATGAGGTTCTATTTTATATCCACCACTAGCAAATGTAGAATAACCTTCCATCATTTCTAAGATATTAATTTCTTCAGTACCTAAAGCTAATGAAGGTAGTTCTTCTAAATTAGATGTAATACCAACTCTTTTAGAAAAATCAACTAATTCTTTTTCACCTAAAAATAAATGAGTTTTAACTGCAAATACATTATCAGAATAAGATAGGGCAGCAGCTAATGTAATAGGTTTATTAGCATAAACATCATTATAGTTTTTAGGACTATATGTTTTATTGCCAGAAAAAGTAAATGTTGTTTTTTCACTAGTAAAAGTAGTAGTAGAAGTAAAACCATTTTCTAAAGCACTATAGTATAAAAATGGTTTCATAGTAGAACCAACTTGTCTTTTAGAATCAGTTACACGATTAAATTGACTCTTATTATAATCTTTACCACCAGCTATACCTAGTATTTCACCATTTTTAGGATTCATAACAACAATAGCAGTTTCTAATTTTGTATCTTCCATATGTTTTTTTATAGTAGAATCAATAATATTTTGAGCTTCTAAATCTAAACTCGTATAAATTTTTAAACCACCGGTTTTTAAAAATGAAGAAGGTATTTGTTTTAAACTTTTAAGCTCTTTTATAACTGCATCTTGATAATACATTAAAGTAGAAGAGTTATTTTCATTTTCAATACCTAAATATTCTAACTCAGTATCATAAGCTTCATCAGCTTCTTTATCAGTAATATAACCTCTATCAACCATAGCATTCAAAATTAATCTTTGTCTTTTTTTAGCGTTTTTTTCATTTACAGTAGGAGCGTAATTAGCAGGTGATTTTGGAATACCTGCTAGCATAGAAGCTTCAGCTAATGTTAAATCTTTACTGGATTTATTAAAATAATATTTACTTGCATTCTCAATACCATAAACACCACCATAATTTATAGTATTTAAATATCCTTCTAATATTTCATCTTTACTATAATGAACTTCAAGTCTTATAGTAAGCCAAGCTTCTTCTATTTTTCTAGACCATTTTTTATCAAAATCTAAAAATAAATTTTTCGCATACTGTTGAGTTATAGTAGATGCTCCTTGTACTGTTTTACCACTAACTATATTAGTACCAAAAGCTTTTACAATTCTTAAATAATCAAATCCCATATGTTTATAAAAATTTTTATCTTCAATAGCTAATGTTGCATTTACTAAATCGGTAGATATATTATCTAAATTAATCCATTCATTGTTATTACCTGTAAATAAGTTTTTATCTTTATCATATAAATAATACCCATTAGCTGAATTAATAGATAATTTAGGAGACATTTTTGCATATATATATAGCCCTATATAAAATAATAAAAATAGTATGATTAATATTATTGTAGTTTTAAAAAATATTTTAAAGAATTTTTTTATATTAATCACCTCACTATATTTATTATTGGAAAAATATAGAAAAATATAACTTAAAAATTATAAAAAAATGTTGCAATTATAGCATATCTATATTATAATTATGCAGGAATGGAGAAATAACATGTCCAAAGTAAATATAACAAGTATTTTAAAAAATAAAAATACTAAAGAAATAATAAAAAATAATATAAAAGGTATAGTAAATGATAATATAATAAACTATATAGATAATAATACTAAAGTTAATATAAAAATAAGTGATAGTATTATTATGACAAGAAAAGAAGAGGATAGTGAAATTATATTTGAATTTAAAGAATTAGAAAATACTAAATGTATATATAAAATATATAATAAAATATTAGAATTAAATATATATACAAATAAAATAGTAAAAAGAGATAATTATTTAGAAATAGATTATAATATCGAAGAAGAAAAATTAAATTTCAGAATAGAGTGGTAATATGATACTAAAAATATTAGAAAATATAATAAAAGAAGAATTAAATAAATTAAATTATGAAGTGGATGCTAAAGTTATTAAATCAAATAGACCAGATTTATGTGATTATCAATTTGATGGTGTATTTAAATTAGCTTCTATTTACAAAAAAAGTCCTATAGAAATAGGAGAAGAAATAGTTGCGTGTATAAATGAAAGAGGAGATTTTTCTCATTATTTCAGTGAAGTATCATTTGTAAAACCTGGATTTATAAATATAAAAATAAGTGATACATTAATAAATGAATTACTTGTTAAAATGAATGAAAATGATAAATTTAATATAGAACAAAAAAATGATGAAGTATTCTTCTTAGATTATGGTGGACCTAATATAGCAAAACCACTACATGTAGGACATTTAAGAAGTGCTATAGTAGGAGAAGCAGTAAAAAGAACAATAGAGTTTAAAGGATATAAAACTATATCAGATGTTCATTTAGGAGACTATGGACTTCAAATAGGACAAGTTATATATGCTATAAAAAGAGATAATATAAACATAGAAGATATAACATTAGAATATTTAGAAAATGTATATCCTAAAATTAGTGCTTTATGTAAGCAAGACGAAGAAGTAAAAAAAATATGTGCTGATATTACTAAAGATTTACAAGATGGTAATTTAGAATATCATAAATATTTCGAAAAAATAAAAGAAGTATCAGGAAATGATATTAAAAGATTATATAAATATTTAAATGTAAAATTTGATTTATGGTATGGGGAAAGCGATGCTTATAACTATATAGAAGAAGCGAAAAATATTATAGATAGTAAAAAATTATTTAAAATGAGTGAAGGCGCTTTAGTAGTAGAAGTAAAAGAAGATACTGATAAAAAAGAAATGCCACCACTTATATTTGAAAAAAGTAACGGAGCTTACTTATATGGTACAACAGATATTGCTACTATATTACAAAGAGAACAAGATTATAAACCAGATCATATATTATATTTTACAGATCTAAGACAACAAATGCATTTTGAACAAGTATTTAGAACTGTAAAAAAAGCTGGTATAACAGATGCTAATTTAGAATTTTTAGGATTTGGAACAGTAAATGGTAAAGATGGTAAACCATATAAAACAAGAAGTGGAGATGCTCCTAAACTTGATGACTTATTTAACGAAGTAAAAGAATTATTTATTTCTAAAAAAGAAGAAAATAAGAGTATGAGTTTAGAAGACAGGGACAAAATAGTAAATGCTATAATTAAATTTGCAGATTTACAAAATAATAGAGAAAAAGATTATATATTCGATATAGAAAAATTTAGTGAAGTTGTAGGAAAAACAGGACCATATATTTTATATACTTATCTTAGAATAAATAAAATAATTGAAAATAAGGAAATTACTACACTAAATGACATAGTATATAATGATTATGATAGAAATTTAAGAATTAAATTATTAGAACTTGAATTAGCAGTTAATAATGCGTTTAACACAAGAATGCCAAGTTATATAGCAGAATACATATATGATTTATGTGTATTAGTTAATTCATTCTATCAAAATAATCATGTTAATAATGAAGAAGATAAAGATAAACAAAATAGCTTTGTTTATGTATTAAATTTAACAAATAAAATAATAAAAGAAATGTTAAATATACTTGTTATAGATATACCAAGTGTAATGTAATTAGGAGGAATTTATGAAAATTAAAGATATGCAGGTTGAAGAATTAGAGTTAATGAGTCTTACAGACTTAACTTATATGATTTTAAAAGAAAATAAAAAATCAATGAATACACCAACACTATTTAAAGAAATATGTGGTTTGCTTGAATATAGTGATGAAGAATATGCTTCTAAGATAGGAGATTACTATACTTCTCTAAATATTGATAAAAGATTTGTTCTTTTAGAAAACAATGAATGGGATATTAGAGATAATCATTCAATTGAAATAGTTATCGATGAAGAAGAAGATGAAGAAGAAACAGAAGAAGAAGTAGAAGAAGATGAAACTCTAGAAGAAGTAGAAGAAGAAAATATAGATGAAAATTATGAAGATGATGATCTTGAAGATGAGTTAGAAGATTTATCTATAATAACAGAAGAAGATGAAGAAGAAGAATAATCTTCTTTTTTTTATGCAAAATAAAATAGGTGATAATATGTATTATACAAATATATTTTTTATATATTCAGTAGTTGGCTATATAATAGAATATATTCTTTATTTAGTTATGGGATATAAAGGTGGAATACTATATGGACCATGGACTCCAATATATGGAGTAGGTAGTGTCGTTGTATTATATATTTATAATAAATATATAGCTAAGTTAAAAACACATAAAATATTAAAATTTTTATGTATATTTCTAACAGGATTTATATTGTTATCCATTATTGAATATATAGGTGGAGTATTGCTTAAAATTTTATTTGATAAAACATTATGGAATTATACAGATTATGAATTTAATATTGGTAAATATGCAGCCCTAGAGATGGGTCTTATTTGGGCAATAAGTTCTTTATTTCTTATTTATATGTTAAAAAAAGTAACCGATAAAATAGCAAAAAAAATACCCAAATATATAACTTGGATATTAATTATATTGTTTTTCGTTGATACGTTTTTTACGTTTCTTAATAATTGATTTTTCTATTTGTTTAAATTCATCATAACCATTAAGAACATAATAAATTGTACCATTTTTTCTCATAATTCTAGATACATCCCAACTTTTAATATATAAAATAAAAGCACATTTATCATAATCTTTTTCAGATATTATTATTATTGGTTCATTAGTTTCTAACCATTCAGTAGATAACTCAAGCATTTTATCAAAATATTTATTATTAAAATTATTATAATAGAAAGAAGGTTTAATATATAAATTAGACATTTTTCTTTCTTTTTTAGTTTTCTTTAAATTCATAAATCCGATTAATTCATTTTTCTTAAATACCAAAATAATATTTCTTTCACCAAATGTTAAATTAGGTATTACTTTTTCATCAAACCATTCTACATAATCAGGATATTCTATTTCCATAATACTTCTTATTTTTTCTAGAATATCAGTTATATCTATATTATTATTTAATAACGTTTGAATATCAGTGTATATAACGTCTTTCATGAAATCACCAATTTCTATTATAACACAAATGTATTAGTTTGCAACTTCAAAATATTCTTCTAATGTAATATTTTTTTCATATATATTTTTAGCAACTTCTTTACCTACATATCTATAATGCCATGGTTCATATTTAAACCCAGTAATGTCTTCTTTACCTTTTGGATATCTTAAAATAAAACCATATTTATGTGCATTATCCCTCATCCATACAAATTCTTTAGATTCTGAAAATAAATCATAATCAAAATTAGAACCTTCTACATCAATAGCAAGACCAGTTTGATGTTCAGAATGTCCGGCCTTTGCACTACAATTTAAGGCATAATTAATACCTTTTTCTTTTACATAATAATCAAATAGTTTTTCTTGATATGTATAACTTCTATATGCAGATACGACTATTATTCTATAACCTAATTTTTTAGCATCACTACTTAATTTATAAAAGGCTAGGGCAGCTTCTTTTTTTAAATACTTTTCATCATTAGAATGTTTTAAATCGAGTTTAATTAAATTATTTGGAATAAAATCATCTTTAAGTTTATTATTTTTATTTACTAAAACTAAAGTATCATTAGGATTTTTAACAACTTTAATATTTTCATAAAACTTATCTTTACAACTAGTCATAGTTAAAATAAAGATAATAATCAAAACATACTTCTTCATACTATCACTAATATATTATATGAAAAAGTATAAAAAAAAGAACTAAGTTCTTAATTAAGCAGCTACTTCAGTATCTACAGATTTGCTTGCTTTTTTTAAAGTTCTTAATTCTCTAGCAGTTATTCTTACTTTTTCACCATTTTCAAGAGTTACTTTTTGTAAGTTTGGTCTTTGAGCATGTCTTGTAGCTCTAAGTGAATGTGATCTTCTATTACCAAATAAAGGTTTCTTTTCAGTTGCTTTTCTAGCCATATTATACCTCCTATATATAGTTTTTTTGTTCCATGCTTTATAATTTTACTATATTTTAATAAATAAGTCAAATGTTTATGAATAAATTATTTTAATTTTTTTACTTTTTTATTATATAGATATTCTTCCATATGTATTTGATGATATTCAGGGTTATATTCACATAATTTATTGTACATATTCATAAATAGAGTACTAAATTCTCCATATCTACTACCACTATTGCTTATTCTAACTGAAAATTCCATAAATTCTTCTTTACTTTTTATGAAAGTGATTTTATATTCTTCATTTTCTTTAAATATTAATAGCTTACTAGCTGTTTCATATGGACAATCATCAGAATGCCATGTAACGACATCATCTATGAATAATTTTTGATGTTTATCATCATCAATAACATCATTGAAAAAATCATCAAAAAAATCATCTTCAAATTCAAAATTTCGTTTTTTAGGAATATTATTATTTTTAATGTTATTATATAATTCATCAATTAATTCATATATAACATAATTTTCTTTAGTTATTGTAAATGTATGTGGTTGATCATTATCACCAAAATAATGATATGCCCAATATAAATCTAAATTTCCTCCATAAAAAATTTTAAATTTACCATCTTCCGTTTCAATTGTAATTTCATCTAATTTATTAAAATCCTTCTTTTTCGTAACCTTAATCATAAAAAACCTCCAAAATATGTTTTCTATTATAACACAATTATTTTATTTAACAACAAATAATTGTTAATAATTGTAATTTATAGTAAAATATAACTAAGGATGTGATAGTTATGCATTATATACCACTTTATATAAAAACAGAATATTCTTTACTTGATAGTACTATTAAAGTTAAAGATTTAATAGAATTTGCATTACAAAATAATTTAAAAGCACTAACTATCACAGATAATAACTTATATGGAGCGTATGAATTTTACCAAGCGTGTACTAAAAATAATATAAAACCTATAATAGGTTTAGAAGTAGAAATAAATGATTTAAAAATAATCCTATATTCTAAAAATATTGAAGGATATAAAAACTTAATAAAAATAAATGAACAAGAAAAAAATATAGAACTTTTAAATAAATATAGTAATGATTTAATATGTATAGTACCATTTAATTCATTAAGTATTTATGAAGAATTAAATAAAATATATAAAGATATATTTGTAGGATATAAAGATTCATATGAATTAGAAAATATTAAATATGATAAAAAAATATATTTAAATGAAATACTATATTTAAATAGAAATGATAAAATATACTATTTATATTTACAAGGAATAAAAAGAGGATTAACAATAGATGAAGTAAATATAAAAGAAGAAAATTATTTAAAATTAGATATAAATAATAATTTAGAAAACTATAAATATATTTATGATAACTGTAATTTAGTATTAGAAAAAAGAAATGATTTATTACCAATATATGAAATAGAAGAAGGATATACAGATTATACATATTTAAAAGAAATGTGTAGAATAGGTCTTAAAAAAAGATTTGGTGAAAGAGTAAGTAAAGTATATATTGATAGAATAAAACATGAACTCGAAATAATAAAAAATATGGGATTTTGTAATTATTTCTTAGTAGTTATGGATTATGTTAGATTTGCTAAAGAAAAAGGCATATTAGTAGGTCCAGGAAGAGGTAGCGCAGCCGGAAGTTTAGTTGCATATGTCCTAGATATAACAGATGTAGATCCTATAAAATATAACTTATTATTTGAAAGATTTTTAAATCCAAATAGAATTACAATGCCTGATATAGATATAGATTTTGAATATAATAGAAGAGAAGAAGTAATAAATTATTGCAAGAATAAATATGGATTAAAAAAAGTCGCAGGTATCATAACTTTTGGAACACTTGCATCCAGACAAGTAATTAGAGATATAGGAAAAGTTATGGATTTAGATCAAAGTGAATTGGATTCCTTTGTAAAATTAATTGATTCTAAATTAAATTTAAAAGATAATTTTAAAAATCCTAAAATAGAAAATATTATAAAAAATAATAAAAATATCAATGAACTTACTAAAATAGCTTTAAAATTAGAAGGAATAAAGAAAAATACAAGTGTACATGCTGCTGGTATAGTAATATCTAATAAAGAATTAGATGAAGTATTACCTATAGTAAAAAAAGATGATATGTATTTAACTTGTTATACAATGAATTATTTAGAAGATATTGGACTTTTAAAAATGGATTTTTTAGCTTTAAAAAATTTAACTTTAATAACAAGTGTTATAGAAGATTTAAAGAAAGATAATATAAATATTAATTTTAATGATATACCACTTAATGATTCAAAAACATTTGAATTGTTTAAAAAAGCTAATACAATAGGTATATTTCAGTTTGAATCAGAAGGAATGAAAAACTTCTTACAAAAATTAAAACCAGATAATATAGAAGATTTGTCAGTAGCCTTAGCTCTTTATAGACCAGGACCTATGTCTAATATAGATTCATTTATAAAAAGAAAATCCGGAAAAGAAAAAATTGATTATATAGATGAAAGATTAAAAGATATATTAGAACCTACATATGGAATTATTATTTATCAAGAACAAATAATGAAAATATCTAATGTAATGGCAAATTATACAATGGGAGAAGCTGACTTACTTAGAAGAGCAATGAGTAAGAAAAAAGAAGATATTTTATTAAAAGAAAAAGATAAATTTATAAAAGGTAGTATTAATAATGGATATAAAGAAGAAGTAGCAAATAAAGTATTTGATTTAATACTTAAATTTGCTTCATATGGATTTAATAGATCACATTCAGTAGCTTATTCTATAATATCTTATAAAATGGCTTATTTAAAAGCTAATTATAATAAGTATTTTATGAAAAATTTACTTGATAATGTAATAGGTACTATTATAACTAAAGAATATATATATGAAGCTAAAATAAGTGATATAAAAATACTAAATCCAGATATTAATTTAAGTGAATACTTATATAAAGTAGAAGAAAATGGATTAAGATTTCCTTTATCTTGTATTAAAAATATAGGAGAAAATGCAATAAGTGTAATATTAAAAGAAAGACAAAAATCTAAATTTAAAGATATATTTGATTTTGTAAATAGAACATATTCAAAACAAGTAAATAAAGGTACAATTATTAATCTAATAGATGCAGGATGTTTTGATTCATTTAACATAAATCATAAAACATTAATTGAAAATATAGATTTAATTATTAATTATACAGATTTATATAAAGAATTAGGTGAAGATACAGTAAAACCTAATTTAATTGAACATAAAGAATATGATAGTAAAGAATTATTAAATAGATCATATAATGTATTTGGTTTTTATTTAAGTAATCATCCAGTTACAGAAATAAGATTAAAAGATAAAAAATTAATTGGATTAAATAATATAAAAAATTATTTTGATAAAATAATAGATAGTGTAGTCATGGTTGATAGAATAAAAACTATAGATACAAAAAATAATGAACAAATGTGTTTTATAACTGGTAGTGATGAATTAGAATATATAGATTTAGTTATGTTTCCTAAAACATTTAAAGTTTATAATAATATAAAAATAGGAGATATAATCAAAATTAAAGGAAAAGTAGAAAAAAGATTTGATAAATATCAAATTATAATAAATGAGTTAGAAAAAATAGACTAATATAAATTATTAGTCTTTATTTGACAATTTCAAAAAAAAGTGTATTATATATAGTACAAATTTGGGGTGATAGTATGGAAAAATACAAAGAATGTTTATTTCAAGAATTTTTAGATACACAAAAAATAACAATCACAAAAAAAAATAAGGATAGATTGTTTGATATTTGGTTAGAAGAAAAAGCTCGTATATTAAATCTATATGAACAGTTTCTAGAAACAATAGATTTAATGCCTAGAAGAGGAATGGTAGAATTAGGTAAAAGTAATTATGATTCAGTATTACCACATACACCAATGGATACATTAGGAATTGCAGTATCGGATGAATATCAAAACATAGAAAAAGATAAAAGAAAAATTGTTGGTGTAAATGGACAAGTTATAGTTGAAAAAAACAATGTTATTTTAAATTATAATAAAAAACAAAGAGTATTAGATTTTATAAACTTTTATATAACTCAATTTCCTACTAATCAAGAAACAATAGATTTATTAATAGATATAATGCTAACAGGTAAACATATATTTATTGGAACATATGGAAGACTTGATGATAAAGATTATGAAAATAAATTAAGAAAATTATATAATTTAGAAAAAGAAATAGAAGCATATACAGGTAAAGATATATATGGAGAAGTTGTTAAAACATCAGAATATTATTTAGCAGCAATAACTCCTAAAATAAAATATAAACAAAAGAACGAAAAAAGATAATTTTTAATTAATTATCTTTTTTTTATTTATTAATATTTAAAAATATGGTATTCTTAAAATAGGAGCGTGAAGTAGATGAAACAAAAAAAAGGATATAAAGGGTATATTATAGCAATTGTATTAATATTTATAATTACTATAATAATTTTATTTACTACAGGTAATATTAAATTGGGTACTAAAAATAAAATAACAGAAGAAAATTATAAATGTCCAGAAGGATATTTATTAGAAGATGGAAAATGTAAAAAAGATGTTTTTGAATGTCCAGCTGGAACAATTTTATTATCATCTGGAGAATGTACAAGATCAGTGATTACATATACATGTCCAGAAGGGTATGATTTATATAATGGAACAAAATGTGTAGATTCAGATGAAGCAGAATACGTATATGTATGTCCAGAAGGATATGATTTATATGAAAAAACAAAATGTAAAAGAGGAAAAGAAATAATAGATGCGATAAAACTTTTAAAAGAAGAAGTAATATATAAATATACATGTCCAGAAGGGTATGAATTATATGGTGGAACAAAATGTAGATCAGAAGATAAAGTAATTGAAGCAACAAAAACATTAATTTCAGCAGCAGTATATGAATACACATGTCCAGAAGGATATGAATTATATAATGGAACAAAATGTAAAAATGGAGATAAAATAATAGATGCAACAAAAAAAGTAGTTTCTGAAGCTAAATATAAATATACATGTCCAGAAGGATATAATTTATATAATGAAACAAAATGTAAAAAAGGAACAGAAATAATAGACGCAACAAAAACACTAGATACTAGTGTAGAATATAGTTATACATGTCCAGAAGGATATGAACTATATAATGGAACTAAATGTAAAAAAGGAACAGAAATAATAGACGCAACAAAAACAGATAATAAATATACATGTCCAGAAGGATATGAACTATATAATGAAACAAAATGTAAAAGTAAAGATAAGATAATAGATGCAACAAAAAAACACGAATTAGATAATAAGTATTCATATGTATGTCCAGAAGGATATGAATTATATAATGGAACACAATGTAAAAAAGGTGATCAAGTAATAAGTGCTGTAAAAAAACAAGATAGTGAAAATAGTAATATAAAAGATGCTAAAGAAAATATAACAGAAGAAAAAAAAGAAAAAGAAAAAGTTACAAATATTGTTGATCCTGTTGAAAAACATAAAACATTTACAGTAAGTAGTATTAAAGTATTTTCTGGTAGAAGTAGCTATAGTATGAGTCATGATTTAAATAATGAAAGAGATAATATAACAATAAAATTATTACCAGAAACAGTAACATCTACAGTGACTTGTAAATCAAGTGATGATGAAGTTATTCAATTATCAAAAAATACATATGTAATAGATCATAAAGGTTTGATATCTGTTTTAGGAATTGGTCCTGGTACAGCAACAATAACATGTTCTACATCAAATGGAAAATCAGATTCATTTACAATTACTATATGTCCAGATGATTTCTATATAGATGGAGTATGTAATGGATAAATAAAAACTAACAATTTTAAATTGTTAGTTTATTTTTTTTATTGCATCTTTAATAATATCAATAGAATTTTGTAATTTTTTAGATTCTTCTTCATTAAGATCAATATAAATTCTATCTTTAATACCAGTACTATTTAAAATAGCAGGTAATCCAATAAATACATCATTTTTATCATCATATGTTGAAACTGTAATAATTGCATTTTCATCACCTAATATAGCATTAGTAATTCTTACCAAACACATTCCAATGCCATAATAAGTAGCACCCTTTTTATTTATTATTTCATAAGCTGCATTTTTAACTTCTAAACAAATTTTTTCTAATTCTTCTTCTTTTAAATAGTCGTTTATATTTTGTAGTCCTATATTAGCATTACTCCAAGGAACAAATTCAGAATCTCCATGTTCTCCAATAACATAAGCATGTACATTTTTAGGATTAATATTTAATTTATCACTTATTAAATATCTAAGTCTTGAGGTATCTAAACTAGTACCACTACCAATAATTCTATTTGGACTTAAATTTGAATATTTATAAGTCAAATAAGTCATAACATCAAGTGGGTTAGTAGCAACTAAAAATATTCCATCAAAATCACTATTCATAACATTATTGACAATAGATTTAAAAATAACACTATTTTTATTGATTAAATCCATTCTAGTTTCACCTGGATTTTGATTAGCACCAGCTGCAATACAAACTATTTTAGCATCTTTGCAGTCATTATAATCTCCAACTCTAATTTTAATTTTAGATGGAGCAAAAGCTAAACAATGATTTAAATCCATAGCTTCTCCAATAATTCTATCTTTATTTAAATCGATTAAAACTAATTCATTTACATAAGTTCTTTGATTAAGTAGGGCATAAGCATAACTCATTCCTACATTACCACATCCAATTATAACAACTTTATTATTCATAATTCCTCCTATGCATTATAGTATATCCAAATACACCCTAAACATGCGATTAGTACTGTTATAATTATTTTTATTGCATACTTTATTGCTTTTCTTTTAAAACTATTCATATTATCACCATATAAATTATATCACAAAAAAAATAACACATAAAGTGTTAAATTAATCTTATTTCGTAATCACTATAAAAAGGTTTATCTTTATTTATTCTATCATAGAATAAAATTCCGTTTAAATGATCAATTTCATGTTGAAAAGCTATTGATAATTCTTCACGAGCTCTAATTTTAATTTTATTTCCATCAATATCATAACCTTCAACAGTAACTCTAGCAAATCTAGGAACATGTCCTTCGATTTCGCGATTTACACTTAAACAACCTTCGCCAGCATCAGCCGCAATCATTTCTTTTGAATTACTAACTATTTCAGGATTTATAACAACATAATTTTCAAATTTTCCTTCTTCATATTCATCAACTATAACAATTATTCTTTTTAAAATTCCAAGTTGTGGAAATGCTAAACCCATACCAGGTCTTAAATCATATTTTTTTTCATATTCTTCTATTTGACTATATGTTAAATGTTTAATTATGTGTTCAATTATTTCTTTATCCTCTTTAGATAAAGGAAAAGTTACTTCTTTACTAATGCTTCTAAGTAGTTTATTTTCATTTTTATTTATATCATCTATAATATCAAGTTTTTTAAACATAATACCACCACCAATAGAAATATTTTATCACAAAATGTAAAGATAAACAAATAAAGTTTGCTTAAATATAAATAAATTTGATATAATTAATAAAGAGGTGAAAGTATGAAAGATAATAATGGAGTAGAAGAAGTAGAATTTCAAGTAAAATGGGAAGGACAACCAGCTGGATTGTGGCAAAGATTTTTAAGTCTTATTAAACTTAATTTTACATATTATCAAATAACAAAAGATGAATTAATAATTAAAACGGGATTTTTTAAACAAAAAGTAAATACAATTGAACTTTATTTACTTAAAGATCCAGATATGACAGTGTCTTTATATCAAAGATTACTTAAAATAGGGACTGTATCTGTTTTAGTAGATAGCAATTGTTCAAGTTGTAGAGCAGGACAACATGTTTTACTTAAAAATATAAAAGATTGCGATAAAGTTAGAAAACTTCTTAGAGATTCAATTGAAGCAGATGTCATGGAAAGAAAAATTACTTATTTTGATAAAGTATAAAAACTCCAAAAAGGAGTTTTTTTATAAATTAGTTTCTATCAAAAGATCTAGTACCAATAATAATAACTAATAAGATAAATAAAACTAAGACTATAGCTGCACCATATCCAGAACCATATCCATTACCATATCCACCACAAGGATTGCCACAACCATAACCTTGGTATCCACCGTAATAATACATACGAATCCCTCCTATTCTTATCTAATATATTTTACTCACAGATTTAAAATATGTTACTTAATTTTTAATTATTGTTAATTTAAAAATTATATGATATTATTATACTAGGTGATACCATGAAACTAAGTAAGGCAATTAAAAATATGGATAAAACTTTATTTGTAATAACATCATTGTTATTTATTTTTGGGTTGCTTAATATTGTATCAGCTTCAAGTCAAACAGCAGTACTTAGATATAATCATGATTTGTATACTTATTTTTATAAACAACTTATAACAATAGTATTAGGAGTAATAATAGGCGTTTTTATAATTAAAACACCATCTAAATCTTATAAATTATTAGGACCACTTGCTTTTATTATAGTAGCAGTAGCATCACTTGCAGTATCACTTACAAGTTTTGGAGCAACTTATTCAGGAAATAATAACTGGATAAATATAGGTGGTTTTACATTTCAACCAAGTGAATTTGCTAAACCTGTAATGATTGTATTTGTGTCAATTTTATTTGAAAAATTTTATACAAAATTAAGATCTAAAAAAATAGAACAAAAAGATAAATATGACATGATATTTAAGATAATGCTAGTAGGATTATTTTTCCCAGTAGTAATATTTTTACAAAGGGATTTAGGAACAATGATTGTTATAACTACAATATTTGCAGTACTTTTTTTAGCAAGTCCTATTCTTAGAATAGATAAATTAAGAACAATAGGTTTATGTTTTGTATTAGGCTTAATAATGTTAGTTATTTTAATGGGTAAAGGAGACTTATTTTCTAGTGCTCAATCAAGTAGATTTAACTTTTTTAACCCATGTAAAAATTATGAAAATGGTGGATATCAAATATGTAATGGTTTTATTGCTATAAATTCTGGTGGTTTGTTAGGACAAGGTATAGGAGAAAGTAAACAAATATCTTATATTCCAGAATCACATACCGATAGTGTATTTGCTATAATAGCAGAACAATATGGACTAATTATAACAACATTAATATTTATATTATATGCTGTTGTTTTAAAAAGAATTTTAGATATTTCAAGTAAATGTCAAACTATAAGAGGAAGATATATTTGTTTAGGTGTTGCTACATATATATTCTTACATATTTTGATAAATTTAGGTGGATTATTTGGAGTAATGCCACTAACAGGTATACCATTACCATTTTTATCATATGGTGGGTCATTTACAATATCATTAATATGTGCACTTGCTATAGTACAAAGAATAGCAATAGAAAACAAAAATCAAAAAGTATAATTATATACTTTTTTTTTTATAAAAAAATTGGTATAATGGATAATAGGTGATACTATGAAAAAGACTAAGGTAATGGCAACAATAGGTCCTTCTAGTAAAGATGAAATAATATTAGAAGAAATGATTTTAAATGGAATGAATATTGCTCGTTTAAATATGAAATACTCTTCTATTGAATTTTGTGCGGATATAGTTGATAAAATAAGAAATATAGATAAAAAATTAAAAACAAATACAGCAATATTATTAGATTTAAAAGGACCAGATATTAAAGTTGGAAAATTTACTGGTGGTAAAGCCTATTTAAGAGATAACGATAAAATAAGAATTCATATGGATCCTATTATAGGAGATTCAACAAAATTTTCAGTATCATATAGTAATTTAATAAATGACGTAAAAACAAATACAGTATTTAAATTAGATAATGGGTTAATAGAAATAAAAGTTTTAGAAAAAAGTGAAAATAGCTTATTATGCGAAGTAATAAAAGGTGGATTTGTAGAAGATAATAAATCACTAAGAGTTATAGATACAACAATAAATATGCCTTTTATAACATCAGAAGATAAATCAGCAATTATATTTGCTGGTAGAGAAAACATTGATTATATAGCATTATCTTTTGTATCAAGCGCAGAAGATATTTTATCAGTAAATGACTTATTAATAGAATATGGTAATGATCATGCTTCAATAATATCAAAGATAGAAAAAGAAAAAGCTTTAGAAGATTTAGATGAAATAATAAGAGTAAGTGATGGGATAATGATTTCAAGAAAAGATCTTGGTGTAGAAATTCCAATCGAAAGAATTCCTAGTATACAAAGATCAATAATTAATAAATGTCATTTACAATCAAAAGTTAGTATAGTAGCAACAGAAATGCTTTCTACTTTAGAAAATGAAGTAAAACCATCAGGATCAGAAATAAGTGATATAGCAAATGCTATAGTAGATGGTGTAGATGCAATTATGTTAACTGGAGAAACAACAATTGGAAAATATCCAGTTGGAACAATCTCTATGATGAATAAAATAATAAAAACATCAGAATTAGATATAAATTATATAGAATTATCAACCAAAGCTATGAGAACAGAAAATCAAGATATAACAGGTTCTATTGCTTATAGCGTTGTTGGATGTGCGACTAGGTTAAAATGTATAGCAATTGTAACACCTACAATGAGTGGATATACTGCAAAAAAAATAAGCAGATTTAGACCAAATTGTCCTATAGTTGCCCTAACGCCAAATATAGAAACAGCTCGTTCATTAAATTTATATTATGGGATATATCCTGTTTTAATAGAGGATACTAAATCATTTGATATGATATTAAAATTATCAAAAAATTCTGTGATTAAAAAATTCAATTATCAAGAAGGAGATAAAATTATAATTACAGGTGGATATCCTTTTAAAGAAGTCAAACATACTAATTTTATGAAAATAGAAGAATTATAAAAGAAAAGGGGTGAATAGTGTGAATGAATTTGTAAGCAATTATAATAGATCAAAAGCAAAACCTGAAAATATAATACAAGGTGATTTTTATAGATTTACTATTTTGTCTGAAAAATTAATTAGATTAGAATATAGTGAAACTGGAATGTTTGTAGATAAACCAACTCAATTTGCTATATATAGAGATAACGATAAAGTAAATTTTGAAAAACAAGAGAATGATAAGTATCTATTAATAAGAACAAAATATTTTCAAGTTACTTATTTAAAAAATAAGCCATTTGGTGGAGGAAAAGTAAATCCAATTGCTAATTTAAAAGTAGAACTTTTAAATTCAGATAAGATTTGGTATTATGGTCATCCAGAAGTTAGAAATTATGGTTCACCATCAGTATCAATAGAAAATTCTAATTATAAATTAAAATTAAAAAGAGGAATTTACTCAATTGATGGTTTTTCAAGTGTAGATGATTCAAATAGTTATTTAATAAACGAGAGTAATGAACTTATTAAAAGAGAAGGAAATAATATAGACATTTACTTATTTATGTATTTAAATGATTATTTAGGATGTCTAAATGATTATTATAAATTAACTGGATATCCACCATTAATTCCTAGATATGCTTTAGGTAATTGGTGGAGTAGAGGTGTAAGTTATAATGATAATTCTATTAAAGAATTAATAGATGAATTTAGTGAAAAAGAAATACCATTATCAATATTATTATTAGATAAAGGTTGGCATGTAAATAATTATGAAAATAAATTAGTTAATTCTGGTTTCTCATGGAATTATCAAAATTTTATAAATCCACCAGCTATGATAAATTATCTTCATTCAAAAGGAATTAGATTAGGTCTTAATGTTGATCCAAGTGAAGGAATTTATCCTTTTGAGAGAAGTTATGAAACATTTAGACAATTAGATATAAATGGAAATACAATAGTACCATTTAATGTATTTGACATCAATTATATAAATACTTATTTTAATTGTTTAATAGATCCATTAAAAAATAATGATGGAGTAGATTTTTTTTGGTTAGATGTTAATGATGCTACAAATAAGGATATGTTATGGGCTATGGATTATTATCATTATCAATATGGTGCATTAGATTATAGAAAAAGACCATTTTTAATGACAAGAAATTCAAATATTGCAGAACATAGATATCCAGTAACATATTCAGGTAAAACAATAGTTAGTTGGGATACACTTAAATTAATACCAAAATATAATATGTTAGCAACTAATAACGGAAATAGTTTTTGGGCACATGATATAGGTGGATATCATAAAGGTATGGAAGATAATGAATTATATACAAGATTTGTTCAATTAGGAACATTCAGTCCAATTTTAAAATTTGGTAGTGCAGATGGGAAATTCTATAAAAGAGAACCATGGAGATGGAGTTATAAAACATATAAGATAACTAAAGATTACTTAAAACTAAGACATAATTTAATTCCATATTTATATTCAGAAGCATATAAATATCATAAACATGGTAAACCACTTATAATTCCACTTTATTATGAACAACCAGAAGCATTTGATGACCCAATATATAATAGTGAATATTTCTTTGGTAGTGAATTCTTTATATCACCAATTCTAAAAGTAAAAGACTATGTAATGAATAGGGTTATTCATAGATTCTATCTACCAGCTGGTACATGGTATGACTATGTAACAGGAAAAAGATTTGCAGGTGGAAAACAATACTTATCTTTCTTTAAAGATCAAGATTATCCTGTATATGTAAAAGCAGGTGCTATTATTCCTTTAGGACATAATGAAAATCCAAATGATACAACACCACCAAAAAAAATGGAAATACAAATATTCCCAGGTAAAAGTA
The DNA here is from genome assembly GCA_015059545.1 of Lactobacillales bacterium. Taxonomy (GTDB): domain Bacteria; phylum Bacillota_I; class Bacilli_A; order RF39; family UBA660; genus OMSK01. The sequence goes on from SVAG01000007.1 coordinate 51,693, forward strand.
ATACATATAAATTATATGAGGATGATGGTGTAAGTGAACTTTATAAAAAAGGTTATTATTTACTTACATCAATAGATTATACTTATGTAAAAAATAATTATACAGTAATTGTAAGACCATTAGAAGGTAAGAGTGGAATAATACCAGATACTAGAAATTATAAATTTAATTTTAGAAATACAAAATTTGCTAATGATGTAATTGTATATATAAACAATACAAAAGTAGAATTCAATAAGTATTCTAAAAATACAAGTTTTATAGTAGAAGTTAATGATGTTCCAACTACATCACAACTTACAGTTATATGTAAAGGAAATGATATAGAAATATCGGCAGAAAGAATCTTTATGGATGATATTGAATCTATTATTTCAGACCTTCAAATTGATACAGTAATGAAAGAAAAAATAGATGAAATATTAAATAGAGATGATTCTATAAAGAAAAAAAGAATAGCAATTAGAAAACTAGAAGGTCAAGGACTAGAAAGAAAATTCATCAAGCTATTCCTAAAACTATTAGAATATCTAGAATTAGTTTAAAATCAGTTTAAAAACTGATTTTTTTTAATTATATAATTTACATTTAATTGACATGGTAGTATAATTAAGAATAGATAAATAGTAAAGGGTGTGTGAAAAATATGGTAGCAAATAGTAACTTCGGGGGGGGGGGATTTAAAGAATACCAATAAAAAAGGATTTACACTAATAGAATTATTAGCAGTAATAGTAATAATAGGTTTAATCGCACTAATCGCAACACCAATAGTATTAAATATAATAAATGATGCAAGAAAGAGTGCAGTAAAAGTATCAGTATATGGATATGTAGAGGCAATAGAAAATGAAGCAGCACTATCACAAATCGAAGAAGAAGAATACCAAGATAAAGAAGATTATACATATGATGAAATAAAAGTAGATATAAAAGGAAAAAGGCCAACAGCTGGATTCTATTCATTAAAAGATGGAAAAGTAGTAACAGGAATATTCTGTATAGATGGATATACAGTAAATTATACAAATAATGAAGTAACAATAGGAGAAAAATGTAATGAAAATGATTTAAAATTACCAGGAAGTGTAGTATTATCATCAACAAGTGGAGATTATAGATATCCAACAAGTGGAACATTTGAAGTAATAGAAAACATAAGTGGAGGGGCACTAAGTTGTGAAACAAGTGATAAAGAAGTCGCAACATGTGAAGTAAAAGGAAAAGAAGTAACAGTAGTGCCAGGAAAAAAAGAAGGAAGCGCAACAATAACAGTAATATCAGCATCCACATCAAAATACCAAGAAGCAAAAGCAGTGTATGTAGCAAAAACAGCAAAAGGATTATTAAGCGTAACGGCAAACGGATACACAGGAAAATATGATGGAGAAGAACACGGAATAACAGTAGAAGTAGAAAATGCAATAATAAAATATGGAACAAGTGAAGGAAGTTATACATTAGATGAAAGTCCAAAATACAGTGATGTAGGAGAATACATAGTATATTATGAAATAGAAAAAGCGGGATATAATCAAGTAAGAGGAAGTAAAACAGTAGTAATAGAACAAGCAGACGGAAAAATAGAATTAGAAGAACAAAGCGGAACAGTAGAATATAATAAAACAATAGAGATAAAGATAAAAGAAAATAAAAGTAACGGAGAATTAAAAGTAACATCATCAAATAAAGAAATAGCTGAAGCAGAAATAGAAGATGGAAACTTAAAAATAAAAGGTGTAAAAACAGGAAAAGCAACAATAATAGTAATAAGTAAAGAAACACATAATTATAAAGAAGCAGAAACAAAATATGAAGTAGAAGTAACAAAAGCATCAAATACATTAAAAATATCACCAACAACAGCGAAATATACATATCCAGAAAGTGGAACATTTGAAATAATAGAAAACATAAGTGGAGGAAGTTTAAGCTGTGAAACAAATGATGCAAGCATAGCAGAATGTGAAATAAAAGGGAATATAGTAACAGTAGTACCAGGCAAGAAAGAAGGAAGCGCAACAATAACAATTAAATCAGCAGAAACAGAAAATTATAAAGCAGGTCAAGTATCACATGTAGCAATCACAGCAAAAGGAACATTAAATAGTTATACAGTAAATGGATACAAAGGAATATATGATGGAAGTGAACATGGAATCACGGTAGAATCAAGTGATTCAGTGATAAAATATGGAACAAGTGAAGGAAGTTATACATCAGATGAAAGTCCAAAATATAGTGATGTAGGAGAATATACAGTATACTATGAAATAACAAAAGAAGGATATAATGTAATAACAGGAAGTGAAAAAGTAGTAATAACAAAAGCTGAAGGAACAATAACAGCTCCAACAGCAAAAGACTTAACATATACAGGAAGCGCACAAGAACTAATAAAAGCAGGAACATCCCAAACAGGAGAAATCCAATATAAAATAGAAGGTGGAACATATTCGACAAGTATTCCAAAGGCAACAAATGCAGGAACATATAAAGTATATTATAAAGTAGTAGGGGATAAGAATCATGAAGATGTAACAGAAACAAGTATAAGTGTAACAATAAAGAAAGCAACACTAAATTATACAACAGCAGGATATGAAGGAATATATGATGGAAGTGAACATGGAATAACAGTAGAAGCAAGTGGAGCAACAATCAAATATGGAACAAGTAGTGAAAGTTATACATTAACAACAAGCCCAAAATACAGTGATGTAGGAGAATATACAGTATATTATCAAATAACAAGAGAAGGATATAATACAGTAAGTGGAAGCGAAACAGTAAAAATAACAAAAGCAAATAATGTATTAAAAATAACACCAACATCAGCAACATATACATATCCAGAAAGTGGAACATTTGAAATAACAGAAAATAAAAGTGGAGGAAGTTTAAGTTGTGAAACAAGTGATAAAGAAGTAGCAACATGTAGCATAAGTGGAACAACAGTAACAGTAACACCAGGAACAACAGCAGCAAGTGCGACATTAACAATTAAATCAGCAGAAACAGAAAATTATAAAGCAGGCCAAGTAGCACATGTAGCAATCACAGCAAAAGGAACATTAAATAGTTATACAGCAAATGGATATAGTGGAATATATGATGGAAGTGAACATGGAATAACAGTAGAAGCAAGTGGAGCAACAATCAAATATGGAACAAGTAGTGAAAGTTATACATTAACAACAAGTCCAAAATATACAGATGTAGGAACATATACAGTTTATTATCAAATAGAAAAAGAAGGATATAATACAGTAAAGGGAAGTAAACAAGTAGTAATAAGTAAAGCAGAAGGGAAAGTAACAGCGCCAACAGCAAAAACATTAACATATACAGGAAGCGCACAGACATTAATAAATGCAGGAAGTTCAAGTACAGGAACAATACAATATAAAGTAGGAAGTACAGGAACATATAGTACAGATTTACCAAGTGGTAAAGATGCAGGGACATATACTGTATACTATAAAGTATTAGCAAGTACAAATTATAAAGAAGTAACAGAAAAGAGTATAACAGTAACAATAGATAAAGCAGTAAATACATTAACGTTATCCGCAAATACAGGAACATATACATATCCAACAAGTGGAACATTTACAATAACAAAAAATACAAGTGGAGGAAGTTTAAGTTGTGAAACAAGTAATTCAGCAGTAGCGACATGTAGTATAAGTGGAACAACAGTAACAGTAACACCAGGAACAACAGAAGGAAGTGCGACATTAACAATTAAATCAGCAGAAACAGATAATTATAAAGCAGGCCAAGTATCACATGTAGCAATTACAGCAAAAGGAACAATCCCAAGTGTAACAGCAAATGGATACACAGGAACGTATGATGGAAGTGAACATGGAATAACAGTATCAACAACATTAAGTGGAGCAACCATCAAATATGGAACAACAAGTGGAACATATAACTTAACATCAAGTCCAACATATAAAGATGCAGGAACATATACAGTTTACTATCAAATAACAAAAACAGGATATCAAACAGTAGAAGGAAGTAAACAAGTAGTAATAAATAAAGCCGCAAATCCAATAACAGTAACAGCGAAGACATTAACATATACAGGAAGTGCACAAAGTTTAGTAACAGTATCAGGAGCACAAGGAAACGTATGTTATTCAACAAGTGCAGCGCCAACAAGTTGTAGTACAGCAGGAAGTATCCCAACAGGAACAAATGCGGGAACATATACTGTATACTACTATGTAGCAGGAAACACAAATTATAATGCAAAATCAGGAAATGTAAGTGTAACAATAGGTAAAAAAGCAGATTCGATAACAATAACATCAAAAACATATACATATGATGGAAATGGAAAAGCAACAAGTGCGAGTGCAACAAGTGGACTAACACCAACAGTAACATATTATAGTGATTCAAGTTGCGCGACAAAGACAACAACAAGTAATGCAACAGCAGCAGGAGGAACACCAAAGGTTGTTGGAACTTATTATGCAACAGCAAGTACAGCAGGAAATACAAACTATAATACAGCAAGTAAAAGTTGTACAAAAGCAGTAGTAATAGATAAAGCAACAAATACATTAACGTTATCAGCAAATACAGGAACATATACATATCCAACAAGTGGAACATTTACAGTAACAAAAAATACAAGTGGAGGAAGTTTAAGTTGTACATCAAGTAATACAAGTGTAGCAACATGTAGTATAAGTGGAACAACAGTAACAGTAACACCAGGAACAACAGAAGGAAGTGCGACAATAACAGTAACAAGTGCAGCAACAACAAACTATAATTCTGTAAGCGCAGCGCATGTAGCAACAACAGCAGCTGGAACATTGAGTGTAACAGCGACAGGTTTTAATGGAGAATATGATGGAGCAGCACATGGAATAACAGTGACAGCAAGTGGAGCAACCATCAAATATGGAACAACAAATGGAACATACAATTTAACATCAAGTCCAACATATAAGGATGTAGGAACTTATACTATATATTATCAAGTAAGTAAGACAGGATATAACACAGTAACGGGAAGTAAGATGGTAGTAATTAAAGATACAACAGCACCAGCTGCACCAACTATTGCAAATCCAACTAGTGGAAATTGGACTAATACTGATTTTTCTTTAACATTAAATGCAAGCGATACTGCATCAGGAATAGCATATTATCAATATAGTTATGATAATTCATCATGGACTACTTATGCTAATTCAAATACAAATACATTTACGACGACAGCATTTGCTATAGAAAGAAATCAACTTGCATATCTTAGAGTATGTGATAATGCTGGTAATTGTTCATCATCTAGTTCTACATATATAAGAATAGATAAGACATCTCCAAATTTAGTTTTAGGAACATCAACATCAACTCAGAATGTTATTAAAATACCAATCAACACAAATAGTGATAGTGCATCAGGAATAAAGAGTGTAACATGTAAATTAGGAACAACAAGTGGAAGTTATACAATAATAGGAACAATAAACAATAATGTTTGTACAACAACTGAATTAGCACCTAATACAACTCACTATTATCAAGTTTGTTCTACTGATAATGCAGGAAATATAAAATGTGTTACTGGAAGTAAAGCAACAACTGCATTAACTATATCAAAAATTAATAGTGAAACTAATTTAATCAATTATTCATGGTATAATGGAACAATTACAGGTATGACAGGAGAACTTATAACATTAACAAGTAATAATAATCAAATATTTTTAAGAACAAATATAACTTCAATTTCTGGAATAACAAATCATAAAATATATGGATACACGAATACAAATAGAAGTTCAACAAGTTTACAGCCAGGAATATATCTTATTGCATCTGGTGAGTTGTCATCATGGCATAGCGGTGCTGATAATCAATGCGTTACATTTGATAATAGTAGTACGCCAGGAACTTGGACAAAAGTAGGTTGTATAGTATCTTCATCATATAATTATTTATCAAACGTGATGTTAGCTCAAGCAAATGGAAGTGCAGTAGGAGATATGCATTTTACTGGATTATATATATATGATTTAACATCATACTTTGGTGCTGGAAATGAACCTAGCTTGGCATGGTGTAATAAATATATAACAGGATAATGTAAATAGAAAGGAAAAATAAAATGAAAAAAGTAATAATGACTTCTATATCAATGTTACTAGTTTTAGGACTAGTAACAGGATGTGGATGTAATAAAAAAGAAGAAAAGAAAGAAACAAATACAAATACGTCAAATGGAACACAAACAGTAGTAGATGATCAAATATATGAAGGGTTAGAATTTGTAAATGTAGGGGCAACTAATGGAATAGTAAAAACTACAGTTATAAATAATACAGGAGTAGTATATGAAGGATCAAAATTTTCAATGAAAATAATGGATGAAAAAGGAAATGTATTAAAAGAAGCAACAGATGAAGTAAAAGGACCAATGGAAACAGGAACAACAAAAACAATAGAAACAAAAGTAGGAATAGATTTATCAAAAGCAGCTTCTATTGAATACAGTATTGTAAAATAATAAAATAATAAAATTTCATAGATTTTAAAATAATTGAAATAATAAAAAAACGAAAACTAAAAATATAAACAACAGATAAAAAATATCTGTTGTTTTTTCTTATACAAAAATAGTAAAAGGTTCATTTGTATAAGTATTTTTAATGTGTTAATATGCATCTAGGTGGTGGTT
>SVAG01000003.1 GCA_015059545.1 Lactobacillales bacterium
AAAATTATAAAGATATCTATGAACCTTATGTTGTAATTAAAAATGAAAGAAAAAATAAATAATAAAGGATCGAGTAATTATGAATGGGCATATGTCCAGATAATTTTAAAGATGTTTTTGGTGTTGCAATAACTAACCCTATGCAAATGGAATAAAAATAGTGTGGATTTATACAAAATCCACCTTTTTTATGGTATAATTTAATAGATTGAAATCTTAAGGAAGTGATAATATGAATGAAAATAAAACTAATATAAATTGGTATCCAGGTCATATGGCTAAAACAAAAAGATTGATAACAGAAAATTTAAATTTAATAGATATAGTATATGAAGTAATAGATGCTAGAATGCCATATTCTTCTAAAATAGTTGATATAGAAAATTTTATTAAGAATAAACCTAGAATTCTTATTATGACAAAATCAGATTTATGTGATATTGAAGAAACTAAAAAATGGATTAAATATTATGAGTCAAAAGGTTATCATGTATTAGCTTGTGATCTAAATGATAAGAAATCTATTCCTAGTATTTTAAAATTAACTGATAAAGTATTAGAAGAAAAAAATCAAAAAAGATTAGAAAAAGGTTTATCAAATAGAAGAACAAGAATATTAATAACTGGAATACCTAATGTTGGTAAATCAACATTAATAAATAGATTAGTAGGTAAGAGTGCGACTAATGTAGGTAATAAACCAGGTGTTACTAAAAATTTAAATTGGATTAGAATAAATGAATCATTAGAACTATTAGATACACCAGGTATATTATGGCCTAAATTTGAAAATGATGTAGTAGCTTTAAATTTAGCTAGTTTAACAGCTATTAAAGAAGAAGTATTACCAATTGAAAGAGTAGTTTGTTACATAATAGAAACATTATATAAATATTATCCTAATATATTAAAAGAAAGATATAATATAGAAGAAATAGATCCTGAATTTATAGAAGTATTTGAAACAATTGGTAGAAAAAGAGGATGCTTAATTAAAGGTGGAGAAGTTGATTATGATAGAGTTTGTAATATTGTAATTAACGATATAAAGGAAGGATATATCAAAGGTATTACTTTTGATAGAATGAGTGATTATGAATAGAGATATAAATGTACTTGCGCTAGCTTATTTAGGAGATTCTATATATGAAGTACATATAAGAAAATATTTAATACAAAAGAGAATATGTAATGTAAATGAACTTCAAAAAGAAGCCATTACTTATGTAAGTGCTAAAGGACAAGCTAGTTTTCTAAACAAAATGATTAATGATAATTTCTTTACTGAAGAAGAAATTAATGTTATTCATAGAGGACGTAATCATAAAAGTCATAAGTCACCTAAAAATACAGATATAAGAACATATAAAGAGGCAACTGGTTTTGAAACATTAATAGGATATTTATATATTAATGATAAAAAAGATAGAATTAATGATATAATGAATTATATATTGGAGGGATAATATGAAAAAATTACTTGTAGTAGTTAGTATTTTATTATTAGTAGGATGTTCTAGTAAAACAACATATAAAACAATAAGTACAAAACAAACATTTAATGAAATAACAAAAACTAAAATAGTAGATGTTAGAAGTGAAGCAGAATATGCTAGTGGTCATATAGAAAGTAGTGTTAATATTCCACTTGATCAAATAGAAAAAATTGATTATAAAAAATCAGAAAAAATAATTGTATATTGTGCAAGTGGTAATAGAAGTAAACAAGCTGCACAAAAACTAATAGATATGGGATATACAAATGTTTATGATATGGGTGGTATATCTAATTGGAAATACGATATAGTAAGGTGATAATATGTATGTATATGGTAAAAATGTAGCAATTGAAACATTAAAAAAGAAAAAGAAAATTAATAAAATAATATTATATAAAAACTTTAAAGATGAAGAAGTTTTAAATTTACTCACAAGATGTGATGCAAAAGTAAGATACTTAGAAAAATATGAAATGGATAAAATAGTAAATGGTCTTCATCAAGGAATTATATTAGATGTTGAAGACTATAAATATGCTACTATGAATGAATTATTAAAAATAGAAAATCCATTATTAGTTATATTAGATCATTTAGAAGATCCACATAATTTAGGAGCTATTATACGTACATGTGAAGCAGCAGGAGTAGATGGAATAATAATTCCAAAAGATAGAAGTGTAGAAGTAAATGCTACTGTTATTAAAACAAGTGCTGGTACAGTAGATGATGTAAAAATAGTAAAAGTAACAAATATAGTAAACGAAATAAATTATTTAAAGAAACAAGGATTCTGGATAGTAGGTACAGATATGAATGGTACTAACTATAAAGAAATAGATTATAAAGGTAAAATGGCCATAGTAATTGGTAATGAAGGAAATGGAATATCAAAATTAGTAAAACAAAATTGTGATTTTATGGCAACAATACCAATGAATGGAAAAACAAATAGTTTAAATGCTAGTGTGGCAGCTGGTATTATGATATATGAAGCAGTATCACAAAGAGAGTTGGGATAAAGTGAATTATAAAGATTATAATGATAATGAAATATTAAGTTATATAAATGAAGCAAATGAAGAAGCAATTGAATTAATATATGAAAAATATAAACCTTTAATAAATAAAATTGCTACTAATCTATTTAAAAAGTATTGTAAAAATACGGGTTTAGATATAAGTGATTTAACTCAAGAAGGAATGCTTGGACTTAATAGTGCAATAAATCATTATAAAGAAAATAAAGAGGTTTTATTCTATACTTATGCTAAAACATGTATAGAAAGAAAAATAATAAGTTCTGTAATTGCTGCTAATAGACAAAAACATAAAGTATTAAATGATTCAATTTCATTTGAGATAGATTTAGATAATAATATAAATCTAGAAGCTTTTTTTGGAGATACAGAATATAATCCAGAAAACATAGTTATATCTAAAGAATCAAATGATGAATTGTTAAGTAAAATAGAAAATGTTTTAACAAATGTAGAACTACAAGTATTACAACTTAAATTAGATGGTTTTGAATATAAAGAAATAGCGAGTGTAATAGATAAAGATGTAAAAGCAGTAGATAATGCAGTACAAAGAATAAGACAAAAAATAAAAAAAATAATAAATGAATCAAATGAAAAATAACTAATTTTTCATTTTTTTTAAAAAAAGTGTAAAAAAAGTGTCAAATTTTAAAAAAGTATGATATACTTAATATGATATAGAGTAGAGCACTCTAAATAGAAGAATAAAAAGGAGATGTTTTTATGATGGAAAACACTAATCAAACTAATTACGAAGATCTTTTTGTTGATACTGCAGATAATGTTGCAGAAAAAGTAACTGATTCAAATGACTTTTATGATGATGATGATTTTATAGATACTAATGATACAGTTTCAGAACTTTTTAATACTTCTGTTGTTGAACCACAACAAGAGGTAAATTCTGAAATGTCTATACCAGTAAATAATTTTAGTTTTGAAGATATAGTTGATGAAGAAGTAGAAGAACAACCAATGACAAAATTAGAATTTAGTGATGATTCTGATATGCCTATTGAAACTGAAATTGTTAATGAAACAGAAGAACCAGAAGAAACTGTAGATGAATTAATTGCTTTAGATGATCCAATTGAATTAGAAGAACTTGTTTCATTTGAAGAACCAATTGATGAAGAAATAGAAGAAAAAGTAGAAGAACCAGTTATTGAAGAAGAAATATTTGTTGAAGAAGAACCAGTTGTTGAAGAAGAAAGTGTATCAGATGAAACAGTAGAATTTGATCCATTTGAATTAAGTAATTTAACAAATGATGATATGGATAAAATGATTGAAGAAGATACTAAAAAAGAAGAATTAGATGATAGTTATGTTTTATCAAATTTCGATGTATTATTTGATAGTTTATACAATGATGTAAATGGTGCAAATAACTTTATTTCAAATTTAATTGAACAAAAGAAAAATGTAAATTCAAATGAAGCATCATTAAAAGAAGAAGAAGAAAAACTATTAAAAGAAAAAGCAGAATTTGCTAAATATATGGAAATTCAAAAAGAAAGTATTGAAGCAGAAAAAGCTCAATGTAAAGAATTTGTTAGAACACAAAAAAATCGTATTCAAAATGAAGAAGAAAAATTCAACAATGATATGGAAGCTGCAAGAGCTGAAAGAAAATTAGCAGAAAAAGCTTTAAAAATAGAAGAACAAAAATTAGATGAAGCTAAAGATCAATTCGAAAAATATAAAGAAGTAGAAGAAGCAAAATTAAAATCAGATAGAGAAAAATTAGAAGCAGAAAGACAACAATTTGAAAAAGAAAAAGAAATTGAATTAGAAAAAATCAAAAATGATAAAAAAGAATTACAATCACAAAAAGATCAATTTGCTAGAACAAAAGAATTAGAAGAGAAAAAATTAGAATTAGAAAGTAAAAATTTATCTCAAAGTTGTGCAAGATTCAAAGAATTAGTTTCACAATTTAATTCAGGATTTCAACAATTACCAGAGGATAAATAATGGCTAGAAAAAAAAGAAAACATGAATTAGAAATAGTAGAACCAGAATTAAATTTCTTTGATCATGAAGAACCAGAAGTTTCTAATAATGAAGAGATAAATGAAGAAGTATTTACAGAACCAGAAGTTTCTATAGAAGAACCAGAAGAAACAGATGTGTTTGATGATATGCCAAATATTTCCAATATTTTTGAAACAGCACATAATAATGTTTTACATGCAAAAAATATATTTAATAAAAATGTGGAAATGAAAAAAGAGTTAGATAGTAAATTTGAAGAATTAGATCAAAAAGAAAAAGAACTAGATGATAAACGAAAAGAGTTTGATAGAAAACAACAAGAAGATTATGAAAAAATAAAAAAATATAAAGATGAAGTATACGAAAAAGTTACTCTAAAAAAAGAAGAACTTGATGTAAAAATTGGAGAATTAAAAAGATATCAAGATAAAATTAATGCCGACAAAGAAAGATTTGAAGAATATAAAAGAAACGAGTCAGAAAGACTAAAAAAAGAAAAACAAGAAAACCGACAAGAATATGAAAAACAACAACAAGATTTAACAAGCTTAAGAAGAAGAGTAGAAGCAGCTAAAAAACAATTAGAAGATGAAAAAAGAAAATTAGAAGTAGATAGAATAAAATATAATTCGGATAAAAATGAATTAGCCAATAACCTTCTAAAATTCAATGAATTAGTTAGTGACTTTACAGTAAACATCGATAAATTTAATAATAAATAAAATAAACCTTATTATAGGGTTTATTTTTTTTCATAACTACCACACATTGTTTTTTCCATTTTACCATGACCGTCACAATTACAAACTTTAATATTAGTTAAACTGCACATATCATTATCATAAATACAGTATTTACAATCATGTACTGAACAACCAATTGTTTGATTTTTTTCCATAATATCACCATTAATATTTTTAACATATTAAATAAAATTATGCATATGATTTTTTAGGTGATTAGATGAAGATTAAAATAGGAATACCTAGAAGTATATTTTATTATTACTATAAAGATATATGGAAATATTTTTTTGATGAATTTAATATAGAACTTATAGTAAGTCCAAATACAAATAAAAAGATAATGGAAGATGGAATAAAGTATGCAACTGATGAAATGTGCTTATCTATGAAAAATTATATTGGTCATATAAGTTACCTAAAAGATAAATGTGATTATATATTAGTACCAAGAATAGATAATTATGGAGTAGATAATCAAACATGTACTAATTTTTTAGCATTATATGATATTATTAATAATTTATTTGATGTTAAAATACTTAATTATAATATAAATTTAAGAAATAATGAAACAGAAGAAAAAGGACTTATTAATATTGTAACTAGTTTTGGATATTCTTATGAATATTCAAAAAGAGCATACAAAAAAGCTTTAAAAAAAGCTAATTCTATAAAAGAAAAACTAATAAAAGAAAATATAAAAAAATTAGATAGTAATAAAACAAAAATATTATTTGTAGGTCATCCTTATAATATACACGATAATATGATAGGAAAAGAAATGATTAAATATTTAGAAAGTAATAATATAGAAATAATCTATAGTGATTTATTTCATAGTGATATAACAAATGATTTAAGTAAAAAATTATCATATGGATTATACTTTAAATATAATAAAGAAAATATAGGATCAATACCACTTACAGAAGATAAAATAGATGGAATAATCTTTTTATCAACTTTTCCATGTGGACCAGATTCTCTTGTAAATGAACTTATATTTAGAAAAATAAAAATACCTTATCTTAATTTAATAGTAGATGATATAGATGGAATGGCAGGAATGGAAACTAGAATAGAAAGTTTTATAGATATATTAGAAAGGAGAAAACAATTTGAATAAAGTATCATTTCCTATGATTGGTAATTATAGTATACCAGCTTGTTATTTACTTAAACATACATTAGACGCTGAAGTTATAATGCCACCTGCTATTACAAGAAATACGATAGAAATGGGTACAATTAATAGTCCAGAATTTGTGTGTACACCATTTAAATATACATTAGGTACCTATATAGAAGTTTTAAATAAAGGTGCTAATATTATATTTCAATTTGGTGGAGGATGTAGATATGGATACTATTTTGAATTACAAGAAAAAATATTAAAAGATTTAGGTTATAAATTTAAATATGTTAATTTAGTAAGTAAAGGAGTTACAGAACCAAAAAAGATTTATAAAACATTAAAAGAAATAAATCCTAAATTAAAATTAGATAGACTTTTATATCATACATTCATAACTTCTAAAATGATTAAATATATGGATAAATGTGATGATTATATAAGACAAAATATAGGCTTTGAAGAAGAATTAGGTAGTATGGAAAAAATAAATAAAGAAATGTTAAATAAATTTTTAAATATAAAAGGATATTTTAGACTTAGAAAAACGTATAAAAAATATTTAAGAAAATTAAAAAAAGTAAAAATTAATAAACCATTTAACTCTTTAAAAATAGGAATAATAGGGGAATTATATACAATAATGGAACCCTTTGCTAATTATTATTTAGAGCGTGAATTAGCTAGTTATAACATAGAAATAAAAAGATTTACTAATGTACATTATTTATTATTTGAAAAAGGTAAAAAAACAAAAAAATATTTAAAATATGCTAAAGAATATATTAAATATAGAATGGGTGCAGATAGTCATGATAATATAGCAAGATGTAAATATCTATGTGAAAATAATTATGATGGAATAATTCATATTAAATCAGCATTTTGTACACCAGAGATAAGTGCTATGCCTATAATAAATAAAATATGTAAAGAACATAATGTACCAATAATTTTCTTTTCATTTGATGCTAATACAAGTGAAGTTGGTATAAAAACACGTTTAGAAGCATTTTATGACATGATAGAAATGAGGAAGAAAAATGAAAAATTGTTATCTGGGGATTGATATAGGTTCAATATCAACTAAAGGAGTAATAATAGATGAAAACAATAAGATAATAAAATCTGATTATATTGAAACAAATGGTAATCCTATTAATGCAGTAAAAAGATTAATAGAATCATTAAAGAAAAATTTAGATAAAAAAGTAGTAATAAAAGGAATAGGTACAACAGGAAGTGCTAGAAAACTAATTGGTCTTTTATTAGATGCTAATATAGTTAAAAATGAAATAACAGCTCATGCAGTTGGAACATTAAATTTTTATCCTGATTGTAAAACAATATTAGAAATAGGAGGTCAAGATTCTAAAATAATTATGTTAGATAATGGAATAATAACAGATTATTCAATGAATACATTATGTGCTGCAGGAACAGGAGCTTTTTTATCTAGTCAAGCAAAAAGACTAGGTATAAAAATAGAAGATTTTGGTGAGTTAGCTTTAAAATCAGAAAGTCCAGTTAAAATAGCAGCTCGATGTACAGTATTTGCAGAATCAGACTTAATTCATAAAGCACAAGTAGGATATAAAATAGAAGATATAATTGCAGGTCTTTCTAAAAGTATAGTACTTAATTACTTAAATAATTTAGCTAAAGGTAAAAAGATAAAGAGTCCTATAGTATTTCAAGGTGGGGTAAGTAAAAATGTAGGAGTAGTAAAATATTTTAAAGAAATATTAAATGAAGATATAATAGTAGATCCTAATAGTCATTTAATGGGAGCAATTGGAATAGCTATTTTATCAAAACAAAATAGTAATAATAAAACATTTGATTTAAATATAAAAGATATTAAATTTGAAACAAAAGGAATGGAATGTAATAGATGTTCAAATAATTGTGAAATATTAAAAATTTATAAAGATTCAAAATTAATTGATGCATGGGGAAGTAAATGTAATAGAGAAATAAAAAGTTAAAAGGGTTTTACATGTAAATGTTGTATATTAATATTGACATAAAAAAAATAATAGTGTATAAATTTAATTGACACAAAGGAAGTGGATTATGACAAAAAAATTAGTAATAGTGGAATCACCAGCTAAAACAAAAACAATAGGAAAATATTTAGGTAGTGATTATAAAGTAGTATCTTCAAAAGGGCATATAAGAGACTTATCAACAAGTGGTAAATATGGTTTAGGAGTAGATATAGAAGATAATTTTAAACCAAAATATACAACAATTAAAGGTAAAAAGAAAACAATAGATGAACTTAAAAAAGATGTAAAATCATGTGATTTTGTTTATCTAGCAACCGACCCTGACCGTGAAGGAGAAGCTATTTCTTGGCATTTATTTGATGCATTAGGAATAGAAGAAGAAAAATATGAAAGAGTAGTATTTAATGAAATAACTAAAAATGCTATATTAGAATCATTTAATCATCCTAGAAAAATAGATCAAGATTTAGTTAATTCACAAGAAACAAGAAGAATACTAGATAGAATAATAGGGTTTAGATTAAGTAAATTAATGCAATATAAAACAAGTGGTACAAGTGCAGGACGTGTACAAAGTGTTGCTTTAAAATTAATTGTTGATAAGGAAAGAGAAATTGAATCATTTGTTAGTGAAGAATATTGGAGTATTAAAGCTATATTCCCTGAATTCGAAGCTGATTTAGTAACATATAATAATAAAAAAATAGAAATTAAAAATGAAATAGAAGCAAATGAAATATTAGATAAACTATCAAATAAATTTAAAATAGATAATGTAGAGAAAAAACAAAAAGAAAAAGCAACTAAGTTCCCATTTATTACAAGTACATTACAACAAGAAGCATCGTCTAAATTAAATATGAATGCTAAAAAAACAATGATGATTGCTCAAAAATTATATGAAGGAATTGAACTTGCTGATGAAACAGTTGGGTTAATTACTTATATGCGTACTGATTCAACAAGATTATCAGCAGACTTTATAAATGAAACAAAGAATTTTATTAAAGCAAAATACGGAGAACAATATGTTGGAATAGTTAAAAAAAGTAAAGATAAAGATAATGTTCAAGATGCACACGAAGCTATTAGACCAACAAGTATAAATAGAACACCAGAAAGTGTAAGACCATTCTTAAATGATGATGAATTTAAATTATATAGAATGATTTATTATAGAGCTTTAGCTTATTTAATGGCACCTGCTAAAACAGAAAATACAACAGTTATTTTTGATAACAATAATTATCAATTTAAATTAACAGGTCAAATTATAACATTTGATGGATATTTAAAAGTATATAAAGATTATGAAGATACAAAAGAAAATATAATCCCACCTTTTGATACTTATAATTCAAATATAGTTATTTCAAATAGTATAGAAAAAGAACAACATTTTACACAACCTCCAGCACGTTATACAGAAGCAAAACTTGTTAAAGCTATGGAAGAGTTAGGAATCGGAAGACCTAGTACATATGCTACTATAATGAGTAATATTAAAGATAGAGGATATGTAAATATAGTAGAAAAGAAATTCCATCCAACTGAAATTGGAATAGAAGTAACAGATAAATTACAAGAATATTTTGATTCTATTATAAATGTAGAATATACAGCTTCAATGGAAGAAGACTTAGATAAAATAGCAGATGGAGATCTTGTTTGGTATAATACATTAAGTGATTTTTATAAAAAGTTTGAACCACTTCTAGATGAAGCATTTAAAAATATGGAAAAACAAGCTCCAGAAGAAACAGGAGAAACTTGTCCAGAATGTGGTAATCCACTTGTAATTAGAAAAGGTAGATATGGAAAATTTACAGCTTGTAGTAATTATCCAGAATGTAAATATATAAAACAAGAAAAGGCTGAAACAAAAGAAATATGTGATTGTCCAAATTGTGATGGAAAAATAGTAGAAAAGAAAAGTCGTAAGGGTAAAGTTTTCTATGGATGTAATAATTATCCAACATGTAAAACAGCTTATTGGGATACACCAACAGGAGAAAAATGTCCTGAATGTGGTGAAATGTTAGTAGAAAAGAAGAATGTTATAAAATGTAGTAGTTGTGAATTTAAAAAATAGTTCATAACTACTTTTCTTTTTGTAAAAAATATTATATAATGAATAATAGGTGAATAATATGAATTCGGGATTATATAGTTTAATAGTGAGAGATTTAGATACAAATGAGTTTGTTGTTATACCAATACAAGACCAAAGAAATAATGATATACGAAGAAAAGTTAATGTATCTTCAATTGATAATCTTACTACTGGTTTTGAAAATGAACAGGCTTTGATTGAATGTTTATGTGAAAAAGGTTATATAAAAAATAAAAACGTTGATATTTTTATAACTTATAAAAATGATGGAAAACAAAAATTTTTACAACCATTATATAAAGAGTATGAATATTTTAGAGGATTTATACAAGAAAGTGAAACAAAAATAGATCCAAAAAATGAATATTTTATATATTATCAAGATATTATATTTACTGAATTAAATAAAATAGAAGTTAGAAACTATATATTAAATGAATGCCCTAATTTATATGAAAAAACATTAGAACATATAAATTTAGCATATTATTCAAAATCTTTAGAAGAAGTAAATTATTTTAAAAAGAAAATTATATCAGATTTAACAAATTATCGAACACTTAGAGATATAGTTCTTAATATTAATGAATTCTATAATCCAAATTTAAAAATGGATAGATTATTAAAAACAGAAAATAGAAGAAGAGCTTTAGCAAAACAAGTAACAAAAGAAGAAGAATTGTTAGCTCAAACAATTAATATATCAATTCCAACAGATTTTGAAAATGAAGAAACTTTAGAACATAATAATTTACCAGAAGAAAATAATAGTCAATTATTTGAAGATGCTAAGGCATTTAAAAATGAAGGTCAAGAAATAATGGAAATGGTAGATTTAGATGATATTATTTATAGTTTAACAGATGATGAAGCATTAGCGCTTGGTATAGATAAAAGTAAAATGGATGAATATGTTGGAAGGGCTAGAAAATAGCCTTTTTTATTTGACAAAAAAATGTTCGTGTAATATAATTTAGTTGGATAGTGATAGTATGGAAAAATATATATATGGATTTTTAGATTATCTAAAATTAGAAAAAAATTATTCAGATAATACAATACAAGGTTATTATAAGGATTTATTGGATTATAAAGAATATTTAAAAAATAAAAATATAAAAGATACAGATTACAAATTTATAAGAAGTTATTTATCTTATATGTTTGAAAAAAAATATGAGAAAAAAACAATTTCTAGACATATTAGTACTTTAAGAAGTTTTTATAAATATTTAGTAAATGAAAATATTATAAAGAAAAATCCTATGATATTGATATCTAATCCAAAATTAGATAAAAAATTACCTAACTTTTTATATTATGATGAGATTGAAATATTACTTAATATTCCAGATAAAGAAACTATTTTAGGATTAAGAGATGCTTTAATATTAGAACTTTTATATTCGACAGGTATTAGGGTTAGTGAACTAACTAATATAAAAGTAAAAGATATAAATTTTAGTGATAAAAAAATTTTGATACTTGGTAAAGGTAGTAAAGAAAGATATGTATTATATGGAAATACATTAAAAGAATTACTTAATTTATATTTAAAAGAAAGTAGACCAAAATTAAATAAAAATAGCGAATATTTAATTTTAAATAAAAATGGTAATCAAATTACTGATAGAGGAATTAGACTTATAATATCTAATATATTAAAAAAGGGAACATTAGATTATCATGTAAGTCCTCATACATTAAGACATACATTTGCTACACATATGTTAGATAATGGAGCTGATTTAAAAAGTGTACAAGAGTTACTTGGACATTCTAATTTATCAACTACACAAGTTTATACTCATGTAACAAATGAAAGACTAAGAAGTGTATATTTAAAAACTCATCCAAGAGCAAAAGATAAATAAAATTATCTTTTTTTATTGCGTAACGAACAATTGTATGGTATAATTAATATAGTGATGATAGAAGTATGTATACATTATAAATCTTTAAAGATAATCACTGTTAAAATATATTTAAAGGTATCGAATATGTTACTTTTAAACGTTAATTATAAATAATTAGAAGGAGTATGATTTATGGCAAAATTACATTTTAAGTATGGAACAATGAATAGTGGAAAGAGTATTGATTTGATGAAAACAGCTCATAACTATGAAAAAATAGGATACAGTGTTTTAGTATTAAAACCGTTAATTGATACAAAAGGAGAAGATAAGATAGAATCTAGAGTAGGAATTCAAAGAAAAGTTGATATATTAATAGATCAAGATAATTCATTATTAAAGTTAATAAAAAATAAAGTTACTGAATCATTAGCTTGTATATTTATAGACGAGGCACAATTTTTAAATGAAAAACAAATAGATGAATTATTTTTCTTAACAAAAGAATTAGATATACCGGTTATTTGTTATGGACTTAGAAATAATTTTATGATGAATGGTTTTGAAGGTTCAACTAGATTACTTTTAATAGCTGATGAATTAGAAGAACTTCCTGCTTTATGTCAATGTAGAGAAGTAGCAAGATATGTTGGTAGAAAAGTAAATGGAGAATTTGTAATAAGTGGTAATGAAATAGAAATAGATGGTGCAGATGATAATATTAAATATGAACCTATGTGTGGTAAATGTTATTTAAAGAAAGTTAAAAAAATCAAATTTTAACTTTTTTTGTCAAGTAAATGTTTATTTATTGAATTAAAAAGTTCAGTTTGTTATAATGAATATGTCAGGTTAGGAGGAATTTTATGACAAAATATGTTTACTTATTTAGTGAAGGTGACAAAGACATGCGTAACTTACTAGGTGGTAAAGGTGCAAACTTAGCAGAAATGACTAAATTAGGATTACCAATTCCACAAGGTTTTACAGTTACAACAGAAGCATGTACAGAATATTATAATAATGGTGAAAATATTAGTGAAGAAATTGAAAAAGAAATTTTTGAATCATTAAAGAAAATTGAAGAAATACAAGGTAAAAAATTTGGAGACACTTCTGATCCACTATTAGTATCAGTAAGAAGTGGAGCAAGAGCTTCAATGCCAGGTATGATGGATACTATCTTAAATTTAGGTTTAAATGATATTGCAGTTGAAGGATTTGCAGAAAAAACAGGAAATCCAAGATTCGCATATGATTCATATCGTAGATTTATTCAAATGTATTCAGATGTAGTTATGGAAGTGCCAAAATCTTATTTTGAAAAGATTATTGATGAATTAAAAGAAGAAAAAGGAATAAAGTATGATACAGAATTAACTGTAGATGATTTAAAAGAATTAGTTAATAGATTTAAAGCTGTATATAAAGAAGCTATGAATGGAGAAGAATTCCCACAAGATCCTAGTGTTCAATTAATGGGAGCTGTTAAAGCAGTATTCCGTTCATGGGATAATCCAAGAGCAATCGTTTATAGAAGAATGAATGATATTCCAGGTAGTTGGGGAACAGCTGTAAATGTTCAATCAATGGTATTTGGAAACATGGGAGATACTTCAGGAACAGGTGTTGCATTTACAAGAAATCCATCAACTGGAGAAAAAGGTATTTATGGTGAATACTTAATAAATGCACAAGGAGAAGACGTTGTTGCAGGTGTTAGAACACCACAACCAATTACAAAATTAGCTGAAGATTTACCAGAATGTTATGCTGAATTTATGAAATTAGCAGAAACTCTAGAAAATCATTATAAAGATATGCAAGATATGGAATTTACTATTCAAGAAGGAAAATTATATTTCTTACAAACTAGAAATGGTAAAAGAACTGCAGATGCAGCTATTAAAATTGCATGCGATTTAGTTGATGAAGGTATGATTGATGAAAAAGAAGCAGTAATGCGTATTGAAGCAAAATCATTAGATCAATTATTACATCCAACATTTAACAAAGATGCTTTAGCTAAAGGTGAAGTAGTAGGTGAAGCATTACCAGCTAGTCCAGGAGCTGCTACAGGTAAAATAGTATTTACTGCTGAAGAAGCAAAAGAACTTGGAATGGGTGGAAAAGAAGAAAAAGTTATCTTAGTTCGTTTAGAAACTACACCAGAAGATATTGAAGGTATGGTTGCTGCACAAGGTATATTAACAGTTAGAGGTGGAATGACATCTCATGCTGCAGTAGTTGCTCGTGGTATGGGTACTTGTTGTGTATCAGGATGCGGTAGCATTAAATTAAATGAAGAAAAAGAAGAATTTGAATTAGGTGGAGTAGTATTCAAAAAAGGAGACTATATTTCATTAGATGGTTCAACAGGAAAAATATACAAAGGTGAAATAGCAACAGAAGAAGCTACAGTATCTGGAAACTTTGGACGTATTATGGCATGGGCAGATAAATATAGAACACTTAAAGTACGTACAAATGCAGATAATCCAAGAGATACTAAAAATGCTATTAAATTAGGAGCAGAAGGTATTGGATTATGTCGTACAGAACACATGTTCTTCGATGCAGATAGAATTCCAAAAATCAGAAAAATGATCTTATCAGAAACAGTAGAAGCAAGAGAAAGTGCTTTAAATGAATTAATACCTTTCCAAAAAAGTGATTTTAAAGCAATGTATAAAGAATTACAAGGACTTCCAATGACAGTGCGTTATCTAGACCCACCATTACATGAATTCCTTCCAACATTAGAAGAAGATATTAAAGCATTAGCAAGTGAAATGGGTGTAACAGTAGAACATTTAAAACAAAAATGTGCTGATTTACATGAATTTAACCCAATGATGGGACACAGAGGATGTAGACTTGCTGTAACATATCCAGAAATAGCTAAAATGCAAACAAGAGCTTTAATGGAAGCTGCTATTGAAGTAAAAGAAGAAGATGGGTATGATATAGTACCAGAAATAATGATTCCACTTGTTGGTGAAAAGAAAGAATTAGATTTCGTTAAAGAAGTAGTTGTAGAAACTGCAGAAACTGTTAAAAAAGAAAAAAATTCAGATATTGAATATCATATTGGAACAATGATTGAAATTCCAAGAGCTGCATTACTTGCAGATGAAATAGCTGAATCTGCTGAATTCTTCTCATTTGGAACAAATGACTTAACACAAATGACATTTGGATTCTCAAGAGATGATGCAGGTAAATTCTTAGATGCTTATTATCAAAATAAAATATATGAATCTGATCCATTTGCTAAATTAGATCAAAATGGAGTAGGAAAATTAGTAGAAACAGCTGCTAAATTAGGACGTACTACAAGACCAGATATTAAACTTGGTATTTGTGGTGAACACGGAGGAGATCCAGCATCAGTTGAATTCTGTCATAATGTAGGACTTTCTTATGTATCATGTTCTCCATTTAGAGTACCAATAGCTCGTTTAGCTGCTGCACAAGCTGCATTAAAAGATAATAAATAATTACATATGAATTTAAAGACTAGAAAATCTAGTCTTTATTTTTTTATATAAATTTAGATTTCATTAAAATAAATTATATGATATAATATTTTTTAGAATAGAGGTGCTTAATATATATGAAAAATAAATCTAAGTTTTTATTATTTTTAAGTTTATTATGGTTACCAGTATTGGTTTCTGCAGGTGATGGAAACAGTGGTCTTGATATTGTTTCTGCATTAGCAATGGAAGTTTTTGTATCTATACATATGTCTGTTTTTGTTTTAAAACCATTAGCTGATATGTTTTCAAAAGAAAATAGTAAAAAAACATTTTGGATATTATTTGCAATAAGAGCTGGAATTTTATTATTTTTTGATTTTTTTGTAACCACATTTATTGCAATTATTGATTTTATAGGTGTTTTTATTGGTGCTGCTTTAATTGTTCCAATTTGTGCTAAGATTACTAAAACAAAAATAAATAGTAGAAGTAATCAAGTTATAAAAACAACTCCTATTACTGCTATTGCACAATCACAAGATCAAATTAAAGGTATAGAATTAAAATGTGCTAAATGTAGTGCTGTATTAAATGTTACAGATAAGTTTTGTTCACATTGTGGTGAAGCATTTGATGGAAGTAATGTAGTGGTTTCTGAAAATGCAAATGAAACAATTAAAATTCCTAATAAGGTTGCAGTATTACCATCACATTTTGATAAAATGTATAGTTTATCAGAAGAACAAATGTTAGAAGAATTTATTAATAAAGAATTGACTAAGGCAGGTGTAGATAAATCATCAGGATTAATTCCAAGTGATGTTTTAAAAAGAAAAAAAATATTAAATATTATTTTTTCATTTCTTGTTTTTGTATTTATAACATTAATATTTTTCCATTTTCCAATATATACATATATAGTAGGAATAGTAATATTATTTATTTTCTTTAAAGTTACAAGAAAATATAATTTAATTAAATATTTGAAAAAGGAAATAAAAGCTAGACCTAGTGAAAAAATTTCTAATATTGTGATGAATGTAAAAAATACTTTTGTTGCTGATACTTCAAAAGGTGTTTTTAGAATAAGTTTAATAGCTGCTATTATTTTACCATTGATTATTTTTTCATCACCTAGAATTTTATATGAAAAAGTTGATGGAGGTTATGCAGTAAGATATTATGCTTTTGGTTTAACTAATTTTAAAACAGCTACTATACCAGCAACTTATAAAGGTGAAGATGTTATTTCTTTACGTGGTAATACATTCTCTAATATGCCTTTTTTACAAGAAGTAAATTTACCAGATACTATTGTAGAAATTAGAGGACAAGCATTTAAAAATAATATTAGTTTAACTAAAGTAAATATTCCAAATAAATTAGAATATTTAGGTGGAGGAGCTTTTTATAATTGTAATTCCATAACAGATATTGAATTACCAGATACATTAACTTATTTAGGTGGGGAAGCTTTCTATGGTGCATCATCTTTAAAAAACGTTAAATTGTCAAATAATTTAATAGAAATTAGAGGAAATACATTTGAAAATTGTTCATCATTAGAGTCTATTAAAATACCAGATTCAGTATTAAGAATTGGTGGTCATGCATTTTATGGTAATTCAAATTTAAGTGAAGTTATATTTACAGAAAATAGTCAATTATTTAAAATTGGTTCATCAGCATTTAGAAGATGTGATAGTTTATATGAAATTACATTACCTAATGATGTATATATAAATGAGAGAGCATTTAAAGAAAGCCCAACAAATGTTAATTATTTTGAATCAAAAAAACCAACTAAAAATATTATAACTATACCTAATGATGGAAGTTATAAAAGTATTAGTACTAGTAAATATGGAAATATAAATTTGAGAATCACTGATGCTAAATTTGAAAATGGTTATTTAAATATGACTTTACATTTAAGTGGAGGAATAAATAAAACACTTGATATTACATGTAATGGTTCACCATATTATATTTATAATGATTTTTATATTATAACTAATAAATATACATATAAACCATCAACAACAACATTTAATTTTTATTATTAATAGGGGGATTTTATGGAAAAGAAGTATATACATTTATTATATGTGCCAACTATGGCTTGTAATATGGGGTGTAAGTATTGTTATTTAGAAGATAATACAAAAGATGAAAAAACTTGTCATAATGCATTAGATACTTTAAAATATGCAATTGATAAATTTAAAAGTAGTGATGTGATTCCATTTAATATTTCATTACATGGTGGTGAAGTAACTACTTTAAGTAAAAATGATTTTCATGATATTGTAAAATTTATAAGTGATTATTATAATGATAATAAAAAGATAATTACAGAAGCAGGTTTTAGATTAGGAACTCCACATATTAAAACTAATTTATATGATTTAAATAAACACATTGATACTATAAAAGAATTTAATGTATCTATATCAGGAAGTTTAGATTTACCATTATTTTTACATGATGAATATCGTGTTACTAAAGGTAATAAAAAAACATTAGATAGAATTTTAGAAAATATAAAATTGTTAGAAGAAATTCCTAATAAGAAAAAAGTATCATCAACTATATTTAAAGAACATTATATTCATTTAGATGAAATTATAAAAGATATCAAATATTTACACCAAAACACTTGTCTTGATATGAATGATTTTAATTTTATGATTGGTTTTGATTATAATTCAAATGGAATACTTCATCATATTACAGAAGAAGAACAAGTAAATTTATATAAGAGAATGCATCAAGAATTTGATGGTACTGATTTAGATAGAGGAGTTAATGGACCTTGGTTTGATGAATTTGGTCCAGATTATTGTCCTAATTGTGATAATTGTGGAGAAAAGTTTTTTCTTCTTGAGAAAAATGGTGATATATATTCTTGTGTTAGAGGACAAAAAAATCCTGAATATTATTATGGGAATATTTATAAAAATACTGTTGAAGAAATTTTAAATACTGCAAAAAATAAGATATTTCTTAATCATAATAAACAAGAACTTAGTGAAGAATGTACAAAATGTGGATATTTATATTTATGTAAAACAGGATGTCCTTTTGTAAAAAATACTTATAATTCAAGTAAAAGTTATACTTGTAAATTACAACAGGAAATGTATAAAGATAGAAATTTATTAAAAGATGAATTTAATGAAGAATTTGTTTATGAGTATGTAAAAAAAATGCGTTTAGAAGATAAGGAAAAATATCTTCCTAATAAAAAACAAAATGATTATTTAACATTAGAGGAACTTATTGATCAAGATCAAAATCTTAAATATATTTATGATAATAATAGTTTTATTTTAAAAATTGATGATAAAGAATATGTTTTATCTTCTCAAATTATCAAAAAAACTAGAGATATAATATATATAACACCTAATAGTAAAATAGAAATATGGATGAGAAAACATTTGATTGAAGAAATGTGTGATTATCCTGAAAATAATTCACTTTATATAATGTTATTAACTGGAAATTTAGTAACATATGGTGATGAAAATAGAACTAAACAAAGACATGTTGCAACACATCAAATTTATAAAGGAGTATTAGATAACTGTGAATGCGATGATGAATTTTATATTTATGATATTAGTAATATGATTAAACAATATAAAAATGAATATTCTTTAGATAAACCTAATAATATCTTTTTTACTACATCTTCACTTAGAGATTATCATTACATAAAGCAAAAAAATAATGCATATTATCATATTCAAGCAATAAATTTACCATTTCAAAATATAGAATTTTATTATTTAGATAAGGAGTTGAAAAAATGAATAAGGAACCAGAAACTTATGAAGAATTAATAAGATATAAGCGATGTGTTGATTTAACAGCATGCTATGATTTAACAGAAGAAGAATTAAATAAAATATA
This sequence comes from Lactobacillales bacterium, assembly GCA_015059545.1. Lineage (GTDB taxonomy): Bacteria > Bacillota_I > Bacilli_A > RF39 > UBA660 > OMSK01. The sequence goes on from SVAG01000003.1 coordinate 19,800, forward strand.
TAGTTATTTATCAGAACATCCTAGAGCTGTTATCGTTGGTAATGAAAATAGTTTAACACTTAAGGTAAATTATAAACCTGAAATACAACCACAAATTATAAATGCAAAATGTATAAATAGTGGTATTGATGGTATAAAACTAACTAACGAGTCATTTACAATAATTCCTCATTATGTTCCATCTAGTGGTGGTGGATATAGTGGTGGCTCATCTTCTAATAATAACAATAATAATAACAATAATAATAATAACAATAATAATAGATAGGAGAAAATATGTCTTTAATATCAGATAAATTTCATGAGAAAAAATTAGAAGAATTAGGAATAAATATAAAAACAAAGTATTTTGTTGGAAATAAGATATATGAGAGAAATACTGATGATTCAGTAAATGATGATGTAGTATCTGGTATAATGTGTGAAAAAGATTACTACATGGGTAAAAAATTAGTACATAAGGAAAATCAATTTGATTCTAGAATCGAATATACATTTATATCAAAAGATATGGAAGATACAATGCATAAATGTATTAATTGTGGTATGGAATCTAAATTAGAAGATTTTGTTGATGGGTGTCCTTATTGTAAAACAAAATATAATATTGATTATACAGATAAGGATTTAGGCAGTAAATATCATTATGATAGAGTATTAAAAAATAATTCGTATAGAATAATAACAGGTATTGTTGATTTAATTATAAGTATTATATTAAGTTTTATCTTTATTAAAATTACTTCTAGAACATTTAATATAGTTGATATATATAAAGTATTTATATATGGTTTAATTTTATCGATGATATTATATTATTTTTTCTATATATTAGATGCTTATATAATATTAGGACCTATAAAAAAATATAAAGATAAACAAAATCAAAAACAAATTGCTTTTTGGGATAGAACTAAAATAGATAAAAAAACATTTTTTAATAATTTAATCTATGAGATAAGAAAAAACTATTATTTAAAAAAAGAAATTATTGATTTTGATGTACTTGATTATATAGAATTTAATGATTTTATAAAAGATAATATACAATATATTAAGGTAATAGCAGAAGTAAGAATAGTTTATTATAATAGAGGAAAAATAAAATCAAAGATTAAAAAAGAAGAATATTTATTAAGAAAGAATACCGATGAAAAATTAATTTTAGATGAAGGAACAAATGTTATTAAATGTTATAGTTGTGGTTCTTCTATTGATGTAACTGAAGAGGCTTGTTCATATTGTCATAGAAAAATTAATTATTTTCAAGAATGGATTTTAGAAGAAGAATAAATAATTTACTATCTAAAAATAAAATTAGTATATATTACATAAAAAAAGAGATATTAGTTGTTTAATATCCTTTTTTGTTTTATAATTGTATTTAGTTCATATAATTAAGGGGAAATGTTTATGGAATTAGGAAGCACAATGTTTATATCACATTTACCAAAATTAGATTTACATGGTTATGATAGAGATTCTGCAAGATTAGCAATCAATGATTTTGTAAATGAGAATATTAAATTAAAAAAAAGAGAATTTATAATTGTTCATGGAATAGGTAGTGGAATTTTAAAAAAGACTACCCATGAAACACTGAAACGAAATAAAAACGTTACTGAATATGCTATATGTTATAATAATATTGGTAGTACGATTGTTCGTGTCTCAATTTGACAAAATGTTAATTTTGTGGTAGAATTTAGTTACATCAAAGAAGAAAAAGCCTTTGAATTTCAACGAAAAATTGGAATTTCAAAAGTTTTTTATCAAAATGTTCAAAAATTGTTGACAGAACAAAGTTTCTGTGGTAGGATATGACACATAAATTTTTAAAGGGGGAGTATTTATGTATACCGAAACAAGAAATAATTTTTCAATAAGAAGTGTGATTTTACAATTCTTATTCGTAGCTTTATTTATATTTATCTTAATTTGGTTATTTCCAATGAAAAGTGATATGAAAAAAGCTATAGCATCAATTGAATCAACAGATAATAATGGTTTATCCATTCTATATGATCGTATATTTAATGAAAATTTATATACGATGAAAGAAGCAGCTAAAGATTATTTTACATTAGAAAGATTACCACAAAAAGTTGGTGATTCAACTAAAATAACTTTAAGACAAATGCTTGATAAAAAAATCATTTTACCATTTGTAGATAAAAATGGTAAACAATGTGATTTAGATGCTTCATATGTATTAGTTACAAAATATGAAACTGAGTATCTAATGAAAGTTAACTTAAAATGTGGTAAAGAAGAAAACTATTTATTAGTTAATATGGGATGTTATGATTATTGTTCACAAACAATTTGTGAAAAGAAAACAACATCTACTAAAAAAGTTGTAACAACAACTAAAAAGAAAACAACAACTGTAGCTGCAAAAAAATATTATTGTAAAGTAGTAAATGGAAAATATTATGATAATAAAGGTAAAGTAGTTACAAAAACAGCTTATCAAAAAGCTTGTGTTAAAAAGACTGAAACTAAAAAATATTATTGTAAAATTGTAAATGGAAAATATTATGATAATAAAGGTAATATAGTTTCAAAAGAAGCTTATATTAAAGCTTGTACTAAACCAGAAGTAGTAGAAAAAACATATTATTGTGAAATCGTAAATGGAAAATATTACGATGCAACAGGTAAAATAGTTAGTAAAGAAGCTTATGAAGATTCATGTATAGAAAAAGAACCAGAATATCAATATTTATATGAATATAAAAAAGTTACTGAAGGAACTGTTAAATATTCAGATTGGTCAGAATGGTCAACAACTGCTGTAAAACCAACAAGTACAAAAGAAGTTCAAACAAAACAAGTTCAAGTTAAAAAATTAATTGGATATAATATTAAAAAAGTAAACGATTTAACTAAACCTATTTTCTCAACTGAAAAAGTATTAGTTGGATCAAAAACAGTAACAGCTTGTGAAAAATATAAAGTAACAACAGAAATTACTGGATATGAAGAAAAATATATTGGAACAGTAAAACTTACATCAGCTCCAACATCTACAACAACATTAAGATATGAAGCTGTTGGTACATATAATTGGTATTGTGATAATGATTGTACATCAGGAACAGTATACTTATATAAAGTATATCAAAGAACTCCAATTACAACTAAATCTTATAGTTGTGCAAGTTATAAATCATTTACAACTTCTTATGAAGCAACTAGAACAATTTTAACAGGATATGAAAAGAAAGAAGAAAAAACACCAGTTTATGATTATTTTACAAGAACATATTATAGATATAGAACAAAAACAAAAACACCTGGAACTACAGATTTAAAATGGAGTACATATAATGATACTAAATTATTAAATGCTGGATATCATTATACTGGAAACGTTAAAATTGAAATGATTACTAAATAGTGAAAAGGGGCGATAAATATGAAAATTAAATTTACAGATTTAACCGCAAAAGGTAAAAAAGAATTAATACTTGGAACACTTGCTATTGTAGGAACTGTTTCAACAGTTGTAGGTATTAAAATAACTAAAGAAATGAAAGAAGCAAAAGCAATTGAAACAACAGTAGATAATAATGAAGTTACTCAAACAACTGAAGCAACTGTAACTAATGTTACAGAAGCTTCAGAACTTCAAAAATATTATGATGAAATAGATCTAGTAGAAGATGAAGTTGTTGCTGCTATTAATGATGGTTTAGCAAAAGGTATGTATAACTATGATTTAACAGAAGAAATGAAAGAAAAAATGGCTGAAACATACTTAGACTATTATTTAGTAATGAATAAAGATGAATTATCAGGAATGACTTATGATATCTTAAATCAAGATAAAGATATGAGTGCTATGGAAATGATGAATAATGCAATGGTTCAAGAACAATTAATTCAAGAACAAACAATCATTTCTGAAGAAGGAATTGAATTAGATTATAGTAATATAATTGCTAATGAAACTGATAAAGAATTTATTTCAGATTTAGCTCATACTGTTGCTTCTATGCATACAGCTGCTAATAATAATGATAAAGAAGAATTAGATAGATTAGCTGCACATGTTATTGAAATAAAAGAAGGAATTATGCAAGATAATGCAGAATATTCAATGCTTTATAATCCAATGACTATCGATTTAGCTATTATGTTAATTGATGCAGCAGATATGTTATATAATGGTGAAATAATAAAAGATGATGAAGATTTAGCTCAAATATTTAATACTTCATATGTAAGATGTATTGATGGAAGTTATGTATCAGCTATGACAGATGAAAGAATTATCGCTTTAGCTGCAGAATTTGAAGTTGAAGGATATCAAACAATGTCTAGAGAAGAAATTTTAGAAGCAATTAGTGCATTAAATGCTAAAGGTGTTTCTGAAGTTAGTATAAGAAGTAACTTAAGAGCTATTGCTAAAGCTTCAATAGCTGAAGTTATTGCAAGTACAGAAAGATTAGAATGTAGTGATGCATATTCTTATGATAGTTTAGTTGAATCAATCAAAGAACAAATAGATTTATCATTACAAGTAAAACCTGAAAAAGATCATTTAGATGTTTTAAATGAAAATCCATTTGAACCAAATTATTATAAAGAAGATCCAGCTGCAGATGAACCAACTACTGAATATGTAGATGAAGATGAAGTACCAGAAGATGAAAAAGAACCAACAACTGAAGAAGTAAAAGATGAAGATACTGGAAAAGATACTAATGAAATATATTTAAATGCAAAAGCAGCTGCTATTACAGCAGGTTCAGCTGATGCTGCAGCAGCATATGCAAGTACATATGTAGGAAATGCAGAAGCTATGCCAACAAAACCAGTTGGGCAAGCACCTTCATTAGACTGCCAAGATTACAATAAGGTTTACACATATTTCTATAATTTAGAATGGAATAATTCTAGATCTTCATTTATAGCTATGGAAAGAGAAGCAAGACAAGAAAATGAAGAAGCTTCTACTGAATATGAAGAAGTAGATGGAAATGAAGAAGTAATAGATGAAACAGAACCAGAAGATGTAATTTATGAAGAAGAAGAAGAATTTGTTCCAGTAGTATCAATATCTCAACTTAATAATATGAAAAAGATTATACTAGAATTATATGGTGAATCATATGATTTAGCGTATAATACAGAAGGATCAAAAAAAATGTAATTTAATATTACATTTTTTTTTTGACAATTGACTTTAAATATTAATTATGATATTATTTATATATAATAGAGAGCATGACTTGGATACAAGGGGGCACGAAAATGAAAGGTACATATTTATTTGATTATGTTAATGAAAATGAATTTCATAAACTTGAAAGATCATTAAAAAAATACAATATGTTAGCATATAAAAAGTTACATTTTGATTATTATCCAAAATTAAAAGATGGTAATTTCTTAGGTGAAATAGTTAAAACTAATAACGAAAATAATACTAAAACATATGAACTTAAATTACCAACAGATACTTTATTTGCAAAAGTACATGGTGAAATTAAATTACATTATGTTGTATATGAAAATGAAAAAATAGTTATGTTAGATAAATTAACACCTGAAGATATATTAAGTGAGGGTCATCAATCAGAATTAGTTACTTATAAAGGAGTAATGGTATCAAAACAACATTCTGATAAAGATATGTTTAAAATAAATTTATTAAATATGATAAATCATGATTAGAAGAAATTCTAATCTTTTTTTTACGAACAAAAATTTGACTTTTCCATAAGGGTATGCTAGAATATAAAACCATAAAAAGAGGGGGATAATTATGGAATATTTTGATTCAAGTAAATATAATGCCATTGTTGAAAAAATGGAAAAATGTGTATCATATTATGAAAAAATAGAGTTTTATAATAATAAATTTTCATTATATTTAGCAAATGGTGAAATATTAAATATTAGATTTTTTCGTGAAAATATTGCTCATTTATTAGGTTTAAGGATTGATGTATTAAAAAAATATAATTTAGTTAGAAGTACAATGAATAGTTATGAATGTTTAAAATATTTTATAGAAAATAATTATTCAATACTTCAAAAATTAAAAAAAGCAAATATTCCTTATGAAACATTATTTTCTAGTTATATAAATGAAAAATTAGATTCATTTAATGATAATATAAATATAAGAACTGATGATTTAGAATTTATTATTAAATATGATAGTGAAAAAACTTTTAAAATAGAAGAACATTCAGAAATATCAGATTATTATATTATAAGAAAAATAAAAGGTGAATATCACGTTTTAGGATTAATAAAGGATTCAGTAAATAATAAGTATTATAAACCTGTTACATCTAGAAAATATGAAAATTTTGATGAGTTTAATGAATATATTACTAGAATAGCAATAAAACAGGATTTAACATACTGTTATTTAATAAAAATTAGTAACTTAATACATGACTATGAAAATTCATTTAATTTAAAAATAGAAGATAAAATGAGTTTACTAAAGAAAGTAATGCGTTTTTCAAAACAATTTAATTGTACATGTTCAGTCGCAAATGATTATCTTTTTTCAATAAATAAAACTAAAACTGATAAAACTAATATTTCATTAAATGTTGAAATATTAAAAATGCTTTCTGAATGTATAAAAAGTGGTAATGTATTAGATAGTAATGTTTTAAATGAAGTATGTGGAGATGTAGAAGTAGGAGAAGAATTGATTGATTTAATTAATGTATGTAATGATTTAGTTTGTTCAAGCGAATCTGTTAATGAACTAGCTCAATCAAATTATTCAGAATTAAATCAAGAAAATATAACTTTAAAACAAGAATTAGCAGAATTAAGAAAACAATTAAAAGAATCTGAAAATAAAAATGAACAATTAGTAAGTGAAAATAATACTTTATCAGAACAAAATAATCAATATGAACAAGATATGAATGTATTAAATGAAACTTTTCAAAAAGTATTTGGAAAAAGGTGATAAAATGAGAGAATTTATAAACAAAAATGAATGTATTTATGATGAAAATATAGAAAAATATTATAAAGAAGAAGAAAAATATGTTAATTCATCTGAAGTTTTAAACGAAAGTGATTACTTAGATTTTAATAAATTAAAATTTCTTACTACATATAAAATAATACCAGAAGAAAACAGTGAAGATTTAGAAGAATGTGGTAGATTATTAAATGAAGAACAATTAATAGAAGAATTTGCTAATAATTTTCTTCAAACATTTCCTAATATATATACCAAAATTACTGGCTAAATTAGAACAAAATGTTGAAAATGTTTTAGAACTTACTAAAGAAGATATGGATGAATATATAGTTGGTAGGTATGATGAAAATAGAAAAATGATTACTTTAGTAGAAAAAGCATCTGATCGTACTTGTTTTCATGAATTTGTTCATTCTTTAAGAAATGGAGATGTAAATTGTGAAGATTTACAAGGAATAATAGAGGGGTTTACTGAATATGCAGCTTTAAGATATCTTATTTCTAAAAAACATGGTTTTGAAGTACAATATAGTAATAAAGATAGATTTGTTTATTCAGAAGATAAAAAGTTTTGGACTAATTCATCATATGTATATGCACCATTAGTTTTAATAATGCAAGAATTAGAAGTTTTATATGATGTTGTTAACCCTGATGAAACATTATTAACATCATTTTTAAAAGGGGAAAATGTTTTTGCTGAAATCAATAAAATATATGAAAAGTATTATCAAACTTTAGCAAAAAAAGAAAAAGTAAAATTTGATGCAAAAGAATATGAATTTGATATTATGAGAACATCTTTTTCATTGATGCAAAAAATTGATTCACTTAGATTATATATGTTATCAAGAATTAAAGAAGAAAGAGTAATTCTTTCTAAAATAAATGAAATAGAAGAAGAAATCAAAGAAGTATTATTAGTTATCAATAATGATCATAACTTAGATTATAAGTTATCTAGTTTGCTTCTTACTACAGATTATCCAACTGCAGAACAAAGATTAATTGCTTGTATATTTGGTGAACCTGTTGGATTAGAAAAAACATATACATTAAAAGAAAGAATTAATCAAGCAAAACAAATAAATATATAAAATAGAGTAAAAAAATACTCTATTTTTGACATTCAATTTACTATTTTAATTTACTTTATTTCTATATTTGATATACTAAATATAGAAAATAGGTGAAGTATGAAAGAAAAAATTAAATTATTATATCGTATATTATTAGTTATAGTTGCCGCAATAGCTTTATATCTTAATTTCAATTTATTTGGTGTTAAAGGATTACTATATTTTACTAATTTAAGTAATTTGTTATGTTTAATATATTTTACTGTATTAATAATTCTAACATTACTTAAAAAAATTAATAGAAATGATAATTATTATATTATAAAAGGTATGATAACAATGGCTATTACAATAACAATGTTTATGTATAATTTAGTTCTATCGGGTGATGATGGAATGGGAGCTTTTACAGGACATCAATTGGAATGTAATTTAGTCCATTTAGTAGTACCTTTAATGGTAATACTTGATTATATTATTTTTGGAGAAAAAGGTAATCTAAAGAAAGAATATCCTATAATATGGAGCTTAATATTAATTATATATCAATTTTTTGTAATTATTTATGTAGCACTAGGTGGAACATTTATGGATAACTTAACATACCCATATTTCTATATGGATATAAATGAATATGGAACATTAGGTATAATGTTTAATTTACTTATTATTTATATATTCTTTGTAGGATATGGAACAATAGTGCAAAAAATAGATAATTGGTTAGGAAAAAGAAAGTAATTTCTTTTTTTTTTAAAACTTAATAAAAAGTTGACAAAAAGACGAACTTATGTTAGTATATAGTACAATTAAAAAGAGGGGGAAATTTTAATGGAAAATATTAAATTAACTATAACAGAAAACTTAATGGAAAGAAATCAAGAAAATTTAAATCAGGTTGCTTTTGAAAATTTTGGAAGTAAACTTACTTATAATCAATTTTTTAATTTAGTAAATAAATTAACAAGAGGTTATATTGAGTTGGGTATAAAAAATGGTGATATTGTTACAATGTGTATGGCTGGAACAGTAGATAGTATGGCTCATTTTTATGCTTTAAATAGAATTGGAGCAATAACTCAATTAGTAAATCCTAATTATTTTAAAGTTAATAGTAAAAAATACATTAATGAAACAAATTCTAAATTACTTATTGTTTTAGATAGATTTTATCCTATGTTAAAAGAAGCGATAGAAGAAACTAATGTTGAAAAAATTATGTTATCATCAATAACAGAAGAATCATCAATGTTATATAAAATTTTAGTTAAACGACAAAAATTAACAAAAGACCAAATTATCGAGGATAAAGATTACATTTCTTATTCTGAATTTTTAAAAATGGGTGAAATTTCTAAAAAAGATATTATTTCTCCTAAATATGAAGAACAAAAAAGTGCAGCTGTAGTTTATACTAGTGGTTCAACAGGTAATCCTAAAGGTGTAGTATTAACAAATGATTCATTTAATAATATGGTTCAGATATATGATGCTTCTAATGGTTTTGGTTCAAAAGTTGGTGATAGAAACTTAGTTTTAATACCACCAATGTATGGTACTAGTATTTGTCATTGTGTTAATACTCCGTTAGCATTTGGTTGTACCAATGTTATGCAACCAGTATATAATCCACAAACATTTTTAAAAGATTTACAAAAATATGAGCCAAATATTGTTGTTGGATCTTTAGGACATTACATAAGTTTATTAGATAAAAATATAAAAAAAGATAGTTTATCTTTCTTAAAAATGCCATTTACAGGTGGGGAACCGCTTTCTGTCAAATTAGCTAATGATATTAATTACAAATTAAGAGAGTCAGGTGTAAATCGTGATCTTATAATTGGATATGGTATGAGTGAATTTGGAACAATGACAATGTTCAATATGGGTATAGAAAATAGAACAAATGAATCTGGTTTATTGATGCCTTTTGTAAAAGCAAAAATAGTGGATCCAATAACAAATAAACCTGTAGGTGTAAATGAAAAAGGAATTATTAAAATTAATACACCTGCTATTATGAAAGAATATCTTAATAATGAAGAAGCTACTTCAAAATTCTTAGAAACAGATGAAAATGGTGTGTTATGGGGGAATACTGGAGATATAGCTACTGTTGATGAAAATGGAGTTTATAGAGTTTTAGGTAGAGGAACTGATTCATTTATAGATTCTAGTGGTAATATTGTATATTTATTCGAAATTGAAAATTTGATTGCAAATAATAAATATGTAAAAGAATGTGAAATGGTACCATTAACTGTTGAAGGAAAAAAGGTAGCTGTAGCACATATTGTTTTAGAAGAAAATGCGAAAAATATGTCTTCGGAAATTTTACAATTAATTAATCAAGAATGTATTAATAATTTTGAAAATGAAGCTGCTGTGCCATATGCATATAAATTAAGAGAAAAATTTCCTACTAGCCCTATAAGTGGTAAAAGAGATTATGAGACTTTAAAATATGAAACTACTGACTATATTCAAATTACTGAAAAAGGATTAGAATTACTTTCAATTGAAAGTGAAGAAAGTCAAAAAGAAAATGAAATAGAACAAGTGAAAAAATTAAAAATTAATGTTTAGACAATATAATAATATTGTCTTTTTTTGTAAAAAAATGTATAATATTTTTAGTAAGATAGAGGAGGATTAAAATGACATTTATAGGATTTCCGTTATCGGCTTTAATTTATATAATTACATTTTTGATAGTACATTTTTCTAAAAAAAGAGCTAATATATTTGAAAATAAAATATTAGTAGGGATGATGTTTTTAAATTTAGTTGGTCTTTTGTTAGAATTAGGCTGTTATTATGCAATAATTATAGGAGTTGAGTCTGAATTTTTATCATATTTTATTTTAAAATCATATGTTGTTTATATTGTCCTTTTTAATTTTGGATTAAACTTGTATTTAATGTTATTAACAAATAAAAATTATGGTCTTCCTGATTTTGATGTTGTAAAAAAATTTAAGAAAATTTTGAAGTATTCAATATTACCATGTTTCATAATTATATTGTTAACTTATGTATTACCTATATATATATATAACAAAGGTGGCTATTATTATACTTATGGACCTTCTGTTGATTTATTGTTTTTTATATCAGCTATTCAAATTGGAATATGGTTATTAAGAAGTATAATTTCTATTTTTAGAAATCAAAAAACAAGTAAGCAACAATTTGCAATTTTAATTGCAGTATTAATGTTTGGAATAGTAGGAAGTTTAACTCAATTTGTAGATAAAAGAATTTTAATTTTGACATCTATGCATACTGTAATTCTTATAATAATGTATTTTTTTATTGAAAACCCAGATTTAAAATTAATTGCAGAACTAAATCTAGCACGTGAGCAAGCAGATAAAGCTAATAATGCTAAATCAGAATTTTTATCTAGTATGTCTCATGAAATAAGAACACCATTAAATGCTATTGTAGGATTTAGTGAAGCATTACAAGATGAAGATTTACCTGATAGTGCTAAAGAAGAAGTAAAAGACATAATAAGTGCTTCTCAAAGTTTACTTGATATAGTAAACGGAATACTTGATATTAGTAAAATAGAAGCTAATAAGATAGAAATAGTAAATGTAGAATATGATTTTAATAAAGTATTAAAAGATTTAGTTGCTTTAACAAAGGCTCGTATGGGTGATAAACAACTTGATTTTAGAACAAATTTTGATCCAACAATACCATCGGTATTATATGGTGATCAAACAAGAGTAAAACAAATAATATTAAATTTACTTACAAATGCTATTAAATATACAAAGGAAGGATATGTAGAATTTAAAGTATCTTGTGTTATTAAAGATGATATATGTAGATTAATTATTTCTGTAGAAGATTCAGGAATAGGTATTAAACAAGAAAATGTAGATAAATTATTCTCTAAATTTGAAAGATTTGATTTAGAAAAAAATATTACTATTGAAGGAACTGGAATTGGTATGGCTATCACTAAGAGACTACTTGATTTAATGGGTGGTAAAATAGTGGTTCAAAGTATATATGGAGAAGGTTCTAGATTTACAGTAGCAATAGATCAAAGAATAATTGCTATGGATCCTATTAAAGTAGAAGAAGAAAAAGAAGAAACTTCTTTAATAGATGTAAGCGGTAAAAAAGTATTAATAGTCGATGATAATGCTTTAAATATTAAAGTTGCAACTCGTTTACTTAAAGTTTATAATTTAGATATAGATTCAGTTCAAAGAGGAAAAGATTGTATTGATAAGATAATTATAGGTGAAAAATTTGATTTAATTTTAATGGATGATATGATGCCAGGTAAAAGTGGTGTAGAAACATATAAAGAATTAAAACAAATAGAAAACTTTAATATACCAACAATTATATTAACTGCGAATGCAATTGCAGGTATGAAAGAAAAATATTTAGATGAAGATGGATTTGATGATTATTTATCAAAACCAATTGATAGACAAGAACTTGACAGAGTTATTAGAAAGTTTTTGGTAAAATAAGAAGAATATGTTATAATTAATTTAGGGTGATAATATGAAAGATGTAAATTTATTAACAAGTAATGGAGTAGATGTAGAAAAAAGTTTAGAATTATTCGGAGATATGGAAGTATATGATGAAACATTAGAAGAATTTTTATCTGGTGTTAATCAAAAAATATCTGATATTAGAAGATATAAAGAAGCATCAGATATGGCTAATTATGCAATACTTGTTCATTCATTAAAAAGTGATGCTAGATACTTAGGTTTTACTAATCTTGCAGAACTTTCTTATAATCATGAAATGGCAAGTAAATCAAATAATATAAATTATGTATATGATTATTATGACGCTTTAATGCAAGAAGCTGATAGAATTATTAATTTAGTTAGTAGTTATTTAGGAAAAGGTACAGTAATTAGTGTAGTAGAAGAACCTAAAGTTGTAGTTAAAGATAAAGCTATTTTAGTTGTTGATGATTCTGACATGATTAGAAATTTTATATCTAAAATATTTGATGATACTTTTGAAGTAATAATGGCTCATGATGGAAAAGAAGCTATAGATATTATTATGGGAGCAACAGATAATAAAATAAAAGGTATATTATTAGATTTAAATATGCCTAATGTAGATGGTTTTGAAGTATTAGATTATTTTAAAGCTAATGGTTTATTTAGTAAATTCCCAGTATCTATAATAACTGGTGCAGATGATAGAGATTCAATTAATAGAGCATTTACTTATCCAATTATAGATATGTTACAAAAACCATTTAATGAAAGAGATGTAAAAAGAGTAGTAGAAAAAACGGTTATGTTTAGTAAATAAAAGGCTTTATGTCTTTTTTTTATAATTTGACAATAAATTAAATTTATAATATAATCATTATTGTCTAAAAAACACAAAGGAGTGTAATTATGTTTAATAATAAAATAGAAGTTTTGATTAATTTATTCACTTTTGATAAAGGGGAAATAAAAGTACTTTTATTTAAAAAGCAAGATGAACCATTTAAAGGTTATTGGATGTTACCAAGTAACTTAATGTTAAATAAGGAAACATTAGAAGAATGTGCTACAGAAACATTAAATGAAAAAATAGGTGTAACTGATATATATATGGAAACATGTGATATTTTTTCTGATATAGATAGAATTCCAGACACTAGAATTGTTGGTATATCTGTTTTAGGAATTGTTGATACTGTAAAAGCAAATGTTTCTTTAGATATAAAAGAAGAAGCAGAATGGTTTAATATTAATAACATACCAAAAACAATATATGATAATGGTATTATTGTTCAAAATTCTGTAGAAAAATTAAAAAAAGAACTTTTAAATACTAAGTTACTTAAAGTATTTTTCCCAAGTGATTTTACATTACCAGAACTTCAAAAACTATTTGAACAAATTTTAAATAAAAAATTAGATCGTAGAAATTTTAGAAAAAAAATATTAAAATTAGATATTATTGAAGATACAATGGAAAAAAATATAAGTATGACAGGGAGACCTGCTAAATTATATAGATTTAAAGATATAGAAGAAGATAGGAATTTATTTTAATGAATAATAAAGGTTTTGGACTTCCTGAAGTATTATTGTTTGTTGGAATTTCAATGTTTGTATTAATTATTATTGCTATATATATAAATAACAATATAATTAATAATTCTGATATATTTCCAAAAAAAATTGAAGTTAAAAGTACAAATTATACTTTAGTTCCAAACAATTTTAATATTCCAAAAGAATATCAAACATTAGAAAATAAGTTAAAAAAAGCATCTAAGAAATATAAATTTAATAAAAAAGAAAATGTAATTATATCTTTAAATAAATTAAAAAAAGCTGGTTTAATATCTAAGTTAACAGATCCAAATGACAAAAATATATTATGTAATGGTTATGTAATATATAATAGCGAATTAAAAGAATATAAACCATATATTAATTGCAATGGAATGTATTCAACAAATAATTATAATAATGAATTTGAATAATTAGGGTAATTTATAATATAAGATATATATAAATAGATAAACAGATATAAATAATCTGTTTATTTTTATATTCAAATTTAATAAAATATTTATTTGCTTTCTTAAAAGAAATAATATATTATCTTTTTTGAAGGAGGAAAAAATGAAAAATATTTTCAAAATAATTATTTTTTTATTAGTATTTAGTATAGGGAAAGTAAATGCAGAAAATTTTTATGAAGATAATTATGTGACTGGAGTATTTGCTACATATCAAAAGAATGATTTTATAAAAGCACAACAAATGAGATTCATAAGAAGATATGGAGATAATATTGCAGCTTATTGTTTGACTCCTGAAGAAACAATATATGAAGATGAAAAATATACAGCACGTTTTTCAAATCAATCTATTTATTTAAATATAAGTAAAGAAAAATATAAAAGAATATCTGAAATAGCATATTTCGGATATAATTATAAAAATCATACTGATATAAAATGGTATGCTATAACACAAGTAATGTTATGGAAAGAAATGGAACCTAATTCAGATGTTTTTTATACTGATAAGATAAAAGGTAATAAAATAGAAAGATTTACATTAGAAGAACAAGAAATAGAAAATTTAATTAAAAATTATAATTTATTACCAAATATAAGTGATTTGGATTTAACAGTTAATAAAGAATATCAAATAAATGATTCAAATAATATCTTAAATGAATATGAAATAGAAAAGAATAACTTATTAGATATAAAAATAAACAATAATAAATTAGTAATTAATCCTAAAGAAAAAGGTACATTTAAAATTAAATTAATAAGAAAAGATGGAACTCATTCACATACAACAATACCTTATACAGCAAGTAAAGGACAAGATATTTTAGTAAGAGGATCAATAGATAGACCTTATAAAGAAATAACTATTAATGTTACAGGTGGAGATTTAGAAATAAAAAAAATAGATAGTGAAACTTTAAGTACTGAGTCAAGAGGAGAAGCTAGTATAGTAGGAGCTAATTACAAATTATATGATGATGATAATAACTTAGTAGACACTTTAGTTATTAATAATGAAGGTATTGCTACTATAAATGATTTAGAATATGGAAATTATACATTAAAAGAATCATTAGCACCTACAGGTTATAAAATAGATCCAACAACATATCAAATAAATATAGATAGTAATAATGAATCATTAGAATTAAAAGAAGAAATAATAAAAGGAAAATTAATTATAAATAAATATTTAAAAGATAAAAAATTATCACCTGAAGCAAATATATCATTTAAAATATTTGATAGTAATAATAATTTAGTAGATGAAATAACAACAAATAATTTAGGACAAGTTAGTATAGAACTTATATATGGTAAATATAAAGTTGTTCAACAAAATACAACAAAAGGTTATAAAAAAGTAGAAGATTTTTATATAACAATAGATAGTACTGAAGATAAAATTATTGATTTAGAAGATGAAATTATAATTAAAAACATAAAAGAAGAAAATAAAATAGATGATAATAAACCAAATAATACAGATAGTAATGAAATTGTAGATAAAAATAGTAAAGATAATTTAAATAATAATAAAAAAGAAAATAATAATATTCAAAATATAATAAAAGAAAATATAACTACTATATATCCTAAAACTAGTAATACAGATATTTATATAAATTCAATCATATGTTATTTATCTTTATTTGGTGTAATTTTAATAATATCAGGGTTTAAAAGTGAAAAAATTAGGAATTTTTTTAATAATAGTAAGCATATTATTATTTCTAATAAAAAGAGAAATAGAAAATTATGATATTAATTATCACAATAAAGTAATATCTAAAATATATGATAATTATAATATAAATAAAGAATACTTAGGTTATATAGAAATACCGAAATATAATATAAAAAGACTTATTAAAAAAGGTGTTAGTAGTGAGGTGTTAGATAAAAATTATGTTGGAATGATGGATACAAAAGATAATTTAATATTACTTGCAGGGCATAATATTAAATTAGTATTTAGAAATATTCATTATATGAAAAAGGATGATTTAATTAATTTATATTTAGAAAATAAAACTGCTTATAAAGTAATAGAAACTAAAAAAATAATGATAAATGATTATAGTATTTTAAATAATGAATATAAAGAAGAAACATTAATACTTATGACATGTACACATGATAGTAATAAGAGATTTGTAGTTATAGCTAAACGTATAAAAAATGGATAAAAATACCAGGTGTAAAATAGTGTAAAATTATTGAAATAAAAGGATAGTTCATATACAATAAAATTGATATTTGATATAATAATTATACAAGTATAGATAAGGAAGTGATAATATGAAAATAAATAAAATTACTAAATTTTTAATGATTTTTGTATTATCATTTTTATTTGTAAATAAAGTAGATGCATTAAGCGCTGATAGTTATAACTATGAAACTGAGTTAGCTAAGTTTCCAGCACATTATCAAACTAAAATAAAAGAATTACATAAAATATATCCAAATGCTATATTTGTGGCAGATTATCCAGATAGTATTGGTTCTAAATATAAATGTAGTAGTAAAACTTATAATACAACTTTAAGTTTTGATACAATGGTTAATTTAGAATATTATGATACATATAGAAATATTAAAGCAAGAAGTTTATTGCAAGGTAGCGATGGATATAAATCAACTGATTCATGGTCATATAATTATTATACTAATAAATTTACAGGGTTTAGTGGAGGATCATGGTATGCAGCCAATAGACAAACAATTATATATTATTTAAATTCACTTAATTTTATAAATGAAAAAAATATATTTATGTTTGAATCTTTAAATTATAATTCAGCTTATCATACAAAAGATGGAGTAGAAAAAATATTAAACGGGACATTTATGTATAATAAAGAATGTCCAGGTGCAGAAAAAACAGATGCAAATGGAAATGTTCCAAGATTAAAATATTCAGATGTATTAATAGAAGCAGCACAAAAATATGATATTAGTCCATATTTCTTAGCATCTAGAATAAGACAAGAACAAGGTGTTAATAAAGGTTCTATGGTATCTGGTAAATATTCTGGATATGAAGGTTATTATAATTATTTCAATGTTCAAGCAAATGGTAGTACAACAGCAGAAGTAATTAAAGCAGGACTTTCATATGCTAAAAGTAAAAATTGGAATACAGAATATAAAGCTATTATAGAAGGAGCATCATTTGTAGATAAAGAATATGTAGATGGTGGACAAAACACTTTATATTTACAAAAATTTGATGCTACTGGTACATGTTGGGCAAATCATCAATATATGCAAAATATTAGTGCTCCTTATACAGAATCATTAACTACATATAATTCATATAAAGTTAATAATAATTATAAAAATGAAAAATATGTATTCTTTATAACTGTATGGGATCAACAAAAAACAACAACAACATTACCTAATCCAGGTAATCCAAATAATTATTTAAAAAATATAACAGTAGAAGGAGAAAGTATAAAAGGATTTGATGGAAAAAATGAATCATATTCTTATAATACTTCAACTAGTACTTCTAAATTAAGAATAAGTGCTGAATTAGTAGCAAATAAAACAGCTAAATTTTATATAAATGAAAAAGAAGGTACACAAGAAATTGCTTTAACTGGTACTAAACAAGATGTAGTAATTAAAGTAGTAGCAGGAAATGGAGCAATTAAAAATTATAAATTAACAATTAATAGAAGTGATTCAGCTCCGTTAACATCAGGACAAATTATAGGAAATGCATCTTATAAAACAGATGGTAAATATATAAGTGGTCTAGCAATTGGTATGAATGCTAATGATTTAAAAAATAATTTACAAAAACAATCAACAATTTCAACAGTTAAAATAACTGATTCAAATAATAAGGAAAAAACAACAACTATTGTAACTGGTGATAAAGTAGTTATAACAAGTGGTGGAAAAACTGATACATATGAAATAGTGTTATATGGAGATCCAAATGGTGATGGAAAAATATCCGCACTTGATTATGTAAGAATTAAAAATTATATAATGGGTTCTAAATCAATGAGTGGAGCTAATAAAGAAGCAGCTGATGCTAATAAAGATGGAGTTATAGATGCGAGAGATTATATTAGAGTAAAAAATAATATTATGGGTGCATCAAAAATAACTCAATAAGAATAGAGGGATAATATGAAGAAAAAAATAAGTTTATTATTAACATTAATTATATCATTATGTACTTTAACTAAAGTTGAAGCTGCATCAATGAATATGTATGCGAATAAAACAACTGTTACTGTTGGTTCAACTGTAACTATAACAGTAAAAGCAAGTGATATTGCTGGAAGTTTTAAAACATATTCATCTAATAATAATATTTTATCAGGTGGAGGAACTAAATTTATTGATAATGGGAGTGCTACATTTACTTTTACTGCAAAAAGTTTAGGTACAACAAATATAACTGCAGTAGCAGTAGATGCTGCTGATTATAATGAAAAAACTTTTAATGGTAGTAGAGCTATATCAATAAAAGTGGTATCAAAATCAACAAATACACCAACTACTAAACCTTCAAATAATACAAAACCAACTGAAAAAAAATCATCTAATAATTTACTTAAAAGTTTAAAAGTAGGTGACTATAAATTATCACCAGAATTTAATAAAGATAAAACAAGTTATGATATAACAGTTCCAAAAGAAACAGAAAAAATAAAAATAGAAGCAGAAAAAGATGATTCAAAAGCTAAAGTAACTGGTGATGGAGCAAAAACAGTAAGTGAAGGAATGAATAAATTTGAAATAGTTGTAACTGCTGAAAATGGTTATAAAAAGACATATACATTAAATGTAGAAGTAGAAGAAAATCCAATTACTGTAAAAGTTGATGGTAATGATTTAAATGTAATAAAAAAAGAAAATGCTATGCCAGAAAAACCTGCTTACTATGATTCAACAAATGTTAAAATAGATGATAAAGAAGTACCAGCTTATAAAGGTACAATATTAGATTATGTATTAGTTGGATTAAAAGATAAAGATGGTAAAACTAATTTATATATCTATGATGAAGATAAAAAAACATATAAATTATATGATGAAATAAAATTTAATCAAATAGTTTTATATAATATAGCTTTTCCAAAATCTAAAATACCAGAAAATTATAAAAAATATACAGAAAAAATAGATGAAAAAGAAGTAACTGTATATAAATTAAGTAAAAATTCTAAGTATAGTTTAATATATGGTATAAATGTAGAAACAGGAAAAGAAAATGTTTATAAATATGATAAAAATGAAAACACTTTACAAATATTTGAAAGAGAAGAACAAAAATTATTAGAAGAAGAAATTGAACAATATCAAAAATTAATTATGATATTAGGTGGAGCAATATTAGTATTAATTTTATTAGTAACAATCGGTTTTACAAGAAAACCAAAACAAAAAGAATTTGTTAAAGCAGAAAATATTGATACTGAATTTCTTACTAAAAAAGAATTAAAAAAAATAGAAAAAGAAAATAAAAAAATGAATAAAAAACATAAAAATAAAGAAGAAGCTTAGTGTAAAGCTTCTTTTTCTTTAATTGACTATGTACTATAAATTATGTTATAATTTTATTATTAAAAATGGTGATAATTATGAAAAAGGAAACAATTATATATATATTATCAGTAATATCTATAATATTGATTTCTATTTTTTTAACATCAGGATATAGAAAAAGTTCTGAACCTGGAACTTATTATGAAGTATATCTAGATGGTAAAGTAATAGGAACAATTAATTCTAAAGAAGAATTAGAAGATTATATTGATAAACAAAATGATAAATATAAAAATGAATTTAAAGTTAAAAGAGTTTATTCTCCGGAAGGTTTATCTATTGAAAAAGTTTTAACTTATAATAAAAATATAAGTTCAGTAGCAAGTGTATATGCTAAAATACAAAATGAAAAACCTTTTACTATTAAAGGGTATCAATTTACTATAGATAATACAGAGAAAAAAGAACAAGATAAAGAAACTGAAGAAGTAGAAAATAAAAATTTTAAAGTATATGTAACTGATAAAAAGATATTTGATGAAGCTGTAGAAAGTTTATTTAAAACTTATGCGGGTACAGAAGAATATGAAGCGTATAAAAATGGAACACAACAACAAATAACTACAACTGGTACATATATAGAAAATATATATCTTAAAGATAATATTACAATTAAAGAAACAAATATACCGGTTACAGAAAAAATATATAACGATTCTAATGATTTATCACAATTCTTATTGTTTGGTAAAAATATTAAAAAAACTAATTATACAGTAAGAAGTGGAGATACAATTGAAGCAGTAGCATTCGCTAATAAAATAAGTACAGAAGAATTTTTAATATCAAATCCAACATTTAGTAGTGAAAATAGTTTACTTTTCCCTGGACAAAAGGTATTAATTGGTATTACTGATCCACAACTTCAAGTTGTAATAGAAAAATCAGTTGTTAAAGATGTAGTAAATAAATATAAAACTATTGAAAGATATGATCCTAATAGACAAGTTGGAGACGACGCTGTTATTCAAAAAGGTTCTAACGGTCTAGAAAGAGTTAGTCAAAAAGTAGAAGAAACAAATGGAAACATTACATATGTTAAACCATTAAGTAAAGTAGAATTAAAACCAACAACTTCTAAGATTGTTGTATATGGTAAAAAACAAGTATATGGAGTTGGATCTACGAAGAGCTGGGGATGGCCAACGAAGAGTGGTTACACAATATCATCTAATTATGGATATCGTATTAATCCATTTACGAGAAGACGTGAATTCCATACAGGTCTTGATATTGCCGGTACAGGATATGGAAGCCCAATTTATGCATCAAATAATGGTACAATAATAACTGCTGAATATCATTATTCATATGGATATTATATAGTAATTAATCACAATAATGGATACTATACTTTATATGCACATATGAGTAGATTTAATAAAGTAGGTAAAGTAGGTAATAATGTTTCAAGAGGTCAAGTAATTGGTTATGTAGGTCAAACAGGTAGTGCTACAGGACCTCACTTACATTATGAAGCATGGTCTGGAGGAGCTCCTTATAGAGGAGGAACAAGAATTAATCCTTGGTCATTCTATAATTAAAAAACATACTATTTAAAATAGTATGTTTTCTTTTTCTTTAATATTTAAATTGTTAAATTTTGCTTCTTCTTTTTCTTCTATTAAAAATGTATAAATTATTTTATCATTAAATTCTTTATTTAAAATAGTATTATTTTTAAGTAAATTATCTATATATTTTACTTGTTCATAATCAAATTCAATAGTTATTTTATATCCTTTTTTTATTTCTATAATTTCTGTATTTAAAAGTGCTTCTGTAACTGATTTAGTATAAGCTCTAACAAGTCCACCAGCACCTAATTTAATACCACCAAAATATCTGATAACAACACATAATATATTTGTTAAATCATTATTTTCTAAAACGTTTAAAATAGGCATTCCTGCAGTACCACCAGGTTCACCATCATCATTAAATCTTTTAATATTACCAGTTATATATGAATAGCAATGATGAGTTGCATCTTTATACTTTTCTTTTAATAATTTTAAATTATTTAATGCTTCTTCTTCGTTATTTATTTTAATTATATATGTAATAAATTTAGATTTATTTATAATAATAGTATTTTCTATATTTTCTTTTATAGTATACATAAAATCACCAATTTCATTATACCACTTAAAATTTGACATTTAAAGATTAAAATGTTATTATAACACCACTATTTAGGGGTGTTTGTGATGAAAAATTATGAATTAAAAGAAAATAAATTAATTGTATATGGAATTGAACCAACTATAGAAAAAAGTGCTTTTGCATTTAAACAAAAAGAAGAAGTAGAATTAAAAGACGGAATAGAAGTAATAGGAGATAGTGCTTTTTATTATAATGGGTTAAAACAAGTTATATTTCCAAATACTTTAAAAATAATAGAAGATAAAGCATTTTATTATAATAAATTAAAAGAATTAAATATACCAGGAAGTGTTGAATATTTAGGTAATTGTTGTTTTTTACAAAATAATATATCTGGTATTAATTTTTCAAACGGATTAAAAATAATAGCTGAAATGGTATTTGATAGCAATATGTTAGAAGAAGTTATATTACCTAATTCATTAATTAAAATTGGTAAAAAAGCTTTTAACAATAATAATATAAAAAAATTAATATTAAATGATAATCTTATAGAAATAGGTGAATTAGCATTTGCAAAAAATAAAATTACTGAACTTAAATTACCAGATTCTTTAGAAATATTAGAAAGTGAATCATTTGCTGAAAATGAAATAGTTGAATTAAAACTTACAAATAAATTAACTGTTATTGGTGATGGAGCATTTAAAAATAATAAAATAGAAAAAATAGAATTTAATGAAAATTTACAAATTATTGGAGATGATTCATTTAGTATTAATAAATTAGTTAAATTAAATATCCCAGAAAAAGTAACAAAAATAGGAACAAGTGCATTTTCATTTAATATGTTAGAAGAAGTTATATTTAATGATAAATTACAATATATTGGAGCAAGAGCATTCGCAAATAACAATATTAAAAACTTAAATTTAAAAGAAAATATAACTTATATAGCTGAATCTGCTTTTACATTTAATGAAATAAAAAATTTAGTATTACCAGATAGTTTAAAAGAAATAAAATTTAATACATTTTCTAATAATAAAATAGAAAATCTTGTGTTACCAAACAATCTTGAAAAAATAGAAAGAAATGCATTTAATAATAATAATATTAGTAATATAGTATTACCTAATACATTAAAATATATTGGAGAAAATGCTTTTACTGATAATAATATAACTAATATAACTATACCATCTAATATAGAGAATATAGAAAGAAATGCATTTGATAAAGATGTTATTATAACAATTGATAATATAACTTTACCAAATGATTTTATAGAAAAATTTGGTACTGAAAGTATTGTAAAAGTTGCTAAAATTTTAAAAATATGTCCTTCATTTAAATTAGAATATATTAATAAGAAATTACTTGATGTCTTAAGTATTTCTGAAGATAGTATAAAAGGTTTTATGAATAATTCAAAAGTATTTGATAAATTAATAGAAGAATCAAATATTCCTGAACTTGAAAATAGAGATATGGAAGAATATACTGACTTTTATAAAATGTGTCATATATTTGGATTATTTAATACTGGAGGAGAAAAACAACAAGAAATAATTAATAAAATAAAAGAATTTTTAAGTGTCTATGATATAAATCAAGTACATCAATTATTTACTGATATTGAGCTTAAACCATATAATGAAAAGTTAAGTAGTATTATTTTAAATGAATATGATCATCCAAAATTAAAAGAAATAATTGCAAAGTTTTATAATAATTATAGTGTTATATATAAATCAATATTAGAAAACAGAAAAGAAATAATTGGTATATTAAATTCTTCAGTTAATAAAGAAGAAGATTTAAGTAAAAAAGAAGAATTAAAAAAACAATTAGAACAATTAAAATGCTTAAGAAAATTAATAACAATAGATGATATTATTAAATATATTAGTGAACATACATTTATAGTAAGAGAAGAAAATGATAAATTAAATAATATTATTAACATATTAAGTTCATATTTAAATCAAGAAGAATTTGATGAAATTCAAAATATATATGAAAAAGGAAAAAAAGTTAATGATAAGTATTTTTCAAATATTGTAGATAGAAATCAAGATGGTATTCACTATTATTGGCCAAGCAAGGATAATCCAATAAATATAATATTAGGATACTTATGTGATTGTTGTGCTAAATATGGTGGAGCTGGTGAAGATATTATGATTCAAAGTATTGTAAATCCTAATATTAAAAATTTAGTTATTTATGATTCAATGAGAAATGTTATTGCTAAATCAACAGCTTTCTATAATGATGAAAAAAGATATTTATTATTTAATAATGTAGAAATAAGTCATAGATTTATGAATAATAAAAATACTAAAACAAAAGATTTTGAAGAATTATACGAAGCTTTAATTAGAGGTATTGAAGATCAAATAGAATGTATGAAAGAAAAAGGATATGTTGTAGAAAACGTGAGAATAGGTATGGCTAGAAATGATTTAAGTGATACTATTATTAGAAGAAGAAATGAAGTAAAACATAGTGATTTCTTAATGAATTATGCTTACGCTAATTACGGTGGAGATGCTAATATACCAGAATTTGGTCAAGCAATATTGAAAGTAAAAAAAAGATAGAACTATATATTTAGTTCTATTTTTGGTATAATAAAAGTGGTGATGTATATGGATTTAATTAAGAAAAAATTAGAAATACTTCCTGATAAGCCAGGATGTTATTTAATGAAAAACAAAGATAATGTAATTATATATGTAGGAAAAGCAAAAAATTTAAAAAGAAGAGTATCGTCTTATTTTAATAGAACACATACTGGTAAAACTAAAAAACTAGTAAGTGAAATAGTAGATTTTGAATACATAGTTGTAGAATCAGAAACAGAATCATTAATACTTGAAATAAATTTAATTAAAAAACATGATCCAAAATATAATATATTACTTAGAGATGATAAAAGTTATCCATATATAGAACTTACTAATGAAGAGACACCAAGACTTAGAGTAGTAAGACAATTAGGTAGAAAAAAATATAGAGATAGATTATATGGACCTTATCCTAATGTTACAGCTGCTAGAAGTACAGTTAATTTACTAAATAGAATATATCCTTTAAGAAAATGTAATACATATTCTAGTAAACCATGTCTTTATTATCACATAAAACAATGTTTAGGATATTGTAATTATAAAATAGAAAAAGATAAAATAAAACAAATGGAAAAAGAAATAATGGAATTTTTAAAGGGTAATCATGAAGTTGTTACAAATAAACTTACAAATGATATGAATAAATATTCAGAAAATCTAGAATTTGAAAAAGCACAAGAATTAAAAGAAATGATTGATTATATTAAAATAACTTTAACAAAACAAAAAGTAGAAGTTAATGATAATATAGATAGAGATGTTATAGGATACTATGTATTTAAAGGATATTTAAGTATTCAAATATTCTTTATAAGAAGTGGTAGAATACAAGAGAGAATTTCTAAAACAATAGAATTAATAGATGATGTAGGTGAAGAATTAACAAGGTTTATAGCAACTTTCTATAAAAAGAATGTGCTTATACCTAAAGAAATATTAGTGCCAGATATAGTTGATAATAAACTATTAGAAGAATACTTAGAAACAAGTGTTAAAACACCTATTAAAGGAGTTAAAAATAAATTAGTAGAAATGGCTAATGATAACGCTAAAATAAAAATAGAAGATGATTATGAAATAATAAAAAAAGATGAAGAAAAAACATATGAAGCAAATGAAGAATTAAAGAAAATATTAAAACTAGATAAATTAGATAGAATAGAATTATTTGATAATTCAAATTTATTTGGAACATTTAATGTATCAGGAATGGTTGTATTTAAAGGTGGATTACCAGCAAAAAATGAATATAGAAAATATAAAATAACAAATGATAAAAATGATGATTATGGTACTATGAGAGAAGTAATTTATAGAAGATACTTTAGAGTACTTAAAGATGATTTAGAAAGACCAGATTTAATAATAGTAGATGGTGGAATAGGACAAATAAATATAGCAAGAGAAGTAATAAATAGTTTAAATTTAAATATAAAAGTAGTAGGACTTAAAAAAGATAATAAACACACTACTGATAGCTTACTTGCTAATGATCCAATTGAAGAAATAAAAATAGATAAGAAAACAAATTTATTTTATTACTTAGAAAGAATGCAAGATGAAGTACATAATTTTACAATAAGTTATCATAGAAAAATAAGAAGTAAAGGTTCAATTTCAAGTATATTAGATAATGTAGAAGGTATAGGTGAAATTAGAAAAAAAGAATTACTTAAAAAATATAAAACAATTACTAAATTAAAAGAAGCAACTATAGAAGAATTAGATAATATACTACCACATAATATATCAGTTAATTTAAAAGAATTTTTAGATAATTATGAATAAATAGTAAAAAGTAGAAATATGTGGAAATTTCTGCTTTTTTTTGTTAAAATATAAGGTGAGGTGATTCTATGTCAAAAATAATTGTAATGCCTTCTAGTAAAGAAGAAATATTAGATTTATTAGATAATGTAGATGGATTTATAATTGGGCTTAAAGATATGAGTATAAATATGCCTACATACTTTAGTTTATTTGAAATAAAAGAAATAAATGAAATATTAAAAGAAAAGAATAAAAAAGTTTTTGTATCATTAAATAGAAATATGCATAATAAAGATTTAGAATATTTAAAAGAAGTATTAATAGAATTTGAAAATATGAAAATAGATGGAATTTTCTATTATGATGTATCTTTAATTAATTTAAAACAAGAAATGAATTTAAGATTAAATTTAGTATTTAGTGAAGAACACTCAGTAACAAATTATGCGACTATAAATTATTGGAATATGATGGGTGCAGAAGCAGCATATCTTTCAAATGAAATAACACTTGATGAAATAATAGATATTAAAAGAAATTCTAATTCAAGTTTATTTGTACAAGTATTTGGATATGTTCCTATATTCGCTAGTGAAAGAAAATTAATAACAAACTATTTAAAACAATTTGATTTAGAAAGCACTGGAAATAAATATTATATAGAAAAAGAAAATAAAAAATATAGAATATTAGAAAATAAATATAATACAGAAGTATATTCAAATTATATATTAAATGCTATAGATGAAATAAAAAAATTAAATGAAGAAGAAATAGAATATTTAGTATTTAATAGTTTTGACATAGATAAGGATATCTTTAAACATATAATAAAAAATTTAAATGACATAGATAGTAAAGAAGTAGATGAAATGTTAGAAAATACAGATAAAGGATTTTTATATAAAGAAACAATATATAAGGTGAAGAATTATGAGTAATATTAAAAGACCAGAATTACTTGCACCTGCAGGTGATTTAGAAAGACTTAAAATAGCTATTTTATATGGTGCAGATGCTGTATATATAGGTGGACCAATGTTAGGATTACGTGCAAATGCTAAAAACTTTACATTTGAAGAAATGAAAGAAGGAGTAGAATTTGCTCACAATCATAATGCTAAAGTATTTGTAACTGTAAATATAGTACTTCATAATAAAGAAATAAAAGAAGTAATTAGTTACTTAAGAGAAATAGAAAAATGTAATGTTGATGCTATTATAGTTAGTGATCCAACTGTTATAGAATTAGCTAAAAAATATACAAATTTAGAAATTCATTTATCTACACAAAAATCTACTTTAAATATAGAAGCATGTAAATTCTTTAAAAAAGAAGGAGTAAAAAGAATAGTACTTGCTCGTGAAGCCACAAAAAGCGATATAAAAGAAATATTAGATAATGTTGATATTGATATAGAATGTTTTATACATGGAGCTATGTGCTCTGGTATAAGTGGTAGATGTGTTTTATCAAATGTATTTACAGGAAGAGATGCTAATCGTGGAGGTTGTGCTCAAATATGTAGATGGGATTTTGATTTAGAAAATGAAAAAAATGAAGATTTAAAAGGAGATAAACCATTTACATTCTGTGCTAAAGATTTATCGATGTTAAAATATATTCCAGATATGATAGATTTAGGTATAACTTCGTTTAAAATAGAAGGAAGAATGAGATCAGTTTATTATATTGCTACTATAGTAAGCACATATAGAAAAGTAATAGATAGTTATTTAAATGATAAAGAAAATTATCATTATGATAAAGAAGCCGAAAAAATACTTAGAAATTGTGCTAATAGAGATGCAGTACCACAATTCTTTAATGGAATAAATGATTTAACATGTAATTATTATAATGGAAGAGAAGAAATATCCAATCAAGATTTTTTAGGAATAATATTAGATTATGATAAAGAAACAAAAATGGCTACAATTGAACAAAGAAATTATTTTAAAATTGGTGATGAAGTAGAAATATTTGGACCAAATAATAATATAATAAATATAACTATAGATAATATAGTAGACGAAGAAAATAATAATATTGAAATAGTAAGACATCCAAAACAAATAGTTAAAATTAAAATAGAAGAAGAAGTATCAAAATATGATATGATACGTAAGAAAAACTAAAACTTGACAAAATAATAAAATAGTAGTATTATTTTGGGGTAATTAGATTAGAGAGGCGATAATATGTCAGATAAAAAAGAAGTATATTTAACTACTGCTGGGTTAGAAGAAATGAAAAAAGAATTAGAATATTTAAAAATGGAAAAAAGACCTGAAGTAATACAAGCTTTAAAAGAAGCAAGAGCTTTAGGAGATTTATCTGAAAATGCTGAATATGATGCAGCACGTTCAGCTCAAGCAGAAGTGGAAAATAAAATAAAAGAATTAGAAGTAATGATAGAAAATGCTGTTGTTATAACTGAAATAAATACAGATACAGTATCAATAGGAAACACTGTAACTATTAAATATGTTGATGATAACGAAACAGAAGAATATACAATAGTAGGTAGTAAAGAAGCGGATCCATTTAATAATAAAATATCAAATGAATCTCCAATTGCTAAAGCTATTTTAAATAAAAAAGTAAAAGATGTTGTAGCAGTTGATAGTCCAAATGGAAAATATGATATTGAAATAGTAAAAATAAGCTAATTTTAGCTTTTTTTTCTTGTAATAAATTAAAAATTATTATATACTATAGTAGTATTGAAGGAGGAAAATATGGCAACTAAAAATGTACATGAAATAACAATTAAAGTAGATGGAAAAGTTTGGACAGATGCAATTAACAATGCATTTGAAAAAGCAAATAAAGAAGCAAAAATCGATGGATTTAGAAAAGGTAAAGCTCCAAAAGATGTATTTATCAAAAAATATGGAGAAACTAATTTATGGTTAGATGCAGCTGATATGGTTATAGAAGATGCATACAAAAAAATGTTAGATGAAAATAAAGAATTAGAAATAGTAGTTCAACCAGAAATAAGTTTAAAATCATTAACTGGTGAATATGTTGAATTTTTATTTACTATAACTACAAGACCAGAAGTAAAATTAGGAAAATATAAAAAATTAGGTGTTAAAAAAGAAAGCACAGAAGTAACAAAAGAAGAAGTAGAAAAAGCATTAGAAGAAATGAAAGAAAGATATGCTGAAGTTGTTACTAAAGAAGGAAAAGTAGAAAATAAAGATACAGCTATTATAGATTTTGAAGGATTTAAAGATGGAGTAGCTTTTGAAGGTGGAAAAGGAGAAAACTATTCATTAGTAATAGGATCAAATACTTTTATACCAGGATTTGAAGAACAATTAATTGGAATGAAAAAAGGAGAAGAAAGAGATATTAATGTAACTTTCCCTCTAGAATACCATTCTGAAGAATTAAAAGGACAACCAGTAGTATTCAAAGTAAAAGTTAATGAAATTAAAACTACTAAACTTCCAGAATTAGATAAAGATTTCTTTGAAGATTTAGCTATGGAAGGTGTAGATAGTGAAGAAACTTTAAAAGTTGAATTAGAAAAAAATATAAAAGCACATAAAGAACATCATGCTGAAGAACATTACCTAGATAATATAATTGAAAAAGCAATTGAAAATATGACTGTAGAAATTCCAGAAGCAATGACAAACGAAGAAGTTGATCGTATGTTAAGACAATATGAAGAAAACTTAAAAATGCAAGGAATTACATTAGAACAATTCTATCAATTTACAAATGCTGATGAACAAGCTTTAAGAGAACAAATGACAGAAGAAGCTAATAAAAGAGTTTCATCTAGATTATTATTAGAAGAAATTAAAAAAGCAGAAAAAATAGAAATAACAGATGAAGATGCAGAAAAAGAAGCAGAAGAATTAGCTAAAAAATATCAAATGGAAAAAGATGAATTTGTTAAATTATTTGGTGGAATTGAAATGGTTAAATATGACCTTGAAATGAGAAAAGCTATAGAAGTATTAAAAGAAAATAACTAAAATCAGTTTTAACTGATTTTTTTTATTAATTTTATTCATTATAATAATAGGTGATTTTATGTATAAATACTATCTATTTATTATAAATAATAACGCATATAAAATATATAAAAACAATTCTTATTATTTATATAATATATTAAATACACTTTATCATATGAAAAAGACAGATTTAATATATGGAATAAATTTATATAAAAATATTTGTGATATATTTAGTGTTAAATTGCTTAATAATTATATAAATGATAGATTTTATACTGAAATAAAAAATAAAAAGATTTTATTAAAAAATAAAGAAGAAAAAACTAGTTTAAAAATAAGATATTCAACAACTATAATAGAATCAAATATATATTTACCTCAGATATTTAGAATATTTAATATTTATAATAAAAAAATATTTGTAATAGATTTTAATAATAAAAATTTCTTTTGGTTAAATGATGAAATAAAAAAAATATAAATCATATAATAATATAGGTGATTGTAATGGATAAAAAAACTAGTTTTAAAGAATTTGTAAAAAAGAATCCTTCACTTTTAACTTTTGTAAAAGAAGAAAAAATGACATGGCAAAAATTTTATGAAATGTATGATTTATATGGTGAGTCAGATGATATATGGAATGAATATATAAAAAAAGAAGAAGTAATTACTACTACTTCTTCAATAGGTATGTTAGATGTTTTAAATTGGTTAAAAACTATTGATTTAGATAAAATGCAAGAATCTATAAGTAGTGTTCAAAGAGTATTAGGTGTATTAGAAGATTTAGGAACAAATAATAATCAGAATACAAAACCAGAATATAAACCTAGGCCAATCTATAAACATTTTGAAGATTAATGATATTAGATATACAATTTAAAATAAAAAATAATTTGAATTATCAAAGATATATAAGAGAAAATTCTTATTGGTATAAAATATTAAATAGAAATCCCTTAATGTTTAAACAATTTGAAGAGGAAGTAAAAACAGCATATCATTTAAGAACATCTGATAAAATAAGTAGAACATTAGATACAATAGAATTGATACAAAATGTTGTATCAACTTTAAAATAATGATAAAATAAAAAAAGAAAAAAATCCAAAAAGGATTTTAAGAAGGGGAGTTAATATATGTTGTGAATTAATCACATTACTATTATTAACTAAAAATAATTTTTTATACAATAAGGAGTAAGAAAATGAGAATTATTAGTGGAAAATATAAAGGAAGAAAATTGTTAGGAGATAATATAGATGGTACTAGACCAACAATGGATAGAGTAAAAGAATCATTGTTTGGTATAATTCAAAATAACATTAAAAATAGTGTTTGTTTAGATTTGTTCGCAGGATCAGGTTCACTGGGTATAGAAGCTTTAAGTAATGGAGCTAATACTTGTTATTTTGTTGATAGTAATAAAATAGTCATTGATACTTTAAATAAAAATACATTAAATATAGAAGGTTCTATTATTATTAAAGATGATTATTTAAATGCTTTAAATAATTTTAAAAATATTAAATTTGATGTTATATTTTTAGATCCACCATATAAATTTAATTTGATACAATCATCACTAGATAAAATTAAAGAATATGATTTATTAAATGAAAATGGAATAATTGTATGTGAATATGAAACAGAAGTATTTAATATAGATTATGATGTCATAAAAGAAAAAAAATATGGAAGTAAATTTATTAGAATATATAGAAAATAGCAAGAACGCTATTTTTTTTATTTTTTTTCAAAATTAAAAGGGTTTTTGACATTCTTTATAGAATGATATAAGTGAGGAGGTGAAATTGTGGTTAAATATCCATTTGTAAAACAAAAAGATTTAAAGGACTGTGGCGTATGTTCGTTACTTATGATTTTAAAATATTATGATGCATACATTCCAATTGAAAAATTAAGAGATATGACTTTTACAAGTAAAAATGGAGTAACTGCTTTTCATTTAATTGAAGCAGCTAAACAAATAGGTTTTATATCTCAAGGTTTAAAAGTAACTAATTTAGAAAATATTCCATTACCTTGTATCGCACATGTAACTATTGATAACTCTTTTAATCATTATGTTGTAATATATGAAATTGATTATGAAAAACAAGAATTATTAATCGCTGATCCAGCAAGTAGGATTAAAAAAATTAGTTTTAAAGATTTTAATTTAATATTTAATAAAGTAATAATTACTTTTAAAAAATATAAAAAATTATTAAACATACCAAACAACAAAAAGCTTCTTTATTCTATTTCTAATTTATTAATAAAAAATAAAACTAATTTTATAAAAATAGTAGTATTATCTTTCTTTATAATTTTATTTTCAATAATTACATCATTTTATATAGAAATAGTATTAAATAAAATAAATACATCAAACAGTCTTCTTTTTATAATTTTCACTATATTTTGTTTAATACATATTTTAAAAAACTTATTTGATTATATAAGAGGAAAAATATTAATTAAAGTACAAAATGATATAGAACTTTCTTTATCGAATGAGATATTTAAAAATATAATTTCACTTCCTTATAAATATTTCAAAAATAGAACAACAGGAGAGATACTTACTAGAGTAAATGATTTAAGCATTATAACAGATATAATAATAAAAATAATAGTTACAATATTACTTGATTTATTACTTTCTATATTTGCTTGTATATTTCTATTTAATATTAATAGATCATTATTTATGATTTCATCAATTGTTATTATATTTTATATATTAATTGTCTTAAAGTTTCAAAATGAATTAAAAATAAAATTAGAAAAAATTAAAGAAGAAAAAGCAAGTTTAAATTCTTATATTGTAGAAAATATAAGTGGTTTTGAAACATTAAAAGGATTATCGATAGAAGATAATATAATTAATAATTATAAAATAAGAAATAATAAATATATAAAATTAAGTAAAGATTATGAGAATATTTATAATAAAGAAAATTTACTTAAAAATTTATTAGAAGAAATAGGAATATGTATTTTAGTATTAGTAGGATCATTATTAGTAATGAAAAAACAAATAACTATAGGAAATTTAATAACATTTATTTCTTTGTTTTCATATTATATAAGTCCTCTTAAAAATATAGTTGAATTAAATAAAGATATAAAAGATGCGAAAATATCTTTTAATAGATTAAATGAAATTATTTATGATTTAAAATCAAATAATACTTTTTTAAAATTACCTTTTAATAATATAAATATAAAAAATTTAACTTATAGTTATAATAAATATAATAATGTATTTGAAAATATCAATTTAAATATAAATCAAAATGAAAAAATAATGCTTATAGGTTCTAGTGGAATGGGTAAATCAACTATTCTAAAATTACTAAAAAAATATTATCAGGTAGATAACAATAAAATATTTATTGATGATGTTGATATTAATTCTATATCAGAAGACGAAATAAATAAAAATATTACTTATGTATCACAACAAGAAATATTGTTTACAGATACACTTTATAATAATTTAGTATTAAATAGAAAAATTAAAAATAATAAAATATTAAGTGTTGTAAAAGATACTAAGTTAAATTTTATTGATAAAAATTTAAAACTAAATATGTTTATAGAAGAAAATGGATTTAATTTATCAGGTGGTCAAAGACAAAGAATAGTACTTGCTAGATCACTACTTAATGATTTTAAAATTTTATTACTTGATGAAGCATTAAGTGAAGTAGATCAAAAAACAGAAAGAAAAATACTTAAGAATATTTTTAAAAGATATAAAAATAAAACTATTATATTAGTATCACATAGACTTGATAATAAAGATTTATTTGATAGAGTTATATCTTTTTAGAAAGGATGATAATATGTGGAAAGCTTTTTTTAAATTATTAAGAAAATTTATAAGGTATGTTAAATTTTAATATGAGTTGTTCTATTTTGAAATAAAAGAAAGGAGAAAATATGCAAGAATTAAAAAAAGAAGAATTATTAAATATAAATGGTGGAGGTTTTCACTTTGGAATAGGTATTGGAATTGTTGCTGGAATAACATTTTTAATAGGATTAATAGATGGTTATGTAAGACCTCTAGCTTGTAGAAAATAATGAAAAAATTAGATAATAAAGAATTATATAATATAGTAGGTGGAGTTAAATTTTCTGCTTCATTATTAAGTTCAATTATTAAGGGTGCTAACTTTGTACTTGAACTAGGTAGATATGTAGGAACAGCAATTCGTAGAATGAGAACAGGAAGACTATGCTAAAAAAGATAAATAAAAAAGAAATAATTATAATAGTAATATTTATTTTATTACTACCATTTATCCAACCAATTATTGAAATTATATTTAATTGTATATTAAATTTAGGTAGAGTAATTGGAACAAATTTAAGATATGTAGAAGAAGGAATATGTTTAAAATAAAGGACTTTATGTCCTTTTTTAAGTCTTTAAATTTAAAAAAATGTTGTATATTGTCAAAAATAGTGTTATAATTACGTTAGTACTTAGGGAAGGAGGGATTAAATTGACAAAAGTAGTAGTAAAAAATGGTAATGTAGATAGTGCCCTTAGAATGCTAAAACAAAAGAACGTTAAAGACGGTCTCTCAAAAAAAGTACGTGAAAGACAAGAAGGTTATTTAAAACCAGGAGTTAAAAGAAGACTAGAAAAGAAAGAAAATATTAAAAATAGTCGTAGACGTAATAAAGAAAGATACTAAAAGCCAATTAGGCTTTTTTTGAAAGGAAAAGAATATGAGAGAAAGAATATTAGAGGATTTAAAAAATGCAATGAAAGCACAAGATAAAAAAACTTTATCAGTTATAAGAATGGTAAAAGGTGCTATGCAAATGGAAGAATTAAATAAAAAAGCAGAACTTACAGATGATGAAGTAATAGCAGTAATCGCAAAACAAATTAAAACTAGAAAAGAATCAATAGTTGAATATGAAAAAGGTAATAGAGCAGATTTAATAGAAGCAACACAAGAAGAAATAGAAATATTAAATAAATATATGCCTGAACAATTAAGTGAAGAAGAAATTAATAAAGTTATAGATGAAATATTTGAAGAAGTAAAACCATCTAGTATAAAAGATATGGGTAAAGTAATGGGATTAGCAAACTCTAAACTAAAAGGTAAAGCAGATATGGGTATGGTTAGTTCAACTATTAAAGAAAAATTAAATAATTTATAAAATTTTTCTTTTTTTTATATTGACAAGTGTCATAATAACACGTATAATTAAATTGTGAGATGGTGATGATATGGAAATAAAAAATCCCTTATATAAAAATCAAGGTATTCATGTTATAGCTTCAATATTTACAGTTGAAAAAGGAATAACTAAAGTATTACTTATCAAAAGAAAAAACGAACCATTTAAAGATATGTGGGCTTTAGTAGGTGGAGCATTATATAATAATGAAGAATTAGAAAATGGATTAAATAGAGAAATAGAAGAAAAAACAGGAATTAGAAATATTAATTTATCATTATCAAATGTATTTGGTGATATCAAAAGATCACCAGTTATGAGAATGGTTGCTATATCATATATCGGATTAATTGATAATGAAAAAGTAAAAATATTAAAAGAAACAAATAAAACATCAAATTGTGATTGGGTTCCAATCGATAAAATACCTGAGTTAGCTTATGATCATAATAAAATATTAGAAAAATCAATAGATAGTTTAAGAGAGAAAATAATAAATACAGATATATTAAAATCATTATTTCCAAATGGATTTACAATTCCAGAAATTCAAAAAACATATGAGTTAATATTAAATCAAAAATTTGACAGAAGAAATTTTAGAAGAAAGTTACTTAGTTTAAATTTAATAGAAGATACTAATAAAGAAATTAAGTTTGAAGGTAAGAAACCTGCTAAGTTATATAAATTTAAAGATAACATTCAAATTAAAAATGTATTGTAATACATTTTTATAAACAGATGACAAGTGTCAAAATAACACATAAGGAGGATGTATGATTTATTTAGTAAGACATGGACTTGATGATGAAAGATATATTGGAGGGTGGAGTGATGTAGATTTAATAGAAGAAGGAAAAATAGAGGTAGAAGAAATTGCTAAATTTATAAAACAAAGTAATTTAAATATTGATAAAATTTATTCTAGTGATATAAAAAGAGCACGTACAACAACAGAAATAATAAATAAATATTTAAATTTAGAAATAGAAACATCATCTATTTATAGAGAACTTGATAAAGGTGATCTAACTGGTAAATTAAAAGATAATTATGATTTAACAAAATATAATAATAATTTATATTTAAAATATCCAAATGGAGAATCATATAAAGAATTTTATGAAAGAATAAAAAAGTTGTATTATGAAGAAATAATTAATTTAGATAATGTATTAATAGTCACGCATAGAGGTGTTATTAATATGATATATACCATTATAAATGATGATCCATTATCACTTGATAAAGAAAAATATGATGTAACTCATGCATCACTTCATGAGTTAGATAAAGTAAAGAAAAAAATTAAAAAGATAGGAGATTGTTATGAAAATAGTAAGTAAAATAGTTTTAACTGGAGGACCATGTGCTGGAAAAACAACAATTATAGATAAGATAAGAGATTATTTAATTGATAAAGGTTATAATGTATTTATAGTAAGTGAAACTGCTACTGAAGTTATTAATAGTGGAATAAAACCATTTGGTGATAATCCACTTGATACATTAAGTTTTCAAAGAATAATATTTAGTCAACAATTAAATAAAGAAAATTCAGTGATAGAAGCAATCAAATCATATAAAGAAGGTAATGCTATTATAATATTTGATAGAGGAATATTAGATAATAAAGCATATATGTCAGATGAACAATTTAGTACATTATTAGAAGAATTTAATTTAACAGAACTTGATATATGTAATAGATATGATTCTATAATTCACTTAAATACAGCTGCTTTGTTAGAAGAAGGCTATACACTTGAAAATAATAAAGCTAGAAGTGAATCTAAAGAAGAAGCAATTAACTTAGATAAAAAAACATATAATGCATGGAATTTACATTCAAAATTATATTCAGTAAAACCAGAAGAAGAATTAAATATAAAAGTTAAAAATGTATTTGATATAATTGATTTAGAAATATGTAAAAAAGTTAAACAATCTAAATATATAGTAGATATAAATGATTTATCATTCTTAAGTGAAACTAATATAGAAAAACAATTAATAGAACAATTTTATCTTGTAACAGATGATTTAAAAGAAATAAGAATTAGAAAAATAAAACATAAAGATTCTATAAAATATGAATTGTCAGAAAAATATGAAACAACTTCTACAAATATAAGAAAACAAACTATAAAAGAAATAGATGAACAAACATATGAAAAATTTAAAAGTGAAGCGGATAATATAATATATAAAACAAGATATAATTTTACATTTAATTATCAACATTTATCATTAGATATATTTGATAAAAATAATTTAGTAATTTTAGAATCAAATAATGATTCTGTAGATTTACCAAATAATATAGGAATATTAAAAGATGTTTCAAATGATATTAATTATAGAAATGCTAATTTAAAATTTGGTAATGATAAAATATTATGTTATTCATAAAACGACAGTTTTTAACTATCGTTTTTTTTATACTTATTATGGTGATATTATGAAATTATATTTAGACCTTATATTTTTACTAAATTTTTCTTTTGATTTTATCTTACTATTAACTGTTTCTATTATATTAAGACGTAATATAAAAATAATAAGATTAATACTAGGAAGTATAATTGGTGGATTAAGTACATTTTTATTATTTTTAAATTTAAATAATATAGAATTATTTTTATATAAATTATTTATAAGTATAGTTATGTTACTTATAACATTTAAATATAAAAATATAAAATATACACTTAAAAATATGGAATATTTATATATAACAAGTATTATATTAGGAGGTTTTCTATATTTACTTAATTTAGAATTTTCATATAAAAATGAAGGTATCATATTTTATCATAATGGTTTAAGTATTAATTTTATATTTTTAATTATACTTTCACCTATAATACTTTATTTATATATAAAACAAGTAAAAGAACTTAAAAATAATTATTCTTATTATCATAAATTAAACATATATTATAAAGAAAAAATAATAAAAATTAATTCTTATTTAGATACAGGTAATAAGTTAAAAGATCCTTATTTAAATAGACCTATTATCATAATAAATAATAAATTAATAGAAGATAAATATTTAGATGATTATATATTAGTACCTATGGATACAATAAATAGTCATTCAATGCTTAAGTGTATAAAAGTAGATAAAATAGAAATAGATGGTAAAGAATTAAAAAAGAATGTATTAATAGGATTATCACCAAAAAAAATAAAAATGGAAGGAATAGATTCTATTATTGGAAAATCTATATTGGAGGGATAATATGTTAAAAAAAATAATAGCTATAATAAAAAAAGTATTAAGTAATAATAATATGTTTTTTGTAGGCAGTGCGGATAAATTACCAGAACCGCTTTCAAAAGAAGATGAAATTAAATATGTAGAACTTTCTATGCAAGGTGATACTTATGCAAGAGAAAAATTAATAGAACATAATTTAAGATTAGTTGTTTATCTAGCAAAAAGATATGAAAATACTAAAGTAGATTTAGAAGATTTAGTAAGTATTGGAACAATTGGTCTTATTAAAGGAGTAAATACTTATAAATTAGATAAAAATATAAAACTTGCTACTTATGCATCAAGATGTATAGATAATGAAATATTAATGTATTTAAGAAAGAATAAAAAAAGAAGAACAGAAGTTTCATTTGAAGATAGTTTAAGTTATGATTCAGAAGGAAATGAGTTACACTTAGAAGATATAATGGGAACAGAACCTGATATTGTAACAAAAGGAATAGAAGAAGAAAATGATAAAAAATTATTAGAACAAGAAATAAATAAATTAAATAAAAGAGATAAGCAAATAATGGTTTTAAGATATGGACTTTTTGATCATGAAGAAACAACTCAAAAAGATGTAGCTAAAATGTTAGGAATAAGTCAGTCATATATATCAAGAATAGAAAAGAAAGTTATTAAAAAATTAAAAAATATAGTAGGGAGTTAATAAACTCTTTTTTTATTGACATTTTAATGAAAAATGATAGAATATATAAAAAATGAGGTATGCCTATGATAGATGATAAATTAAAAGAATTAGAAGAAATAGAAAGAGAATATCAAGTAGAAGATAATTATTTAGATGATTATATTGATACAACTGATATTACAAAACTTTATTTAAAAGAAATTTGTAATTATCCTTTGTTAACTATAGAAGAAGAACAAGAAATTGGAAATAATCTAAAATTAGCAAACAATTTAAAAATTGCAATTTTTAGTTCTAATAAAAGTACATTTGAGTTAAATTTACCATTGGTATTTAAATCATTATTTAATAATAATTCATATAATGAAATAATAGAAAATTTATTATCATATTATAAAACTAAATCATCTGATAAATTAATTTATGAAAAAATTAAAAGTTATTCTGAACTATCAAAAAAATTAAATAGACCATTAAATGATACAGAAATAAAAGAATTTTTTTATATGAATACTAATAATTTAGAAATATTATCTGAAGAAGAATTATTAGAAGAAATAAATAATTATTTAATTTATAAAAAATCATTTGATAAAATGTTTAATTCTAATTTAAGATTAGTTGTTAGTGTAGCAAGAAGATATTATAGAGATGATTTAGAAATACTAGATTTAATAAGTGAAGGTAATTTAGGGTTAGCTAAAGCTATAGGAAATTTTGATGTATCATTAGGATTTAAATTTTCAACATATGCTATATGGTATATAAGAAAATTTATTCGATCATTTGTATCAAGTGAAGCAAATAAATTAAGAATACCAAATAATTTAAATAATTATATTATAAAATTAAAAAAAGATATTTCTATATTAGAACAGGAATATCAAAAAAAACTATCATTAGAAGAAATATCAAAATTACTTAATATAGAAATAGATAAATTAGTTAAATATTTAAGTTATGAAATTGAAGTAAAATCATTAAATCAAACTTTCGGAGAAGATGATGATTCTACTTTAGAAGAATTTATACCAAATAAAGAAAATATAGAAAAAACTGTATTAAATGTTTTATTAAAAGAAGATATCAAAGAATTATATACATATTTATCTAAAAAAGAATTAGATGTTATAAAAATGAGATATGGATTAGATGAATATGCTGGTATGAATTATTCATTAAATGAGATTGGAAAAAAGTATAACGTTACGCGTCAATATATAAAAAAGATAGAAGATAAAGCACTAAGAAAAATGAAAGTAATGGTTAAACGAGAATATAAGTGTTCATCTTTGAAAGATTATTTAGAAAAATAATCTTTTTTTTGTATAATTAGTAAATTTGTAAACATAACATAATAAATGTGTAAAAAAAATGAAATTAGCACTCATATATTGACAATGCTAACATATAATAGTATAATGAAATAGGCAGTCGAGGTAAGAGAGTGCTAAAGGAGGTGTTTTGTGAATAGTAGACAAATAGAATTATTAAAATTAATTGTTGAAGAGTATATCAAAACAGCTAAACCAATTGGTTCTAAATCATTAGAACAAACTCTTAATTGTTCAAGTGCTACAATAAGAAATGAAATGAGTCATTTAGAAGAATTAGGATATTTAGAAAAAACACATACATCATCTGGTAGAGTTCCAAGTGAATTAGGTTATAGATATTATGTAGATAATATAATGGTACCTAAAGAATTAACTGGAGATGATATGTTAAAATTACAAACTATTTTTAGAAATCAATCATTAGTATTAAGTGATGCTATTGAAAAAAGTTTAGAAATAGTTTCAGAACTTACAAGTTGTACCTTAATAGCTTTAGGTTCATCATCAAAAGAAAATAAATTAAGTAAAGTAGAAGTAATACCAATTACAGATACTAATTTAGTGGCAATCATAGTAACTGATAAAGGACATGTAGAAAATAGAAACTTTACTATAGAAGGTGGAATATCACCACTTGAAATTAAACAAACAG
This sequence comes from Lactobacillales bacterium, assembly GCA_015059545.1. Classification (GTDB taxonomy): domain Bacteria; phylum Bacillota_I; class Bacilli_A; order RF39; family UBA660; genus OMSK01. The sequence continues at coordinate 61,592 of SVAG01000003.1, forward strand.
TTGATTTAATTAATAAACATGTTATAGGAACACCACTTGATGAAGTAAATGCTAAATTAGAATTTGAAGTAAAACCAATTATTGGAGATAACGTTAATTATCAAAGAAAATTATTTGATGCATTCTGTAATTTTATAAATGATGTTACAAATGAATCAAATGTTAAAATGAAAGGTAGAGCAAATATATTAAAACAACCAGAATTTAGTGATGCTGATAAAATAAAAAGTATCATATCTAAATTTGAAGATAAAGAATTTATTAGTAATATCAAAGAAGAAGATAATGGTGTTAAAGTTTATATTGGTAGTGAAACAGAATTTGATGATGATGTTACAATTATAAAAACAAAATATAATGTAAATGGTGAAGAAGGAACACTTGCAATAGTAGGACCAAAAAGAATGGAATATAATAGAGCAATGATGTTACTTGAATATTTAAAAAATAATATAGAGAACTTATAAGGAGAATTTATGGAAGAAAAAGAAATAAAAAAAGAATGTAATTGTGATCAAACATGTGATTGTGGTTGTAATGAAGGATTAGAATGTACATGTGAAGAAAATTGTAATTGTGGATGTACATGTGGTGATGAATGTAATTGTACAGAAGAAGAAAACTGTGGATGTAATCATGAATGCAATTGTGATGATGAATGTTCATGTGGTGAGACATGCGAATGTGATCATGAATCATGTGAATGTGATTCAAAAAAAGATAAAAAAAGAAAAAGTAAAAAAGATCAAATAAAAGATGCTGAAGCAAAAATAAAAGAATTAGAAGATAAATTATTAAGAGAAAAAGCAGAACTTATTAATTATAGAAGAAGAAAAGATGATGAAGTATCAAGAATGTTAAAATATTGTAATGAAGATTTAATATTAGAATTGCTTCCATTAATTGATAATTTTGAAAGTGCTATTAAAATGGATGATACTAATTTAGAAGATGAAGTATCAAAATTCTTACAAGGATTTAAAATGATATATGCAAATCTACTTTCAACATTTGAAAAATTTGATATAAGACCAATTGATGGTGTTAATAAACCATTTGATCCAACTTATCATCAAGCTGTAATGACAGAAAAATGTGATAAGGAATCAGGAATAGTAATTGATGTACTTAGAAAAGGATATCTTTTAAAAGATAAAGTTATAAGACCAGCTATGGTCAAAGTAAGCGAATAGGAAAGGTGATAAATATGAGTAAAACAATAGGTATAGATTTAGGAACAACAAATAGTTGTGTATGTGTATATGAAGGAGGAGAAGCTAAAGTTATAGCTAATCCAGAAGGAAGTAGAACTACTCCATCAGTAGTAGCTTTCAAAAATGGAGAAACAATCGTTGGTATTAAAGCAAAAAACCAAATGATTACAAATCCAGATGTTGTATATTCAATAAAAAGAGATATGGGAACTAATAAAAAAGTTAAAGTAAATGGGAAAGAATATACTCCAGAAGAAATATCTGCAATTATATTAACTGATCTTAAGAAAACTGCAGAAGAATATTTAGGAGAAAAAGTTACAAAAGCTGTTATTACAGTTCCAGCATATTTTAATGATTCTCAAAGACAAGCAACTAAAAATGCAGGTAAAATTGCAGGATTAGAAGTAGAAAGAATTATAAATGAACCAACTGCAGCAGCACTTGCTTATGGACTTGATAAACAAGATAAAAATGAAAAGGTGCTTGTATATGATTTAGGTGGAGGAACATTTGACGTTTCTATACTTGAATTAGGTGATGGTGTATTTGAAGTATTATCTACTAGTGGTAATAACCATTTAGGTGGAGATGATTTTGATAATAGAATCATGGAATATTTAGTAGATGAATTTAAAAAAGAAAATGGTATTGATTTAAATGATGATAAAATGGCTATGCAAAGAGTTAAAGATGCAGCTGAAAAAGCTAAAAAAGATCTTAGTGGTATGAGCCAAACTGAAATTTCAATTCCATTTATTACACAAGGTGATAATGGACCACTTCACTTATCAGTTAATTTAACAAAAGCTAAATTTGAAGATTTAATAGATGATTTATTAGAATCAACATTAGAACCGGTTAGAAAAGCATTAAAAGATGCAGGATTAACTAAAAATGATATAGATAAAGTATTATTAGTAGGTGGATCTACAAGAATACCAAAAGTAGTTGATTTAATTAAAGCAGAACTTGGTAAAGAACCATCTAAAGGAGTAAATCCAGATGAAGTAGTTGCTATGGGAGCTGCAATTCAAGGTGGAGTACTTCAAGGAGAAGTAGATGATATCGTACTTTTAGACGTAACACCACTTTCACTTGGTATTGAAACATTAGGAAATGTTTGTACAGTATTAATTCCAAGAAATACAACAATTCCTACAAGTAAATCACAAGTATTCTCAACTGCAGTAGATAATCAACCAGCTGTTGATATTCACGTATTACAAGGTGAAAGACCAATGGCTAGCGATAATAAAACATTAGGAAGATTCCAACTTACAAATATTCCACCAGCACCTAGAAATGTACCACAAATTGAAGTTACATTTGATATAGATGCTAATGGTATTGTTAATGTTAAAGCAAAAGATCTTGGAACAAATAAAGAACAATCTATTACAATAACTTCTTCAACTAACTTATCAGACGAAGAAATCGATAAAATGGTAAAAGAAGCAGAAGCAAATAGAGAAGCTGATGAAAAGAAGCGTGAAGAAGCTGAAACAAGAAATGAAGCTGAACAATTAGTATTCCAAACTGAAAAATCACTTAAAGATTTAGGAGATAAAGTAAGCAAAGAAGACAAAGAAAAAGCTGAAGCACAAATTAAAGAATTAAAAGAAGCTTTAGAGAGTGATAATATCGATGATATTAAAACTAAAAAAGATGCTTTAAGTGAAACTGCTATGGCATTTGCTACAAAAGCATATGAAGAAGCAGCAAAACAAGCACAAGCAGAACAAAATAATGAATCTACAGAATCAGAAGATAAAAAAGATGATACAGTTGTAGATGCTGAATTTGAAGAAAAATAATAAGGTGAAGTTCTAGTTATCTAGAACTTTATCACTATTAAAGGAGAAAATATGGAAAAACAAAAAACAAGATCTGAAATAGAAGAAAAATATAAATGGGATTTAACTACAATTTATAAATCAGATGAATTATGGTATAAAGATTTAGAAAAAGTAAGTAAAGAGACAGAAAAAATATCAGAATTCAGAGGTAATATAGTAAATAGTTCATCAAATTTACTTAAATATTTAAAATTTGATGAAGATTTAGAAAGAAAATTATATAAATTATATTATTATGCTAGTTTAAAACATGATGAAGATACTACTAATCCTATATATCAAGAAATGATTGGAAAAATAGATGATGTTATAAAAAAATCAAGTGAATTATCAGCATTTGTATCTCCAGAAATGTTTAGCGTAGATTATGAAACAATTAAAAAATATATAAATGAAGAAAAAGGGTTAGAAGAATATAAATTTACATTAGAAAACTTTTATAGATTTGAAAAACATAAATTAAATGAAACAGAAGAAAGAATATTATCTTCTTTATCTAATGTATTAGGAATATCACAAGAAGTTTATAAATCATTAACTAATTCTGATTTGAAATTTGGCTTCATTAAAGATGAAAATGGTAAAGAAGTAGAATTTACCAATAGTAATTATTCAAAATTTATTCATTCTAGTGATAGAAATGTAAGAAAACAAGCATTTCATTTAATGCATGAAACATATGGAGATTATAAAAATACAATTTCTAATACTTTTAAAGGAAATGTAGATTATTTAACAGAAATGGCTAAAATAAAAAAATTTAATAATTCTTTAGAAGCATCTTTATTTTCTGATAATATAGATACATCTGTATACAATAATTTAATTGATACAATTAATAAAAATTTAAATACAATATATAAATATTTTGATTTAAAAAAAGAAGTGCTAAATTTAGATGAAATACATTTATATGATATTTATGTAGAATTAGTTAAAGACTTAGATAAAGAATATTCTTTTGAAGAAGCAAAAGATTTAGTCTTTAAAGCATTATCTCCGCTTGGAGAAAACTATTTAAAAGACTTACAAAAAGCTTTTGATGAAAGATGGATCGATGTTTATAATAATAAAGGAAAAAGAGGAGGAGCTTATTCTAGTGGATTCTATGACACTAATCCGTTTGTGCTTTTAAATTACGAAGGTAAATTAAAAGATGTATCAACATTAGCGCATGAATTAGGTCATTCAATGCATACATATTATTCATGTCAAAATAATCCATATACAGATTCTGATTATAAAATATTTGTAGCAGAAGTAGCTTCTACAGTAAATGAATTATTATTATGTATGTATTTAATAAAAAATTCTAAAGATGATAAAGAAAAGATGTTTGTACTAAATGAACTAATGGAATTATTTAAAGGTACAATTTATAGACAAGTAATGTTTGCTGAATTTGAACGTGATATGCATGCATTAAAAGAACAAGGTGAAATTCTAACTAATGAATTATTATCAAATGAATATTATAAATTAAATCAAAAATATTTTGGACCTAATGTAGTAGTAGATGAAGCTATAAAATATGAATGGTCAAGAATACCTCATTTCTATTATAATTTTTATGTTTATAAATATGCAATTGGGCTATCATCAGCATGTCATATAGTAAATAATATATTAGAAGGTAAAGAAAATGCGTTAGAAAATTACTTATCATTCTTAAAATCAGGTGGAAGTGATTATCCAGCTAATGAACTTAAAATAGCTGGTGTTGATGTTACAAGCCCTGAAGTTATAGAAAGCGCTATTAAAATGTTTGATAATGTAATTGATGAATTTAAAACTTTATTTGAAAAGATGTAAGGTGGTGAAGTATGAATAAGAGAGATTATTATGAAGTCTTAGGTGTTGATAAAAATGCTAGTGAAGCAGAAATAAAATCAGCTTTTAGAAAACTTGCTAAAAAGTATCACCCAGACGTATCTAAAGAACCAGATGCAGAAAGTAAATTTAAAGAAGCACAAGAAGCATATGCAGTACTTTCAGATACACAAAAAAGAAATCAATATGATCAATTTGGACATTCTGCATTCCAAAATGGAGCAGGAGGTGCTGGAGGATTTGATTTCGGTGATTTCGATTTTTCAGATATATTTGGTGATTTATTTGGTGGAGGATTTGGATTTGGTAGTTCTAGAAAATCCGCAAATAGAGCTAGACGTGGTAGTGATGTACTAAAATATATCGATTTAACTTTTGAAGAAGCAGTATTTGGTTGTAAAAAAGATATTAAATTAGATGTTCATGAAGATTGTCCTGAATGTAATGGATTAGGAGGACATGGTAAAAAAACTTGTCCTACATGTAATGGTAGTGGTATGGAAACAGTAGAACAAAGAACAATGTTTGGAATTTTCCAATCTAGAACTACTTGCCATACATGTAGTGGAACTGGTTCATCTTTTGATAAAAAATGTAATAAATGTCATGCTACTGGTAAAGTAAAAGTTAATAAAACATTAGAAGTTAAAATTCCAGAAGGTGTTGATACAGGTAATAGACTTAGACTTCCAGGAAAAGGTGAAGCTGGTATTAATGGTGGACCTAACGGAGATGTTTATTTAGAATTTAATGTAAAATCTCATCCATTATTTGAAAGAGATGAAGATGATATTTATATTACTTTACCACTTACAATAACAGAAGCAGTACTTGGATGTAAAAAAGAAATTCCAACTATTTATGGTAATGTTAAATTATCTATTCCTAGTGGAAGTTCTACAGGTGATAAACATAGATTAAAAGGAAAAGGTATATCTAATGTAAATAATCATATTAAAGGTGATATGTATGTTATATTAGATATAATAATACCTAAAAAATTATCTAAAGAACAAAAGAAATTATTTGAATCATTAGATAAAACTAATTTAGATCCAAATAATGAAATAAAGCAAATTGAAAAATACTTATAATAAGTATTTTTTTATTGACAATAAATTGTTTTAGTTTATAATAATGTAATGATTGTATAGAAAATACATAATTCGACAAATATTTTAAATTAAAAATCATATAATAGACAAGGTGATAAAATGTTTAACTTCAAAGAAATAGAGTTTATGAAAATTTATATATCATTAATGTATAAATATGGATATTGTTATTTTGATTTATCTAAAGAATACTTAGAAGGTTATATACATGAATTAAGTAAATTAACTCAAATAAAGAAATTTTTTGATGATGATAAAATATTCGAAAATATATTTTTATATGATGAATTAATGGGCAATTATACTAATTTTATAAATATTATATTATATGTTACAAATAATCCAATCAATTCATTTTATAATGAAAAAGCTGATATATTAATGGTTAATTTTAATGATGAAATAGTAGAACAAAATTTAAGTAAAACTAAATATATGGATATAAATGTAGTGAATTCTATAGTTGATTATATGATTAGTTATATAAATCATAATATAAAAATAAAAGTTATTACTAAATAAACAATTGTATAGTTGTTTATTTTTTGTTATAATTTATTAGGTGATGTTTATGTTAGTACCAAGTTTAAAAGAAGCAAAAATTAGAACTAAAAAAGAATCTATTGTAAAGGTAGATGAATATAAAATAGATGATAGTTTAAAAAAAATAGGCGTTAATAAAAAATACTTTTTAAAAACATATGGATGTCAAATGAATGAACATGATTCTGAAAATATAAAAGCTATTTTAGAAGATATGTCATATACAAGTACTGATGATATGGAAGAAGCTGATTTAATTCTTTTAAATACATGTGCGATAAGAGAAAATGCTCATAATAAAGTATTTGGATATTTAGGTAGAGCGAAAAATCTTAAAGAAAGAAAAAAAAATGTATTAGTTGGTATTTGTGGATGCATGGCTCAAGAAGAAGTAGTTGTAAATAAAATATTAAAAGATTATAAATGGATGGATATTGTATTTGGAACTCATAACATTCATAATTTACCTAATATATTAAATAATGCAATTGAAAAACAAAAATTAGAAGTAGAAGTATTAAGTTGTGAAGGAGATATCATAGAAAATATTCCTGTTAAAAGAGATTCTAAATATAAAGCATGGATTAATATTATGTATGGATGTGATAAATTCTGTACATATTGTATAGTTCCATATACTAGAGGAAAACAAAGAAGTAGAAGAAAAGAATTTATTTTAGAAGAAGTAGAACAATTAGTAAAAGATGGATATTTAGAAGTAACTTTATTAGGACAAAATGTTAATGCTTATGGAAAAGATTTAGATACTGATTATAAAATGGAAAACTTACTTGAAGATGTAGCAAAAACAGGTATAAAAAGAGTAAGATTTGTAACAAGTCATCCATGGGATTTTACAGATAATATGATAGAAGTAATAAAAAAATATGATAATATAATGCCTTATATACATTTACCACTTCAATCAGGATCAGATAGAATTTTAAAGCTAATGGGTAGAAGATATACTAAAGAATCATATTTAGAACTTTATAGAAAATTAAAAGAAGCACTTCCTTATTCTTCAATAACAACAGATATTATAGTAGGATTTCCTGGTGAAACAGAAGAAGATTTTAAAGAAACTTTAGATGTTGTAGAAAAATGTAAATATGATAGTGCATTTACATTTATATTTTCACCTAGAGAGGGAACACCAGCAGCTAAAATGGAAGATAATGTTTCATTAGAAGAAAAACAAGATAGACTTCAAAGATTAAATGAATTAATAAATAAATATTCAAAAGAAGCAAATTTAAAATATGAAGGAAAAACAGTACCAGTTTTAATAGAAGGTGTAAGTGAAAAAGATGATGATACATTAATGGGATATACTGATACTATGAAACTTGTAAATGTTAAATGTGATAAAAAATATATAGGTACTATTCAAAATGTAGAAATAAAAGAAGTTAAAACATGGAGTATGGATGGAGAAATAAAGGAGAATTAATATGGCTTTAAAAACACAAACTAGAGATACATTGGAAAGATTAAATGATTTATGTGAACAAAACGGAATTGAAATAATAATTCCTGATTTAACAAAAAAAGAAGACAAAAAAGAAGATAAAAAAGAAGATAAAAAGAAAAAATAATCTTCTTTTTTTCATATAATGTAGTGGTGATATTATGTATGTTATTTCACATAGAGGTAATGATAAACATAAGTTTAAAGAAAATACATTAGAAGCTATTAATGAAGTGTTAAAATGTAATTATATAGATGGAGTTGAGTTTGATGTAAGAATGACTAAAGATAATAAATTTATATTAAGTCATTCACCAATATATAAAGATGATTTAATTAAAAATAAAAAACAGAAAAAATTAAATTTGGATGAATTAAATTATGTTTTAAAAAATATAAAAACAAATAAAATAATATTGATTGATATTAAATATGAATTATTTGATTATAAAAGAGTAGCTTTATACTTAAATAAAGTATTAAAAAAATATAAAAGATTAAATATTTATATTTGTAGTTTCAATTATGATTTAGTTTTATATATGAAAGAAAAATATAATTATACATCAGGATTATTAGTATCAAATGTTATAAATAGGGGGAAAGACTATAGCTTATTTGATTTTATATCTATTAATTATAAAGTAGATAAAAAGATTAATAATATATTAATGTACTGGACTATAAATAAAAAAGATATAATGAAAAAATATTTAAATAAAGATGTATATATTATAACGGATAAACCATATTTAAAAGAAGAATTGAAGAAAAATTATTGACAATAAAAACATTATATTGTAAAATTATTTATGTAAGTTTGGAGCAGTACTCAAGAGGCTGAAGAGGCGCCCCTGCTAAGGGTGTAGGTCGGGCAACTGGCGCGAGGGTTCAAATCCCTCCTGCTCCGCCATTTAAAAATTAAATTCTGAAATTCAGAATTTTTTTATTTTCTGTATTCGAGATATGTGATTTTTTTAGAAAAAAAGATGATAAAATACTTAATAAACGAAAAAATAAATAATTGATTTTTAAATATTCTTTTGTTAAACTTATTATAGGTGAGTATAATGAAAACAATCATATCAATAAATAAAAAATTTATGGTTTATACACCATATGAATTAATTAATTTAATTAAACAAAATTCAAAAAATGTAGATGGCTTTGAAATTAGTATTAATTATCGTAATGAACAAGAAGTAGAATATTTAAAAGAATTAGCAAACTATTGTAAGATTAATAATTTACATTTTCAAGTACATGGTAATAGTTCATTATCTATAGAAGAACAAATTAATTTTTTAAGATTGTTAGAAAATATATCTGATTACTTTGAATATAAAATTAATGTAGTGTTACATTCTATAAAAGCAGATTCTAATGAAGAAAGTATTAAATTAACTACAGAATATTTAACAGAAATTGTTAATAAAATAGATAATTCTAAATTAATTATAAGTTTAGAAAATTTAAATGATATCCCAGAAGAAGATAGATTAAATCTTAAAGATATTATGCCTATAGTTGCGAATGATGAAAGAATATTTTTAACATATGATATAGGACATGAATTAGATGATTTTAATAATGATATTGGTTTTGATTCTAGTCTTGTTCCATTACTTTCAAATGTTCATATACACACAATGTCATATGACTTATATCATGGTGGCTTTGATCACAATCCAATTTTTAAACATGATCCTAATTGGAATGTTTTGTTAAAGGCATTATTGTTTTTAAAAAATAATAACTATGATAAAAGTATAGTTTTTGAATATGATTTATATATATGTCCTGGAGATACGATAGAAGAAAAAATTATTTCTTATTGTAAATCAATTGATTATGTATCTGAAAGATTAAAATAGATTAAAATCTATTTTTTTTAATATAATTTATTAGAGGTGATTTTATTTCATTAGAAGAATTTAAGAATTATATTGAAAGTAGAAATAATAATTTAACAGTTGATGAATATTTATATATTACGAGTTATATTGATTTAATAAATTCTATGAGATATATTGGTGGAGATAATCTTTTTGAGATTATTACTATTAATAATAATTATTTTCAAATAAATATAGAAGGTGATATTAAAACAAAGAAAAAGAACTAATAAAGTTCTTTTTTTAACATTTCAATATTTTCATTTAATAAACTAAAATAATCTTCTTTTTCACTTCTTTGTTTATCAGTTATATTACTTAAATTATTTATTTCAAGTAATTCAACATTTGTTGTTTTAACTAAAGTAGTAACTGTATTATTAACTTCAGTACCACTTAGAGTAAATATATATTTTACTGTTTTGTTTTCAATTAGTTTTTTAGCATCTACTAAATTTTTTTCACTTACACCATTATTATCTTCTAAAGATATAACTGTAAATCCATATTTTTCTAAGAATTTAAGAGTATTGTTATCAGTTATAATAGTTTTATGTGTTGCGTTTTCATATAAAACTTTTAATGTAGCATCAATTTTTGAAATTCTTAATTTTAAATCATCATAATTATTAGTTATTTCTTCTTTTAAGTAATGATTTTCTATGTATTCAAGTAAACCATTTTTAATATTTCTTGATATCATTAAGAAATTTGAAGGGTCAAGCCATAATTCATCTTCATTATATGTATATTCAATACTTTGACTAGCATCAATTATTAATAAATTTTTATTATGTTTAACAAACTTTGAAACATAAGTTTCTTCTTTACCTATACCATTAAATATGAATAGTGAACCTTTAGAATAGTCTTTAATTTGTTTACTATTAAGATCATATTTTTTTATATCAGAACCATCTGGATAAATACTTTTTATTTCACTGTGTTCTCCATATAATTCACTTGTAATATATTCAATAGGGTAAGCAGTTGTATAAATTGTAATATCTTCAAAATTATCTCTTTTAAAACATCCTGTTAAAGTAAGTATAATTGTACTAATTAAAAATAAATAAGTTAATTTTCTCATAATTCCTCCTTGTTTGGTACAGGATCATATCCACCTTTATTAAAGGGGTTGCACCTAAATATTCTTTTAATTGTTAAAATTGTTCCTTTAATAAATCCATATCTTTCATATGCTTCTAGTGAATAATTTGAACATGATGGTATAAATTTACATTGACCATGTGAACTAAAAGGTATTGATTGATATAGTTTTATTAACTTTATCATTATTTTTTTCATATTATTAATTATACTAAAAAAATAAATAATTGTAAATAAGGTATTTCTTTGATATAATTAAATAGGTGATAATATGGAAATACTTAATAAATTAGATATTAAAACTTCAAATGAAAAATTATATCAAACAGCTTTAACACATACTTCATATGCAAATGAACATGGATTAGAAAGTTATGAAAGATTAGAGTATTTAGGAGATGCAGTATTAGAACTTGTAATGAGTGAATATTTATATACTAACGGTAATTATAAAGAAGGGGAAATGACTAAACTTAGAGCTCATTATGTATGTGAAGATGCTTTATATGAATATTCTATTAATTTAGGATTAAATGAGGATTTAAGACTAGGTAATGGAGAATTACAAAGTGGTGGAAAATATAGAAAAGCCATAGTTGCAGATATATACGAAGCTTTTATAGGTGCTATATTTTTAGATCAAGGATTTATAAAGGCTAAAGAATTTATTTATGAATCAGCTATTCCATATGTAGAAAATAATTCGTTTGAATTTATAAAAGATTATAAATCCGAATTACAAGAATTAGTTCAAACAGATAAAAGAAGTTTAGAATATTCAATTATTAATGAAGAAGGACCAGCTCATAATAAAACATTTACTGCAGTTGTAAAAATAGATAATATATTATATGGAACTGGTATATCACATAGTAAAAAAGATGCAGAACAATTAGCAGCTAAAGATGCATTGTTAAAAAGCGTTAAAAACTAGTTTTATATTTTAGGGGGAAAGTAGTATGAGACCTACAAAAAAACGTTTAAGAAAATATGGGAATAGAGCAGAAAAGAAAAAAATTAATTTGATTAAAAAACATGGGATTGAAGGAATTAGAAGTTTACTTGATGAATCAAAATTTGTATTAGCAAAAACTTGCATGGATGAATATATAGAAGAAAATGGTTATGATTGTTATATTATTCATGAGTATGGAAAATATTATTCAAAACAATTTAAATTAAGTGAAGCAAGAAAATGTTTTGAAAAAAATATAAACGATAACAGTGAAAATATTTGTTATTCACTATTTGAATTAAGTAAAATAGAAAAACTAGAAAGAAATTACGATGAAGCTATTAAATGTTTGCATGCTATAATAAGATCAAATCATTATGATAAAAGTCATGCTAGAATTGAACTTGCTAAAATTTATACTATATTAGAAAATTATGATTTTGCAGAAGATATTTTATTAGAAATATTAAATGAAGATTTTAGTGAACATACATATGAAGTAGCTAAAAGTTGTCTTATACAATCTAAAATAAATAGTGGAAAAATAAAAGATGCTGAAAAATTATTAGAAGAATTAAAAGAAAATAGTAATCATCCTAAAGTTAAATTTTTAGAAGGACAATTAGAAGAAAGAAAAAATAATAAATTAAAAGCATATGAGATATATCATGAAATAATTAGAAATGGTAGGGAATGTACTGAAAATGCTTCATATGAATTAGCTAAAATAGAAATGGAAATAGAAAATTATGATGAAGCTATAAAAGTGATAGATTTATTTATTGATGATAATAGTATTAGATATAATGTTGAAATGTTTGAAATAAAAATAAATTGTTACATTAAAATGGGTGATTATAGTAAAGCTAAAGAGTGTATAGATAAATTAATAAGTTTGAATGATAAATGTGAAAATATAGTTAATTATTATTTAGGAAAAATTGAATTTTATACTAAAAATTATTTTGAATCTTTAGAATATTATAATAAAATTGATGAAACTAACTTTAGAACATATAGAGATTCACTTTATAAAAAAATGTGTTGTCTTATTAAATTAGAAAGATATGAAGATGCATATAATACATTTGAAGAATTAAAAAGAGTAGATGTTAGTAAAAGATATTATGGAAAATATAATACTTTAGAATTATATTTAAAAGGTATGATGGGACAATCATGTGAAGTAGAACCTAGATGTTATATAGAAACTTTATTAATTGACTATGATTATGATTTAGTTATTGAACATATAAATAAACATAAAGAACCAGATGAAACAAAAATTAGTCATACAATATTTAATGAAAATATTGATACTTATGAATTATATAATTATGCATTAGATCAAATTAATGAAGAAAACTATTTAAATAATAGTTTCAATGATGCATATGTATTTAAATATGAAGGTGTAGGTTATAGTAATACAAAAGAACTTAATTATGTAAAAGTTGTAACAATACCGAATACAAAAAAAATTATTACAATGTATCCATATGATTATATTGTTAATTTAAAAACAAAAGAAAAAGATAAAACAAAAATTAAAAAAACATCTAGAATTGATAAATTTAATCAAAAATATGGTATTGCGTAAACATATAGTAAAATGATAGTAAACACTATCATTTTTTCATTATATTTGTTATAATGGTTATTAGGTGATTATATGAAAAATATATATGATTACACATTAGAAGAGTTAGAAGAATATTTTATTTCAATAGGTGAAAAGAAATTTAAAGCAATTCAACTTTTTGAATGGTTATATAAAAAAAGAGTAGATGATTTTGATTTAATGAGTAATATAAAAATTGATACTTTAAATAAATTAAAATCTGAATTTGAAATTGGAAAATTAGAAATAATAAAAAAACAAGAAGATAAAGATGTAGTTAAATATTTGTTTAATTTAAATGATAATAATAAAGTAGAAGCAGTTCTTATGTTACATGATTATGGAAATAGTTTATGTGTATCAACACAAGTAGGATGTAATATGGGATGTTCATTTTGTGAAAGTGGAAGACTAAAAAAAGTTAGAAATTTAAGTACATATGAAATGGTTATGCAAATACTTAAAATAGAAGAAGATTTAAATTTAAGAATATCTCATGTAGTATTAATGGGAATTGGAGAACCATTTGATAATTATGATAATGTAATAAGATTTATAAAAATAATAAATTCTGGTAAAGGTATAGATATAGGAGCAAGACATATTACTGTATCAACATGTGGTATAGTACCAAAAATAGAAGAATTTATAAAAGATGGAAATCAAATTAATTTAGCAATTTCATTACATGCTCCTAATAATGAAATTCGTGATAAAATAATGAAAATAAATAAAGTTTATAAAATAGAAGAATTAATTAAAGTGTTAAAAAAATATATAGAAAAAACAAATAGAAGAGTAACATTTGAATATATTTTATTAGATAATGTAAATGATAGTAAAGAGTGTGCTATAGAATTATCTAAATTACTTAAGGGTATGAATTGTTATGTTAATTTAATACCTTATAATGAAACAAGTCATATAGAATACAAAAAAAGTAGCAAAGAAAAAATAATGAATTTCTATGATACTTTGAAAAAAAATAATATTAATGTTACAATAAGAAGAGAATTTGGTAGTAAGGTAGATGCTGCATGTGGACAACTTAGAGCTAACTATGAGGAGGCGATTTAATGAATTATTATTATTTAACTGATCCAGGTAAAATTAGGGATCATAATGAAGATAATGTAATAATTGTAAAAAATGAAGCAAATGAAATATTAATGGCTGTAGCAGATGGTATGGGTGGACATCTTTGCGGAGAGGTTGCTTCTTCGATTGCAATTACACATATAGCTGATAGATTTAAAAGTATAAGTTCAATAGGAAATAAAGAAGATGCTGAAAGTTGGATTCAATCAACAGTTAGTGAAATAAATGCATTAATTTATAAATATACAGAAGAACATCCTGAAAGTATAGGAATGGGTACAACTTTTGTATGTGCTATCATTACAAAAGATTTCTTACTATATGGTAATATTGGAGATTCATCTGGATTTGCAATTAAAGGAGATAAAATTCAAAAAATAACAAATGATCATACTTTAGTTAGTTTACTTGTTAAATCTGGTGAGTTAACAGAAGAAGAAGCAGAAAATCATCCTAAAAAGAATGTTTTACTTAAAGCACTTGGAGCAACTACAACTGTAGATATGGATATATTTGATGTAGAAACAGATGTAGATGGAGTTCTTTTATGTAGTGATGGTATGACAAATATGTTAGATAAAGAACAAATATTGAATGTTATAAAAGAAGATTCTAGTATTGAAGATAGAGTACAAAAATTAATAACAAAATGTAATAACAGAGGTGGAACTGATAATATTTCAGTTGCTTATTTAGAAAAAGGAGTTGAATAAACATGATAATTAGAGGTCAAAAAATAAATGATCGTTATGAAATAATAAGAAATATTGGAGAAGGTGGAATGGCTAATGTTTATTTAGCTCTAGACACAATATTAAATAGAAAAGTTGCTGTTAAAATATTAAGAGGAGATTTAGCAACTGATGAAAAATTTGTTAGAAAATTCCAAAGAGAAGCAAGTGCTGCTAGTAATTTAGATCATCCAAATATTGTTGGAATATATGATGTAGGTGAAGATGATGGAAATTATTTTATTGTAATGGAATATGTAGAAGGTCAAACTTTAAAAAGTTTAATCAAAAAAAGAGGATCTTTAACATTACTTGAAGTAATTGATATAATGACACAACTTACTAGTGGAATTGAACATGCTCATGAAAAAGGAATAATTCATAGAGATATAAAACCACAAAATGTTTTAATACTGGATGATGGATTAGTTAAAATTGCTGATTTTGGTATAGCACAAGCTTTAAATAGTAATGAACTTACACAAACTAATTCAGTAATGGGATCAGTTCATTATTTACCACCAGAACAAGCAAATGGACTTGGATCTACTTATAAATCTGATATATATTCACTTGGAATATTAATGTTTGAACTTTTAATAGGAAAAGTTCCATTTAAAGGAGAAAATGCTGTAGAAATAGCAATTAAACAAATGAAAGATCCAATACCTAGTGTTTGTGATATTAAAGAAGATATTCCACAATCAGTAGAAAATATCGTATTAAAATCTACAGCAAAAAATCCTAAAAACAGATATGATACTGTAGAAGAAATGAAATATGATATTAGAACTTGTTTAGATGATGATAAAAAAGAAGAACCTAAATTAGTATTTGAATTTCCTGAATTTGAAAAAGATGAAGAAGTTATTACTAGAACAAGATCTAGAAGAAATGAAGATATAGAAGAACAAGATGAAATAGATGAAACATTTAAAGAAGAAAAGAAAAGCAATAAAGCTATTTGGATAACAGTAATTATATTAACTTTATTAGTTGCTGTAATATTATTCTTTGTTGTTATATTTCCAAATATGAATGCTCCTAAAACTATAGAAATACCAGATGTTTCAAATATGAGTGTAAAAGAAGCAACAGATGAACTAGAAAAAATAGGACTTAAAGTTAGTACAGAAGATAAAACTGATTATAGTGATGAAGTAAAAGAAGATTATGTTATTAAAACTAGTCCAAGAGCTGGGAAATCAATTAAAGAAGGTGCTACAATTACATTAGTAGTATCACTTGGAAAAGAAGGTTTTGAAGCAGAAAACTATGTTGGACAAAATTATTTAACAGTAAAAGCTATTTTAGAAGGTAAGAAAATAGTTGTTGAAACA
Organism: Lactobacillales bacterium; assembly: GCA_015059545.1. Taxonomy (GTDB): domain Bacteria; phylum Bacillota_I; class Bacilli_A; order RF39; family UBA660; genus OMSK01. Next base: position 78,374 of record SVAG01000003.1, read on the forward strand.
GATGAAGAAGAACATACAAAAGATGAAACAGAAATAAAAGAAAATATTATTTTAAAACAAGATGTAGAAGTTGGAAAAAAATTAGTTCCAGGAGATAAAATAACTTTAACAATTCCTAAATTTATAGTAAATTATCCAGATTTTGTAAATGAAGTATATACAATAGAAGAAGTAGAAAAATTCTGTAAAGAAAATGGTGTAACACTAGTTAAAAAAGAAAAAGAATCTTCAACAGATAAAGATGGTTCAATAATTTATCAAAGTAGAACTGCTGGTACTAAAGTAGTTAGTGGTACAACTTTAACTATAACAGTATCAAAAGCACCTACAGTAACACCAGAACCAGAAAAATGTGCTGAAGGACAAGAACTTAAAAATGGTAAATGTGTTGCAATAACATGTGCAGCTAATCAAGAATTAAAAGATGGTAAATGTGTAGATAAACAAACTACAACAACTCCATCAACTGAAACTACAAATACTGATAAAAAAGAAGAAACAACAACTGGAACAGAAACAAACACACAACCTACTACTGGAACACAAGGATAATATGCAAGGAAGAATAGTTAAATTAATAAGTAATGATTACACAGTATTAAGTGATAATAAAACTTATGTGTGTAAAAGTAGAGGTTTATTTAGAAATAAGAATATTAAACCATTAGTAGGGGATTTGGTAATATTTGATGAAGAAAATAATTATATATTAGAAGTATTACCTAGAACTAATAGTTTAGTAAGACCTCCAGTATCTAATATAGATCAAGCACTTATAGTATCGAATGTAAAACCTACATTCGATACTAATCTATTAGATAAATTATTGTGTATTATTGAATATAATAATATAAAACCAATAATATGTTTTACTAAATTAGATTTATTAAATGAAGAAGAATTAATTCATATTAATAAATATATATCTTATTATAAAAAAATAGGTTATCAAGTATTTGTTAATACAGAAATAGAAGAAATAAAAAAAATATTTAAAGATAAAATAACAGTATTTACAGGACAAACTGGTGCAGGTAAATCAACATTAATTAATAATATCGATACAAATTTTAACATACTAACTGGTGAAATATCTAAAGCACTAGGAAGAGGTCGTCATACAACTCGTCATGTTGAACTTCATAATGTATGTGGTGGATTAGTTGCTGATACCCCTGGATTTTCAGATGTAGACTTCTATGATATGAAAAAAGAAGATATAAGAGATAATTTTATAGAATTTAATGATTATAAAGAAAATTGTAAGTTTAGAGATTGTATGCATCAAAATGAACAAATATGTGAAGTAAAGAAAAAATTAGAAGAAAATGAAATAATAAAATCAAGATATGAAAATTATTTAAATTTTATAAGGAGGTCTTTATGATAGCAGTATCAATCCTTGGAATAAAAGAAGATAAATTAAATAATTATAAAAAAATAGATAATACAAGCTGTGATTATATTCATTTAGATGTAATGGATGGAATATTTGTAGAAAATAAAGTAGATTTTGATTTTAATTATAATTTCAATAAAAAATTAGATATACATTTAATGGTTAAAAATGTAGAAGAATATATTAATAAATATAAAGTATTAAATCCAGAATTTATAACATTTCATATTGAAGTAGAAGAAGATATAGATAAATTAATTAAAATATTAAAAGATAATAATATTAAAGTAGGTATATCTATAAAACCTAATACAGATATTAATTTATTAAATAAATATTTACCTTATATAGATTTAATACTTGTTATGAGTGTTGAACCAGGTCGTGGGGGACAAAAATTTATAGAAGAATCTACAAATAGAATTAATTATTTGAAAGAAATAAGAGAAAAAAATAATTATAAATATTTAATAGAAGTAGATGGTGGTATTAATTATGATACTATATCTAAAGTAAGTAATGCTGATATTAAAGTAGTAGGTAGTTATATAACTAATAATGATAATTATGAAGAACAAATAAAAACTCTAAAATAGAGTTTTTTTTATAAATTATTCATTAAAGTATTTAATATATCATCTTTAGTTTCATCAGTACAATTATTCCATAAAACTTCAAAGAAAACACCAAGTCCAGGTAATATAACTTCATCTTTAGAATTAATTGAAGAATTAATTGATTTTTCTATTTCAGATGTATTTGCTTCTTTAAAATTATTTCTTATATGTTTTCTTATATCAATATTACTCATAATATCATCCTTTCTATTATATTTTGTTAAAAAAATATATAAATATTCATTATATAAATAATAATATTTATATTGATAAATAAAAAAAAATGTAGTATATTAATATTAGAGTAAAAAGGTGATAGTATGAATAATGATATAGATGTTATTGAAATAAATGATAATCCAGATTTATTAGATGAAACATTTGAAATATTAAATAAAAGATTAGATATTTTAGATCAACTTAATAAAAAAACAAAAGAACTAGAACTTTTAAAAATGGAACATCAAAAACTTTTAGATAATAATGAAAAAAATAATTATAAAGAAAAAGAAAGATATAAAAAAATAAAAGAATTAACAGAAGAAATAAACAAAATTAAACAAGAAAATATCGACTTACAAAAGAAAATATTAATGTTAAAAACATTAATTAAAATTGTATTTAAAGAATATGGAATGGAAAGTATTTTAAAAACAACAAAACTTAGTTTAGAACAAATAAAAAAATATTTAGATTAAAAAAAGAATGAAATCATTCTTTTTTTTACATCATTTGATAATTTGAATTGCTGTATTTATTGTTTGAAAAATTAGAATTATTATAAATGTTTTCTAAATTAGAAATTCTTCTATCTAAATTATTAATTTCTTGCTCAATATTATTTAATTGTTGTTCAAAGTTATTAACAGTATTATTTGTAGTAGTTGAATTAGTAGTAGGATAATTCATCATAGGAGAAGCCATATTCATACCTTGATAAGGCATTCCCATAGGTGGTACCATATTCATTCCTTGATAAGGTGGATATATTGGGTATGGCATACCACAATCTCTATTGTCTTTTTTCATAAACACACTCCTTCTAATTAAATATATGTTATTAGAAATAAAAATTACATATTTTCTTTATTAAAAAAAATTAAAATGTTATAATTAATTAGGTGATATTATGAGACTTTATGAATATGAAGAAGAATTAATTAAAAATGGTATTAAATATATAGGAGGTACAGATGAAGCAGGTAGAGGACCATTAATTGGACCTGTAGTTGCGGCTTGTGTAGTCTTACCACTTAATTATCAAAATGAAATAATAAATGATTCAAAAAAATTAACAGAGAAAAAAAGAGAAGAATTATATGATGTTATAATGAATGATGCGTTAAGCGTTGGAATAGGAATAGTAGATGCGAATGTTATTGATGAAATAAATATATATGAAGCATCTAAACTTGCAATGATAAAAGCATATAAAGAAGCTAATAAAAACTTAAAAATTGAACATTTACTTACAGATGCAATGGAACTTGATATAGAGATACCTTTTACAAAAATAATAAAAGGAGATGCTAAAAGTATTACAATTGCGGCTGCATCAATAATCGCAAAAGTAACAAGAGATAGAATGTTACTTGAATTAGATCGTAAATATCCAATGTATGGTTTTAAAAATCATAAAGGTTATCCTACTAAAAAACATATAGAAGCAATCCATAAATATGGATTAATTGAAGGTTATAGAAAAACATATGGACCAGTAAAAGAAATGTTGGAGGAGATAAAATGAAAGATTTACTAATTTCACATGTATCAGATAATGATGGAGTAAGTCCAGTAATACTTTTGAAACTTTGTAAAGTAGATTTTGATTATGAACTTAAAGAAATTAATGAACTAGAAGATTATTTTAACGAAATATTAGAAACTGATTTAAGTATTTATAATAATATATATGTTACTGATTTAACAATACCGGAAATTACTTATGAGAAGATAAATAAAAGTATTTATAGAGATAAATTTAAAGTATTTGATCATCATAGAACACATTTATACGCTAATGAATTTGATTATGTAACTATTGATATAAATGAATGTGGTACTACATTATTTTATAATTATTTAAAGAAAAAATATAAATTTAAAAAAATAGTAAAAGAATATGTAGAACATATAAAAAATATTGATTTATGGTTATGGAAAGATAAAAATGATTTGATTGCTAAAGGATTAAATGATTTATTTCATATATATGGTAAAACAAGATATATAGAAGAAATGTATCAAAAATTAAGAAAAAACAAAAAATTTAAATTATCTAAATTTGAAAATGAAATTTTAAAATTAGAACAAGAAAAAATAGATAGATATATACTACAAAAAGAAAAAGATATGATGATAATTAAATACGAAAATTATACTGGAGGATTAATTTTTTGTGAAAAATATAAAAGTGAAATGGGTAATACATTATCTATAAATCATCCAGAACTAGATTTTATTGTTATGATTAATTTATCAGGTGGTATAAGTTTTAGAACTGATAAAGACATAGATTTATCTATAATAGCAGAAAAATTAAATGGTGGAGGACATGCTAAAGCTTGTGGAGCACCTATACCAAATGAATATAAAATAGAATTAATAAATAAAATATTTAAAGGGTGTGAAATAATTGAAAATAAAGAAGATAGTAACAGGTAGTTTAGAAGAAAATTGTTATGTACTTGTTAATAATGGTGATTGTTTAGTAATAGATCCAGGTGATGATTTTTATAAAATAAAAGAAGAAATAAAAGATTTAAATTTATTAGCTGTTTTAATAACACATCATCATTTTGATCATGTAGGTGCTTTAGATGAATTATTAGAATATAAAAATGTTAAAATTTATGATTATAATTTAGAAGAAAAAGAATATGAAATTAATAATTTTAATTTTAATATTATAAAAACATCAGGACATACTAGTGATTCTATAACATTTTATTTTAAAGAAGAAAAGGTTATGTTTACAGGTGATTTTATATTTAAAGGTACTATTGGTAGAACTGATTTACCAACCGGTGATATGAAAGAAATGGAAAATAGTATAGATAAGATTAAAAAATATGATAAAAATATTACTTTATATCCAGGACATGGAGATAATACTACTTTAGAAGATGAAATAAATAATAATTGCTTTTTCACATAATATTCACATAAACTTCATTTTAAATTCACATTGATGTTATATACTTTTATCATCGAAGGGAGATGATAAAAAGTAAGTATAATTAATTAAAATATACAATTAAAAAAATATTAATATACACTCCTTAAAATTCTATAAGAATTTTAAATACTAAATGCTAAAAATGTGAAACCTATCAAACTTAAACTAGATATTAAATATCTAGTTTTTATTTGAAAAAATTCTTTATAATGGTATAATTATATTGTTTAGGTGGTAATATGAAAAGAATAAATGGAAAGAGTTATTTAATTATAGGGTTAATTTTAATAATAATTGGAATTTTTACATTAATAGGTAGTGTAGATTTATTTAAAAGTGTAGCAAACCTAGTTTTTATCTTTATGGTTTTAATTAGTATAAAAGATTTATTCAGTTTTATTTTAAAAAAGCCTAACAAAGATATAAAATTATTTATTAAAATATTTAATGTAATAATATCTATTTTAGCTCTTATATTTAACGAATATTCTATCGCAATTGTGCCAATTATTTTTTCTGCTTATTCACTTTTAAATGCATTTATAAATAGTTTGAATTTTATATTGTTAAAAATAAATAAAATTAAGGGAGGATATAAACTTTTATTCTTTGGTTTATTTTATTTATTAATAGGTGTAATTATATTATTGGGACCTATAGTTCATTTAGATTTTGTTCTTTTAGTATTAGGAATATATTCAATATTATTAGGATTTAGTTTTGTTTTTGATTATTTAGAAATAAATCATTTTAGAAGATTCTTTAAAATCAGAATTTGTTTACCAAGTATTTTAGAAGTGTTTATACCACTTTCTGTATTACAAAAAGTAAATAGAAAAATTAATAATGATGAAGAAATAGTTTTAGAAGAAAAAAAAGAAAATATAAATCCTGATTTAGAAATCTTTGTTCATGTTACACAGAATGGATTTGGAACATTAGGACATATGGATATATATTTTAATGGAGAATTTATTTCGTATGGAAATTATGATATAAGTAGTTATAAATTATATGATGGTATTGGAAGAGGTATATTATTTATTATAAAAGATAAACAAAAATATATTGATTTTTGTATTGAAGATAATAAAAAAACATTGTTTTCTTTTGGAATTAAGTTAAATGAAAAAGAAAAAAAACAAATAGAAAAAAATATTAATAAAGTAAAAGAAAATTTAAAAGAATGGTATCCTCCATATGTACAAGCTAAAAATAAAAACAAAAAAGCAAAAATAAAAGATTATATGGATTATTCTAGTAGACTTTATAGAACAACTAGTGCTGATTTTTATAAATTTAAAACGGGTAAGTTTAAAAGCTTTTCTGTTCTTGGAAATAATTGTGTTTCATTTGCTAATAAAATAATAGGTAGTGTATTAAAAGATAAATTTAAATTTTATGGAGTATTAACGCCAGGAACTTATTATGACTATTTAGAAAGAGAATTTATGAAAAAAGGGAGTATAGTTGTAAGTAAAAAGATATATACTAAATCAAGTAAAAACTAATATTTTACTTGATTTTTATATAAAATATTGTATAATATTATAACACCAGAAATGAGGGGATTTTATGAGTATGAAAAATGGATTAATTAAAGGAAATGAAGAATTAAATAAACAATTACTAAATAATGAAAAAAATTTATTAAAAGAAAGAAATTCTTTAAGAATTTTATATGAAGAAACAAAAATAGAAATTTTTGATGTAGAAGAACAAATACAAGAACTACATTTAAAAAATAAAGAATATAAGGATTATAAAAAAGATTTAATAGGTAGATTTTTAATAAATATTGTAGAAATGTTAGTTGTATTTGGAATTTTTGCTGCAGTACCTAATATACTATTTAATTTAAGTGCAGAATTTGCTAAAGTTTTATATATAGTTCTTGGAATTTCATTTGTATCAATTGATTCTTTATTATTTTGGATTTTAAAAAGTGAAATAAAAGATTATATAAAAAATGAAGATGTAAATGACTTTAATGGAAAAAATATTGCTTATCTAGAAGAAAATAGAGAAGCATTAGAAGAACAAGTTAAAGAAATAAATCAACAATTAGTAAATACTGAAAATAAATTAAATAAAATGCATAATGCATTTATGAAAAGAGGGATTGTTTCACCTAGAAACAATGAATATTCTAATGATGAAAATGTAAAGTCAAAACAAAAAATAATTGAAAAATAATAATATTATGTTATAATTATATTGTAAAAGCGATTATGAAGACATAGTAATAAAATTAATTATTTAAAGAGAGTTAGTGGTTGGTGTAAACTAACAATAATATTTTATGAATTCACCTTCTAGCAGTATAAACAAAATTTGTACCGGTAACGCGTTATAGTATTAAGGTAATTTTAATTACAAATTAAGGTGGTACCACGTCAAGCACGTCCTTATATAGGATGTGTTTTTTTATTGAAAGGAAGATATTATGGAAAAATTATTAAATGAAATTAAAGAAAAGATAGAAAATGTAACTGATTTAAAAACACTTAATGAATTAAAAGTAGAATATTTAAGTAAAAAAGGTCCAATTACAGAATTATCACTTAAAATGAAAGATTTAAGTATTGAAGAAAAAAAAGAATATGGAATGAAATTAAATGCTTTTAAAACAGAAGTAAATAATTTATTTGATACTCTAAAAGAAAAATTAGAAATAGAAGAATTAAATAAAAAATTAGAAAGTGAAAAAATAGATATTACATTACCTAGTAAAAGAATACGTAAAGGTTCTAAACACCCAATGACAAGAATTAAAGAAGAATTAGAAGATTTATTTGTATCTATGGGTTATGAAGTATATGATGGACCAGAAATAGAAACAGATGAAAACTGTTTCCAAAAACTTAATTTACCACTTGGACATCCAGCAAGAGATGCTCAAGATACATTCTATTTAGAAAATGAATATGAAGCATTCTTACTTAGAAGTCAAACTTCAACAGGACAAGTAAGAGTAATGGAAGCAAATCAAGATAAAGGACCTATTAGAATAGTATGTCCAGGTAAAGTATATCGTAGAGATGATGATGCTACTCATTCACATCAATTCATGCAAATGGAAGGGTTAGTAATAGATGAGAATGTTTCTATGGCTGATTTAAAAGGTACATTAGAAACATTCTGTAAAAAATTATTAGGTGAAAAAACAAATGTTAGATTTAGACCAAGTTATTTCCCATTTACAGAACCATCTGTAGAAGTAGATGTTACATGTTTTAAATGTGGAGGTAAAGGTTGTTCTTTATGTAAACAAACAGGATGGATTGAAGTTTTAGGAGCAGGTATGGTTCATCCAAATGTTTTAAGTATGTGTGGATATGATCCTGAAAAATATCAAGGATTTGCATTTGGTACAGGATTAGATAGATTTGCAATGTTTAAATATGGAATAACTGATATTAGAACTATGTATGGAAATGATGAGAGATTTTTAAATCAATTCTCTAGAAAGGATGATTAATATGAAATTAAGTAGAAAGTTTTTAAGTGATTATGTAGAAATAGACGATATATCAACTAAACAATTAGCAGAAGATATGACTAATGTAGGTAATGAATATGATAGTTGTGAAAAATTAATACCTGCTACTAATTTAGTAATAGGTAAAGTTCTTGAATGTTCTGATCATCCTGATAGTGATCATTTACATGTTTGTAAAGTAGATATTGGAACAGAAGTATTAGATATTGTTTGTGGTGCACCTAATTGTCGTAAAGATTTAAAAGTAATAGTTGCTAAAGTAGGAGCTAAACTACCAGATGGTGAAATAAAAGCAGGTAAAATTAGAGGATGTGACTCTAATGGTATGTTATGTGCAATGAGTGAATTAGGATTAGATTCTAAATTCTTAAAAGAAGAAGATTATAGTGGAATATATGAGTTAGATGAAGATGCAATAGTTGGAGAAGATCCAATTAAATACTTAGGATTAGATGATGAAGTAATTGATTTTGAATTAACTTCAAATAGAGGAGATTTATTAAGTATACTTGGAATGGCTTATGAAGTAGGAGCAATCTATTCTAAAAAAGTAAAAGATATAGATTTATCTTATAATGAAGAAGGAAATATTAACTTTAATTTAAAAATTGAAACAGATGCTTGTCCATTATTTTTAGCAAAACAAGTTAAAAATGTAACTATAAAAGAAAGTCCTGAATTTATAAAAAATAGATTAATAGCTAGTGGTATTAGACCAATTAATAACGTTGTAGATATTTCAAATTATGTTATGTTAGAAACAGGACAACCATTACATTTTTATGATAATGATCGTTTAGGAGATACTATACTAGTTAGAATGGCAGAAGATAATGAAAAACTAACTACATTAGATAATGAAGAAAGAACTTTAACTAGTGAAGATATAGTTATAACAGATTCAAAAAATGCTGTAGGTCTTGCTGGTGTAATGGGAGGACTTTCTACAGAAATAGAAAATGATACAAAAAATATTTTAATAGAAGCAGCTATATTTAATAATGTTAAAATTAGAAAAACAGCTAAGAAAATACTTAGAAGTGAAGCTTCAAATAGATTTGAAAAAGGACTTGATCCAAAAAGAACATATATGGCTATAGATAGATGTTGTAATTTACTTTCTAAATATGCAGATGCTACTATAGTAGGTGGATTAGTTGAATATAATAAAACAAATAGTGAAGATAAAATAATAGAAGTATCACTTGATAAAATAAATAAAGTATTAGGTGTAAAAATAACTGAAGAAGAAGTAATTGATATATTAACTAGATTAGGTTTTGAGGTTACTTCTAATAATAAAATTTTTACTGTAATAGTACCATCTAGAAGACTAGATATTTCAATAAAAGAAGATATTATTGAAGAAGTTGGTAGATATTATGGTATGGATAATATAATAGGTACAACTATGACTTTACCATTAAAAGAAGGTAAATATGATAAAACAATAAGACAAATTAAAAATAAAATGATTTCTATGGGACTTGATGAAGCATTATCATATGCTTTAATACCAGAATCAGAAGTAAATAAATTTACATTAGATAAATTTACTCATATTAATTTAGCTGATCCTATGAGTGAAGATAGAAAAACATTAAGATACAGTTTACTTTATTCACTAAAAGAAATATATGAATATAATAAAGCACGTAATTATAAAAATGTATGTGTATTTGAAATAGGAAAAGGATTCTACAAAGAAAATGACGAATATAAAGAAGAACAAAAATTGGCATGTCTTATGACAGGAGATTATTATTTAGATATAAATGATAAAAAAGTAGATTTCTATGTTATAAAAGGTGTAGTAGAAGAATTATTAGATTTCTTAGGATATAATGGTAGATATAGTATTACAGAAGGAAATCTTTCAAGTGAATTCCATCCAGGACAAAGTGCTGTTATAGTACTTCAAGGAAAAGAAATAGGTGTTATTGGTAGATTACATCCTAATGTTACAAAAGATCCAGTATTTGTATTTGAAATTAATTTAGATAAATTATTAGTTAATAAAGTATCAACAATTAAGATGAAAGAAATATCTAAATTCTTACCAATGACTAAAGATTTAGCATTCATTCTTGATAAAAATACTCCATCTAAAAAAATAGAAGATATTATAAAAAAAGCTGGAGGAAAATTATTAAATAGTATAAAAGTATTTGATGTTTATACCGGTGAAAATGTAAGTGAAAATGAAAAATCGATAGCTTATAAATTAGAATTTTTAGATAATACTAAAACTTTAACTGAAGATGAAGTAATGCCTATTTTTAATAAGATAATAGAAGAAGTAGAAAAAAATGGTGCTAGAATAAGAGATAAGTAAAAAAATAGTTGAAAAAACTATTTTTTTATTGTATTATTAATTATAGGGTAATGTAAAATAAATGTAAATAATAGTAATTAGGAGTTGACTTTTATGAAAAAATCATTAATAAATAAAAAAGGATTTACATTAGTAGAATTATTAGCAGTAATAGTAATACTAGCAATTATAGCCTTAATAGCGGTACCAATAACATTAAATGTGTTAGAAGATTCTAAAAAATCAAGTATAAAAGTAGGAACAACACATTATATAGATACTTTAGAAGATGAATTACAATATGATAATATAAATTTAGATGAAATTTCATCAGGGATGTATTTAGTAAAGAAAGATGGAACATTAGAAGTAAATGGAGAAGAAAAAGAACTTGAAATGAAGGGTAATTTACCTGAAAATGGAGTTATTTGTGTTAATGAAGATGGTTTAGTAGAATCGTATTCGGTTGTATTAGATGGATATGTAGTAACTAATACAAATGGAACACAAAAAATAGAAGCAGGAACAGCTCCAAAAAGTTTAACATGTAATGTAGCAGAAGAAACTGTAGAAATTGTAATACCAGAAAATGCTGCAGTATGTAGTCAAGATAAAAAAGTAGAAATAAATTATCCAGAATATGAAGAAGTAGCAAAAGAATATAGTTTAGATAGAGAAACATGGAAAGAATATACTGGTGTTATAACATTAGATAAAAATACAACATTATATGCAAGATTAAGAGATACAAGAAATAATAAAATAAGTAGTGTAGCAACACATGTATTTACAACTATAGATAATACAAAAATGACAAAAATATCACCATCAGTAGTATTATCATCAGAAAAACCAACTAGTCAAATAGAAGTAACATTTAGACAAACAGATAATTGTGGAGTAGATGAAAGTACAATAAAATATGGAATAAGTACAACAAAAGATGGAGAATATAAATGGCAAGATAGTGCTATATTTAGTGGATTAAAAAATAATACAACATATTTTATAAAAACAAAAGTCAATGATATAGCAAATAATGGGACAGTAGAATCAGAAATTAGTGAAATAACAACTAAAAACTTTGGAACTTGTAATATAGATATTTCAGATTATGGAAAATGGACACCAAGTAAAAATGTTACAATAACAGGAGAAACTATTTCAGGAACAACTTTACAATATAAAGTTTATAAAGCATCAATAAGTGATGATAGTGGATGGATAGATACAACAAGTGGTGTTAAGTTCAATATTGATACAATGTCAATTTCTGAAGCACCTACAACAATTACTTGTAGATATGTAGAAAAAAATGAAAAAGAAGAAATTATTAATACATTAGATCCAGCTATTTCTAAAAATATAGTTACAATAGATACAACAAATCCAGCTTTAATATTAGGAGTTGCATCAGCATCAACAAACAGTGTAACAATTCCAATAAGCTTAAATGAAGATGAAGAATCAGGAATAAAAGAAACAGTATGTAAATATGGAACAAGTAGTGGAAGTTATTCAAAAACAGGAACAATAAGTGATGGAAAATGTATATTAGAAAAATTATCAAATAATACGACATATTATTATCAAATAATAACTACAAATAATGCAGGTACAAGTACAACAAAAACAGGAAGTGCAAAAACAGGAGATTTTGCAACAGTTGAAATAACACAAAATACAAAAGAATGGACAACAAGTAAAACAATTAAAATAACAGGGTCAACAAGTGGAAGTAAGCTACAATATCAACTTAATTCAACAAAAGGTGAATGGATAGATATTGATAGTGGTGATACGATAACTATTACTTCAAATGCAACAATCTACGCAAGATTATGGGATGGAACAAATTCAAGTTCAGTAGCAAACTTAACAGTAACAACAATAGATACAACAGCCCCAGAATTGACATTAGGACCAGCAACAGTAACAACAAAGTCAATAACAATACCAATAAATGTAAATAAAGATGAAGAATCAGGAATAAAAAACACAACATGTAAATATGGAACAAGTAGTGGAAGTTATACAAGTACAGGAACAGTAAGTAATGGAAAATGTACAATAAGTAATGTAAAAAATGGAACAACATATTACTATCAAGTAGTAACAACAAATGCATCAGGAATAAGTACAACAAAAACAGGAAGTACAAAAACAGGAGAATTTGCAGGAATAACAATAACACCAAATAGTACAAGTTGGACAACAAGCAAGACAGTAACAATAAGTGGAACAACATCAGGAGCAACACTACAATATAGAGTAGTAAGTGGAACAACAGTTAAGAAAGATTGGACAACATATAGTAATGCAATCACAATAAATTGGACAGCAACAAGTACAACACCAACATATGTATATGCAAGATTTAGTGATGGAGTAAACTATAGTAATCAAGAATCATTAACGATAACAACAGTAGATACAACAGCACCAGAATTAATATTAGGAACAGCAACAGTATCAACAAAAAGTATAACAATACCAATAAATGTAAATACAGATAATGAATCAGGAATAAGTGGAACAACATGTAAATATGGAACAAGTGAAGGAAGTTATACAAGTACAGGAACAATAAGTAATGGAAAATGTACAATAAGTAATGTAAAAAATGGAACAGATTATTATTATCAAATAACAACGACAAATGGAGCAGGAACAAGTACAAAAGTAACAGGAAGTACAAAAACAGGAGAATTTGGTGGAATTACATTAACAGCAAGTAGTTCAGAATGGAAACCAAGTAAAACTGTAACAATAAGTGGAAGTACAAATGGAGCAACATTACAATATAAGATAGTAAGTGGAACAACAGTTAAGAAAGATTGGACAACATATAGTAGTGCAATCACAGTAAATTGGGTAGCAACAACAACAACACCAACATATGTGTATGCAAGATTCTATGATGGAGTAAACTATAGTAATCAAACAAGTTTAACACTTACAAAAGTAGATTCAACAGCAGCAAGTACAACAGCGCCAACAGTAGCAGCAAGTACAACAAATCCAACAAAAGCAGCAGTTGTAACAATAAAACAAGCAGACTCTGAATCAGGAATAGCAAGTAAAGAATATGGATATTCAACTTCATCAACTGGAACATATACATGGGGAACAAGTAGTACAATAAGTGGTTTAACACAAGGTGGAACATATTACTTTAAAACAAGAGTAAAAAATGGAGCAGGAACAGGATGGACAGAATCAGCAGCATCAACAGCATATAAAGTAACAGCAATGACAAATTGTAGTATATCAATGAGTAATGCTGGAAAATGGGCAACAAGTAAAACTGCGACAATAACAGGAAGTCAAACAGGAGTAACATTACAATATAGAGTAGTAAGTGGAACAACAGAAAAAGTAGCATGGACAACAGTAAGTAGTGGAAAAACACAAACAATAAATTGGGCAGCGAATACAACAACACCAACATATGTATATTGTAGAATGACAGATGGAACAACAACAGTAAATGGAACAACATACACAGAAACATATATAGATACAACAGCAGCAAGTACAACAGTTCCAACATTAGCAGCAAGTACAACAAATCCGACAAAAGCTGTAGTAGTAACATTAAAACAAGCAGATGGTGAGTCAGGAATAGCAAGTAAAGAATATGGATATTCAACTTCATCAACAGGAACATATACATGGCAAACAAGTAATACAATAACAGGATTAACACAAGGTGGATCATACTTTATAAAAACAAGAGTAAAAAATGGAGCAGGAACAGGATGGACAGAATCAGCAGCATCAACAGCATATAAAGTAACAGCAATGACAAATTGTAGTATATCAATGAGTAATGCTGGAAAATGGGCAACAAGTAAAACTGCGACAATAACAGGAAGTCAAACAGGAGTAACATTACAATATAGAGTAGTAAGTGGAACAACAGAAAAAGTAGCATGGACAACAGTAAGTAGTGGAAAAACACAAACAATAAATTGGGCAGCGAATACAACAACACCAACATATGTATATTGTAGAATGACAGATGGAACAACAACAGTAAATGGAACAACATATACAGAAACATATATAGATACAACAGCAGCAAGTACAACAGTT
This sequence comes from Lactobacillales bacterium, assembly GCA_015059545.1. Classification (GTDB taxonomy): domain Bacteria; phylum Bacillota_I; class Bacilli_A; order RF39; family UBA660; genus OMSK01. The sequence goes on from SVAG01000003.1 coordinate 93,482, forward strand.
CCAACATTGGCAGCAAGTACAACAAATCCAACAAAAGCTGTAGTAGTAACATTAAAACAAACAGATGGTGAGTCAGGAATAGCAAGTAAAGAATACGGATATTCAACAAGTTCAACAGGAACATATACATGGCAAACAAGTAGTACAATAACAGGACTTACACAAGGTGGAACATATTACTTTAAAACAAGAGTAAAAAATGGAGCAGGAACAGGATGGACAGAAACTGCGGCAGTACCATATTCACCGACAAAAATATCTAGTTGTTTAATTTCTATGAATACTTCAAATTGGGCAGCAAGTAAAACAGCAACCATAACAGGAAGTCAAACAGGAGTAACATTACAATATAGAGTTGTGAGTGGAACAACAGAAAAAGTAGCATGGACAACAGTAAGTAGTGGAAAAACACAAACAATAAATTGGGCGGCGAATACAACAACGCCAACATATGTATATTGTAGGATGACAGATGGAACAACAACAGTAAATGGAACAACATATACAGAAACAAAAGTAGATATAACAGCAGCAAGTACAACAGCGCCAACATCAGTGGCAAGTACAACAAATCCAACAAAAGCAGCAGTAATAACAAATAAACAAGCTGACGGAGAATCAGGAATAGCAAGTATACAATATGGATATTCAACAAGTGCAAGTGGAACATATACATGGCAAACAAGTAGTACAATAACAGGACTTACACAAGGAAAAACATATTATTTAAAAACAAGAGTAAAAAATGGAGCAGGAACAGGATGGACAGAGTCATCATATGTACAACATGCAGTACCAGCAATGACACCATGTAGTATCTCAATGAGTAATGCAGGAGTATGGAAGACAAGTAAGACAGCAACAATAACAGGAAGTCAAACAGGAGTAACATTACAATATAGAGTAGTAAGTGGAACAACAGAAAAAGTAGCATGGACAACAGTAAGTAGTGGAAAAACACAAACAATAAATTGGGCGGCGAATACAACAACGCCAACATATGTATATTGTAGAATGACAGATGGAACAACAACAGTAAATGGAACAACATATACAGAAACAACAGTAGATCCAACAGCAGCAAGTACAACAGCACCAACAGTAACAGCAAGTACAACAAATCCGACAAAAGCAGCAGTAGTAACATTAAAGCAAGCAGATGGTGAGTCAGGAATAGCAAGTAAAGAATATGGATATTCAACTTCATCAACTGGAACATATACATGGGGAACAAGTAGTACAATAAGTGGATTAACACAAGGTGGAACATATTATTTTAAAACAAGAGTAAAAAATGGAGCAGGAACAGGATGGACAGAATCTTCTGCGACAAGTTATAAAGTAACAGCAATGACAAATTGTAGTATATCAATGAGTAATGCTGGAGTATGGAAAACAAGTAAAACTGCGACAATCACAGGAAGTCAAACAGGAGTAACATTACAATATAGAGTAGTAAGTGGAACAACAGAAAAAGTAGCATGGACAACAGTAAGTAGTGGAGCTACAAAGACAATAGATTGGGCCGCAAATACAACAACACCAACATATGTATATTGTAGAATGACAGATGGAACAACAACAGTAAATGGAACAACATATACAGAAACAACAATAGATAGAACAGCTCCAGGAACAGCAAGTTCAACAATAAGAATAGGATCAAGTACAGGAACAGTAAGAGCAAACACAACAGCATGGACAAATCAAACATTATGGTGGGGAAGCTTTACAGCGACTGATACAGGAGGTTCAGGAGTAAGTTATTATCAATATTCAAATGGATGTACAGGAACATCTAGTGGAACATTAAGTGCATCATACACATATTCATCAAATGTAAATTATACATTCTGTATAAGAGCAGTAGATGCAGCAGGAAATGCAGGAGCATGGAGTGGAGCATATTATATAAAAATAGATAAAACAGCACCACCAACACCATCATCAGTAATAAGAACTGGTTCAAGCAGTGGAGCAACGAGATCAAATTCAAGTTCATGGACAAAAGATACAATATGGTGGGGAAGTTTTAGTTCAACAGATACTGGAGGATCAGGAACGAGTTCTTACCAATACTCATCAGGATGTACAGGAACATCAAGTGGAACATTGAGTGCATCATATACATATTCGTCAACAAGAAATTCAACTTTCTGTATAAGAGCAGTGGATGCAGCAGGAAATGCAAGTGCATGGAGTGGGGCATACTACTTTAAGATAGATAAGACAGCGCCAACTTGTGGATCATGGTCAGGTGGAAGTACATCTTGGGCTAAGAGTAGAACAATACAAGTTACATGTAGTGATGGTCATAGTGGATGTGCAGCATCAGCATTTACAAAATCATATACAACAACAACGACAACTGCAACAGTATCAATAGGTATAAAAGATGCAGTAGGGAATACAGCAACATGTACATATCCATCAGCTGTATCAATATATGTAGATACAACAGCACCAACTTGTGGATCATGGTCAGGTGGAGGTTCGTCTTGGACAAAAAGTAATAGGTCTGTTAGTGTTGGATGTAGTGATTCACATAGTGGATGTGCAGCTACATCATATTCAGTAACATATTCATCAACAACAAAGACAGCAACACCTTCAACAACAATAAAAGATAAAGCAGGAAATTCAAGAACTTGTACAGGTTCATCAATGAATATTTATGTAGATAAAACCGCACCAACAATTACAATGACACCGGCAGCTGGAACATATTATAGCGGTAATACGGTTGCGGTATCATGTAGTGATGCACATTCAGGAATGGTTTCATCAACAGGAGCTTATCTAGAAGATTTAAATTATGTTACCAAAGGAACATCAAGTACATCACAAACTTTAGCTACAACGGGTACAAGAACAGCAACTGGAAAATGTACAGATAATGTAGGAAATGTTTCAACAGCTACTAGAAAATATACAATAAATTATGCACCTCCTAGTACTTGTAAACATTTAGGATGGACATGTGAATATTGTAATAGTATAGGTGGAACATGTGTATCTGGTACAACTAGTTGTTCTAACTGTAATTGTCAATATTCATGTTAAAAAATAAAAAAAGAAAGAAGGAATAAAAATGAAAAAAGTAATAAGTTTATCAATCACAATGTTATTAGTTTTAGGACTAGTAACAGGATGTGGATGTAATAAAAAAGAAAAAGAAGAAAAGAAAGAAGAAATCAAAGTAAACACAAATAAAGATGTAGTAAAAGATCAAGAAGTAGATGGAATCAAAATGACAAATACATCATTAGTAACAACAAATGGAATATCAAAATTAGTAACAAACGTAACAAATAATAGTGATAAAGATTATAAATTAGATGAATACATGATTATCATCAAAGATAAAGAAGGAAAAGAAATTGTAAGAATTCCAGGATATGTAGGAGATACAATTAAAGCAGGAGAAACAAGAACAATCAATTCATCAGTAGATAGAGATTTATCTAATGCTGGAAGTATTGAATATGAAGTTAAAAAATAGACTATAAAAATAGTCTTTTTTTTATAAATTCAATTTATTGACTTTGTATTAAAAATAATTTATACTTGTTGTATAGGATAGGAGTGTGTAAGGTGAATATGAATAATAATTATGAAAATAAAGAAAAAACTAAAGAAGAATTAGTTGATAATAATAAGGAAAACAATGAAATTGAAGTAGTAGAATCTAATAATAATCAACCTAATAAGAAAAATAGTAAAAATATAATTTTTATTATTATAGGTTTAGTTTTAGTTGTTGCTATAGTTTCAATTTTATTAATTAATAACCGTGATAAAGTTAAAAAACAAGAAGCAAAAGAAAAAGAAGAAACAAAAGAAGAAATTATAGAAGATGAAAATAATGATGAAGATGAAGAAACAATTATAAAAGATACAACAGAAAAAGTAACAAAAAAATTATATATTGTTAAAGAAAATGAAACAGATTCTGATGATGATTTTTATTATTTAAATGTTCAAGAAACAAGTAATTTAGAACAAGAAGAAGGTTATAAAAAAGAAATTATAGGTACTTATAATTGTAAAAATGAAAATTGTAAAGATTTAGGTGTTCATAGTAATTATAACAATGTAGTAACTATATATGATGGTGAAGTTATTGTTTATAATTTTAAATCAAATAAAAAATATAATACTGGAATAAAATTAACACTAGATGAAGAAGGTTCATATGATGAAGTTATTTTATTAGCGGAAACTGAAAAAAGAATTTATGGTTTATTATTTTCAGAAGATGTAGAAGATGAAAAATCAAAATTTTATATATTTGAAAATGGAAAATTTAGTTTTAAATTTGAAAAAGATAATTTATCTATGGCAGATCCTTATTTAAGTAAAGGTTATCTAAATTATTTTAAAACAAATGATGAAGAAACAAAATGTACAAGTTCATTAATAAATATAAATGACGGAAAAGAATATTTAAAAGTTAACAATAAAAATTATCATTTAGACTATACAACAAATATACCAATGATAGCTGATGGATGTTCGTATGATTCAAAAATTAATCTATTAGATGATAATTTTAAACCAATTCTTGATAAATACTATGAACAATTCGAAAATGTTGATGATAATATTTATTTGTATGATGAAAAAGGTAAAGAATATTCGATATATAATACAAAAACAAAATCAGTAACTAACAAAAAAACTGATTATGGTGTTTTGAGTTTTTCTAAAGATTATATATTAGTAGAAAAAGATGGAAATTTCGCATTAACTGATTATAATAATAAAGTAGTAAAAGAATTTGGGTCAACAAAAAATACATCATTAACACCATTCTTTAATTATTATGATGAACATGATGATAAACCAGCAGGAATATATTTTGGTGTACAAGATGAAACAAAAGATGATTATTGTTATGAATATTATTACAATCCAAAAACAGGAGAATCTAAAAAATTCAATATAGAATGTGGTGGATACGCTAAACCTGTATTATATTTATATCCAACAAAAACTACAGAAGTAACAGTTAATTTTGAAAAAGAAAATTTATTAACAACAACATATCCAAAATTTGATAAAGAATGGAAAGTAACTGCTCATAAAAATGGAGATTTATATGATAAAAAAGGTAATTATTACTATGCATTATATTGGGAAGAAGAAAAAAATCACACAGTAGATTTTAGTGAAGGATTCTATGTTACTGAAGATAATGCAATAACATTCTTAGAGGAAAAATTAACTTATATTGGTTTAAATGCTAAAGAAAGAAATGAATTTATTATGTATTGGTTACCAATATTAGAAAATAATAAAAAAAGCTTAGTTTATTTTGAATTAACTGAAGAAAGAGATAGTTATAATAAAATTAAAATTAGTCCAAAACCAGATTCAATGTTAAGAATAGCAATTCATATTAAAAAAGTAGATAAAAAAATAAATATAAAAGAGCAAAAATTAACTAAATTTAATCGTAGTGGATTTACTGCAGTTGAATGGGGTGGAGTTAAATACTAGCAATTTGCTAGTATTTATTGTATAATTATAAAAGGAGGAGTAATATGAAAAAAATAGTTGGAGAATTTAGAGAATTTATCGCAAGAGGAAATGTAATTGATTTAGCAGTTGGGGTTGTTATAGGATCAGCATTTGGAAAAATAGTAACATCATTAGTAAATGATATATTAATGCCTTTAATAGGTGTAATATTAGGAGGTATTGATTTTACATCATTATCATTTAAAATAAATGATGCAGTTATTAAATATGGTTTATTTATCCAAAATATAATTGATTTCTTAATAGTAGCATTCTGTATCTTTATATTAGTTAAATTTGTAAATAAATTAACTAGTATTAAGAAAAAGGAAGAAAAGAAAGAAGAAGCAAAAGCTAAATCAGATGAAGTTAAATTACTAGAAGAAATAAGAGATTTATTAAAGAAAAAATAGGCAGTTAATCTGTCTTTTTAATTGTAAAAAATAGATATTTATATTATAATAATACTAGGAGATGAATATATGTTTGAAATATTTAATGAAATAGATGAAAATATAGATACTAAAGATATTATAGAAGTATTAAATATAGGTATAAAAAAATTAAATTTAAAAGATATAGAATTTAATGTAATACTTACTAATAATGAATATATTCATGAATTAAATAAAGAATATAGAAATATAGATAGAGAAACGGATGTAATTACATTTGCTTTAGAAGATGATTTAAGTTTTCCTGAAATGGAAAATAGAGTTTTAGGAGATATTTATATAAGTATAGATAAAGCACGCACACAAGCAGAGGAATATGGTCATTCTTTTAAAAGAGAATTATGCTTTTTAGCAGTACATGGATTTTTACATTTATTAGGATATGATCATATGGTAGAAGAAGAAGAAAAAATAATGTTTAACTTACAGGAGGAAATTTTAAATGAAGCCAAAATCACTAGATAGAAAAAAATTAAGAAATAGTTTTAAATTTGCTTTAAATGGTATTAAACAATGTATAAATAATGAACAAAATATGTTTATTCATTTTACAGTTGCTTCTATAGTAGTAATTGGAGCATTTGTATTTCATATAACTGTTACAGAATGGATGTTATGTTTAGTAATGATTGCACTTGTATTTGCTGCAGAACTTATAAATACAAGTATAGAAGCAGTATGTGACTTAGTATCAAAAGAAGAAAATGATTATGTAAAAACCGCTAAAGATACAGCGGCAGGCGCAGTACTAGTTTTCTCATTTGCTGCATTCTTAATAGGATTAATGGTATTTTTACCTAAAGTATTAGAGGTGATTTTATGAAAGAAAAATTAAAAAAATTATTAGAAAATAGTTATAGTCCATATTCTAAATTTAGAGTAGCTAGCATAGTCGTTATGAAAGATGGCAAAGAATTTAATGGTGTAAATGTCGAAAATGCTAGCTATGGAGCAGCAGTCTGTGCTGAAAGAACAGCAATTTTATCAGCAATTGCAGCTGGATATAAAAGATATGATTTTGAAGCTCTTTACGTGATGTGTGATAACGATAAAATAGGTATGTCTTGCTTTGTATGTAGACAAGTAATAAGCGAAATGTTTGAAAAAAACAAATATGTTATTGCAATGAATCCTAGTGGTGAAGAAGTAAAATATACTGTAGAAGAATTATGCCCATACCCATTTAGTGATGAGGATTTAAAATGAGAAGTGGATTTGTAACACTAGTAGGAAGACCAAATGTTGGAAAAAGTACATTACTTAATAGTATAATTGGTACTAAAGTTGCTATTACATCAAATAAACCTCAAACAACACGTAATATAATACAAGGTATTTATAATGAAGAAGAAACACAAATAATATTTGTAGATACACCTGGTATTCATAAACCTAATCATAAATTGGGAAATTATTTAAATAAACAAGCTTATTATAGTATAAACGATGTAGATGTTATTTTATTTTTAGTAGATGCTAAAGAAGGATTGGGTAGTGGAGATAAATTTATAATTGAAAAATTTAAAGAATTAAATAAACCAGTTATATTAGTATTAAACAAAATTGATAAATTAACTAGAGATGAAATTTTCTTAAAAATAAATGAATGTAAAGATTTATATCCATTTAGTGATATAGTACCAGTATCAGCTTTAAAAAATAATAATACTAAAGAATTAATGAAAGTAATTAAAAATTATTTGACAGATGATATTAAATACTATGATGATAATTATATAACTAATAAACCTATTACTTTTACAATAGGAGAAATTATTAGAGAAAAAGTATTTAATTTAACAGATGAAGAAGTACCACATTCACTAACTTGTATAGTAGAAAATATAGAAAAGAAAAACAACAGTTATTATATAAATGCTGCTATTATAGTAGATAGAGATTCACTTAAAAGAATAATTATTGGTAAACAAGGTAGCATGGTTAAAAATATAGGTATGAAAGCAAGACCGGAAATAGAAAATTTATTAGGTAAAAAGGTATATTTAGAAATATTTGTTAAAGTAATAAAAAAATGGAGAGATAAAGAAAAATATTTACAAGAATTTGGTTTCAATGATTTTGAATAAAGAAATGGATTTGAAAAAATGATATATGATAGAGAATATAAATATTCATTTATTAACAAAATAGAATTTGATAATAAATATTTAGGTTGTAAAATAGATGGAAGTAAATATAAAAAATATATATTAGTGTCTTATAAAGATAATAATAAAATTAAATATATTGATATTCCAAATGAAAGTTATTTATATAAATTTAATAATATAATTAATAATTGTGAGATAGAAGAAATTATTTCAACTTGTATTCATTTTGATGCTATGTATGATGAATTGTACTATTTTCATATAAATGACTTATATTTTATTAAATATAAAATGTCTGATGAAGATATGAAATTATTTGGATTAAATAACGATAGTAAAAAAATAAAAACAATATTAGAAAAAATGTTTGAATAAAATTAAATATAATCATCATTATTAAATAGGTGATTATATGAAAAAAGAATTATTATGGGATTTATTTAAAAAAACAGGAAAAATAGAATATTATTTAAAATATAAGGAGTTAGATAAAAATGGAAGTAATAGTAGGGAAAACTTATAGACATTTTAAAGGAACTTTATATAAAGTAATAGCTATTGCTAAAAACTCTGAAACATTAGAAGACATGGTTGTATATGCTCATGATGATAAGGTCTGGGTAAGACCTTATGATATGTTTGTAGAAAAAGTAGATAAAGAAAAATATCCGGATGTAGAACAAGAATATAGATTTGAATTAGTAAGTAGTGATTAAAATGTTAAAAGATATAGATGGTATAGTAATAAGCGAACAAGATTATAAAGAATCAAGTAAAATTATTAAGATAATGACTCGTGATGGAATTATTAGTTTAATAGCAAAAGGTTCTAGAAAATTAAAAAGTGATCTTAGAAATACTACAACTAAATTAACTTATGGTACATTTAATATGTATTATAAAGAAGATAATTTATCTACATTAAAAGAAGTAGATATAATAAATTATTTTAAAAATATAAAAAAAGATATAGTAAAGGTGAGTTATGCATCATATTTAATAGAATTAGCAACTCAAGTTATGAAACAAAATAATCATTCTGATATATATAGTTTATTAATAAGTTCATTAGAAAAAATAGATGAAAATTTTGATCCTTTAGTTATTACAAATATATTAGAACTTAAATATTTAGATTATTTAGGAGTAATGCCTATTATAGATGAATGTAGTCTATGTGGAACTAAAACATCTATTGCAACTATATCAGGTAGAAGTGGTGGTTATGTTTGTAATAAATGTTTAACAAATGAATTTGTTGTAGATGAAAAAACAATTAAACTTATAAGAATGTTTTGTTATGTAGATATATCTAAAATAAGTAAATTAGAAATTGGTGATAAAGTAAAAAGTGAAATAAATAATTTCTTAGATGATTATTATGATAAATATACAGGATTATATTTAAAAACAAAAACATTTTTACAAGATTTAAATAAGTTTTAGGAGGTAGTTATGAATTATGTTTATTTGATTTGTCCTTTTGTGGCTTTAATTAGTTGTCAATTAATGAAATCAATAGGAGAACTAATAAAATACAAAAAATTTAATGTTTATCGTTTGTTTAATGGTAATGGTGGAATGCCTAGTACTCATACAGCATTTGTTTCTTCAATTACAATGTTAATTGGTTTTAAATTAGGATTTGAGACTCCTTTATTTGCACTTGCATTTACAACTTCATTTGTAATATCTTATGATGCTATGGGTGTAAGACAAGAAGCTGGAAAACATGCAAAAATTATTAACAATTTAATAAATGAAAAAAAATTAAAAGAAGAGTTAGGACATAAAGCTTTAGAAGTAATTGTAGGATATATATATGGTACAATAATGGCTTTTCTATTTTATTTAATATAGTTAGCATTATTGACATTAAAAATATAATTATGTTATATTAGAAAAAATATTAAGGAGTGTATGTATGAATAAAAAAAATAAAATAATAACTGTAGTTATGGCAATAATTGCTGCAGGATTAATGTATGGTCTTATATATAATAATTTACCAAAAGAAATAGAAAATAAAAATTTAAAAGACAACAAAACTAATGAGAAAAATAACATAAAGACAGAACAAAAAGAAGAATCAGAAGAAAATACAAAAGTAGAAGAAAAAACAGAAGAAACACCAAAGAAAGAGGTTGCTGTTGAAGATAAATTTATCAAAAAACAAATAAATAGTAAATATAAAGATGTAAAATTTGTTGTTGGATTTATGAATTTAGATAATAATGATGTTACTGATTATTATTCTACAAATGGATTACATGAAAAACTATTAAAATTATTTGATTCAAATGATTTAAAAAAAGCTCAAATCGATGATTATATTGTACCTTCATTTTATGATAATGCTAAATTATATTTTGGAATTTATGATAATGAGGAAGAATATGCTGTTCTAACAGGATATGGATATATTGATTTATCACAAGAAAATCTAGCTATAGTGAAACTAGATATTGATAAAAAATATCCATTGAATGAAAAATTTGTTGTAAATAATGATTCAATTTATTGGGTTGGAACAGGTCAATATAATATATTATATAAATATAATATAAATACAAAAAAAGTTACAACAGTATTAACAGAAAAAGATAATTTAACTAATGATAATTTTACTTTAGATAAAGATAATAATATTATATATTATATAGAGTCTGTAGATGAAAATAATATAATAATTAAAAGTATTAAAACAAATGTAACAGAAAATAAGAATGTAACAGAAAAATTAAATTTGACTAAAATGCTTGATCATTATGAAGATGGAAGTTTATTTGCATATGAAAATTATGTTTTTGGAAATCATTTAAATAAAAAACGTTTAACTTATTGTAAACCGATGAAAAAAGGTTGCCCTTTTGGTGTAATATTGAGTGAAGATGATAATGCAAATTTAAATATAAAATTCGCAAATTACATAAAAAATAATAAGTTATATTTTTATGATGATGAAGGAGATGTTCATGATATATATTCATATGACATAAAAGAATTAGAATATAAACAAGAAGAAGAATATATATTAGGTTTCTAATTATTAAAAAATATTGACTTTGAAGTCAATATTTTTTATAATTTAATTGTAGTAGTATTATATACTATTTAAGTAGAAAGAGGGATAATATGGAATTAAAAGGATCAAAAACAGAACAAAATTTAATGACTGCATTTGCAGGAGAAAGTCAAGCAAGAAATAAATATACTTATTATGCTTCAAAAGCTAAAAAAGAAGGATTTGTGCAAATTGCTTCAATATTTGAAGAAACAGCTAATAATGAAAAAGAACATGCTAAAATATGGTTTAAATTATTACATAATGATGGTGTTCCTTCTACAATTGAAAATTTAAAAGACGCTGCAGAAGGAGAAAACTATGAATGGACAGATATGTATGATAGTTTTGCTAAAACAGCAAAAGAAGAAGGATTTGATCATATAGCTTATTTATTTACAGAAGTAGGTAAAATAGAAAAAGAACATGAAGAAAGATACAGAAAATTACTTGATAATATTGAATCAGGTAAAGTATTCGTAAGTGAAGCACCTACAATGTGGATATGTCGTAATTGTGGACATATTCATTATGGAGAAAAAGCTCCTGAAGTTTGTCCAGTGTGTGCACATCCACAAAGTTATTTTGAAAGAAGAGCAGTTAATTATTAATTGCTTTTTTTAATATTTAGTGATATAATTTTTTTTCATGAGGCGATGATATGAGAAGAATAGCAATTTTAATAATACATGGATTTGCTGGTGGTATATACGATCAAGAAGATTTAGCTAATAGATTAGAATTAATAAATAAATTTGATGTATATTCTTTTACATTACCAGGACATGATAAATATATATTAAATAATATTACTAAAGAAGATTGGATAAAAACAGCTGAATATCATGTAGAAAGATTGATAAAAAATGGTTATAAAAAAATATATGTTATAGGACATAGTATGGGTGGAGTAATTAGTTGTTCATTAGCTTTAAAATATAAAGAAATTAAAAAGATAGTTTTAGCGGCACCAGCTTTTGAATATTTATTTTCAAATCATACATTAAAAGGATATAAAGAATCTATAAAACAAGGATTATGTGTTTTAAAAAGATTTAATGGTATTAAAGAAGTATTATCTAGAATGATAAAAGTTCCTAAAAAAACTATAAAAGAATTTAGAAAACTAGTAGATACTAATCAAGATGTAATTAGTAAATTAAATATTCCAGTTTTAATTATTCATGGAACTAATGATGATATAGTACCTTGTAATAGTTCAATTAAGATATTTGATAAAATACCATCTTTATCTAAAAAATTATTAGTAGTTAAAAATCTTTCTCATAGAGTATTTAAAGATGTGAAACAAGATGAAATTATATCTGAAACGGTTGATTTTTTAAATAATAAAAATAAAGAAATGATTTTAAAAGAAATTATATAATGATTAAAAAATCTCTTTTTGTATCATAAAAGATATGAAAGGAGATTTTTTTATGTCACGTAACAAAGTAGAAATTTGTAACGTGAATACTGCGAATATTAAGGTTTTAACTAATGAAGAAATGACTATCCTTTTTAAAAAATTAAAAGATGGTGATTTAAGTGCTAAAGAAGAATTAATAAATGGTAATTTAAAATTAGTTTTATCTATTTTAAAAAAATATAATAATAGAGTAGATAATATGGATGACTTATTTCAAGTAGGATGTATTGGACTTATAAAAGCAATAGATAATTTTGATTTAAAATTTGATGTTAAATTTTCTACATATGCAGTTCCTATGATATTAGGTGAAGTTAGAAGATATTTAAGAGATTCATCTAGTATTAGAGTAGCCCGTAGTATAAAAGATACAGCATATAAAATAATGAAATTAAAAGAAGAATTAACTAATAAATTAGGTAAAGAACCTAGTATTAAAATGATATCAGAAAAACTTGGAATAACTGAATTTGAAGTTGCTAATGCTATGGATGCTATGAAAGATACAGTTAGTATGTTTGAACCTATTTATAATGATGGTGGGGATACAATATATTTAGAAGATCAATTAGATGATAAAAGTAATAATATGTATTCATTAGATATGAAAATATCATTAAAAGATGCTTTAAATAAATTAAAAGAAAAAGAAAAATATATATTAATTGAAAGATATATAACAGGTAAAACACAACTTGAACTTGCAGAAGAAATTGGAATATCACAAGCTCAAATATCAAGATTAGAAAAAAGTGGATTAGAAAATATAAAAAAAATGATTAATTAATACGATTGACTTTTTTATATAATGAACGTATAATTTATGTAGAATAGGAGAGTATGTATGAATAATAATCAAAATCAATTTAATAGTTCAAATAATAATCAAAATTTATATGGTAATAATAGCCAAACAACAACTAACAACGTTAATTTAAACAATGTACAACCACAATACAATAGTGCACAACAACAGTATAATAATATGAATACTGTTCAACCACAATATAATACAAATACTATAAATAATTCAAATAATGTTCAACAAAATAATAGTATGCAACCACAATACAATAATTTAAATACTAATCAATCTCAACAAAATACCAATTTAAGTGGTTTACAACAACAATATAGTAATAATATTAATACACAACAAACATCTAATAATTTAAATACTGTGCAATCACAATATAATAGTAGTAATATAAATACTAATTTTAATCAACAAACTATACCAAATGATAATGTTGTGAAACCAACATCAAGTTTTGAACCTTTAAATTCAAATGATAATAACTCAAATAATGATTCAAATAATAATTTTTCTAAAAAAAATAACAATAAATTTATTCCTATAATTATTATTGCACTAGTTGTAATAGTAGGTATTATTTTATTAGTTAGTCTTTTAAATAAAAAAAATAATGATGTAAATAAAGAAAATAAAGGTACAGCAACTGAAAATATTAATAGTAGTGGATTTGTTACAATGGCATTTTCAAAAGGGAAATATTTTATTGGGTTAACAGCTGATGGAAATATTTATCAAATAGGAAAGTTAAATTATGGTGGACAAGAATATAAAACGACTACTAAAATAGCTTCTAATGTAAAAAAAGCTTATTTTGGAAATTATAATTTATATATAAATAACAAAAATGAAGTATATCATATGGGGTTAGGATTAAATGGTGGAACTTCAAAAGAATTTAAAAAAATATTTGATAATGCTAAAGATGTAACAACAAACGGTTTTACTGTATTTGTTGTTGATAATAATAATAACCTTTATGTAAGACATAATCCATTTGGTAAATCTTTTGCTTGCGGATTTAAAGAATATTATACATCTGAATTTGTTAAGGTTAAAGAAAGTGTAAAAGCTGCATATCCAGGAACGTCAAATTATTATTACATTACATTAGATAACAAATTATATGTAAATAATGGAACTACTGATGAATTAATTATGGAAAATGTAAAAGAAATTAATGATTATTCATATGGTTCAAAAATTATAATAATAGATAATAATAATACAGCACATCAATATAATAATCAAACAAAACAAGTTACTAAATTGTTAGATAATATAATTAAATCAGATGGTTATTATATGATTGATAAAAATCATAATGCTTATAAAATTAATGAACGTAGTGAAACAGGTGAATTTAGTAAAATTGAAGAAATTATGAATGTATCTTACATTATAAAACATGGTAAATATACAAAATTAAAAGCACCTCATAACACTTATGTACTAGCAAAATATATAGGAACTGATGGAAAAATCCATATTTATTTAGATGGTAAAGATAATACATACACAGTTAAAAATCTTGATGATATATTAAAATTTGATGTATAAATATTAGAATTCAACTAAATGAATTCTTTTTTTGTTAAATAATATATATTTATTCATATTATTTATTAGGTGATAATATGTATTTATCAGAATTACAAAATAAAGATATTGTTAATATAAAAGATGGTAAAAAAGTAGGAAATATAGTAGATGTAACAATAAATAATGAAGGACAAATGACATCGTTAATAATACAAAAAAATAAATTTAATTTTTTTAGAGGAAATAATGATGATGAAATAAGATGGAATCAAATAAAAAAAATAGGAGAAGATGTAATACTAGTTGATACAAATAATTAATGTTGCAGACTTTCTTTTTTATATGTTATAATTAATTAGGTGGTAAGATGAAAGTATTATTATATACAGAATTTGAAAATCAAATAGGTAAATCAGGTCTTGGGAAAGCAATTAAACATCAAATGAGAGCTTTAGAAGATAATAATGTCCCTTATACAACAAATAAAAAAGATGATTATGATATTGTCCATATAAATTTTTATGGACCTAAATCATATTACATGGCTAAAAAAGCTAGAAAAAATAATAAAAAAGTTATATATCATGCTCATTCAACAGAAGAAGATTTTAGAAATTCATTTAAATTTTCTAATCAAATCGCACCTTTGTTTAAATGGTGGATTTGTAAGTGTTATAAGTTAGGACATCATATAATAACTCCAACACCATATTCAAAAAAATTACTAGAAGGTTATGGACTTAAAAATATAAGTGCTATCTCTAATGGTATAGATACTAATTATTTTAAAAAAGATTCTAAATTAGGAGAAGAGTTTAGAAAAAAATATGGATTTACTAAAGATGATAAAGTAGTAATGGGAATAGGTTTATATTTAGAAAGAAAAGGAATATTAGATTTTGTTGAACTTGCTAAAAGATTACCAGAATATAAATTTATATGGTTTGGATATACAGATTTAAAATTAGTTCCTAAAAAAATAAAAGAAGCAGTTACTACTAAACTACCTAATTTAATATTTGCAGGATATGTAGAGCCTTCTATGATTAAAGGTGCATTAAGCGGAGCTGATTTATATATATTTCCAACACTAGAAGAAACAGAAGGAATTCCTATTATGGAAGCATGTGCTTGTAAACAAAAAGCTATAATTAGAGATATACCAGTATTTTCAGGTTGGTTAGAAGATAATAAAACAGTATATAAAGCTAAAGATATAGATGATTTTGAAATAAAAATAAAGAAAATATTAAATAATGAATTACCTGATTTAACAGAAGAAGCATATAAGGTTGCAATGTCACGTGATGTTAAAAAAGTAGGTAAAGAACTTATAGAAATATATGAAAAAGTAATGAAAGAAGACTAAACGTCTTTTTCTTTTTTGTTAAATTTGTTATAATGAATATGGTGATATAATGCAAGATAGAATAAATAAATTAATATGGTTAATAGTTATAATACTTATTATTATATTTGGAATATTATTTATAAAAAATAAAAATATAAAAAAAGAATATACTTCTAAATTCTATTATATGGATACATATATACATGTAAAAGTATATAGTGATGATTTTGAAAAAGCTAATAAAGCATTAAAAGAAGTAGAAAAAATGTATAAAGAGTATCATGAATTAACTGATAGATATAATAGTTATGACAAAATTAATAATTTATATTATATAAGAAATAATGAATCAGATGATGAATATATAAAAATAGATAAAAGATTATACGAAATTTTAGAATATGGAAAAGATGCTTATGAAAAAACAGATGGATTAGTTAATATAAGTATGGGAAATGTTATTGATGTTTGGAAAAAATATCGTGATAATAAAAATGGAATACCTAGTAAAAAAGAACTAAAAAAATCTAATACAGAAGATATTGATGATATTATTTTAAAAGATGGTAATAAAATTAAAAATAATCATGTTAATATAGATTTAGGTTCTATATCTAAAGGATATACAACACAAAAAGTTGGAGAATATTTAGATAAAATTGGAATTACTGAATATTTGATAAATGCTGGTGGTAATGTATTAGTTGGTAAACATTATGAAGATTCTAATTATAAAATAGGTATTGAAGATCCAAATAATAAAAATGATATTTTTACTGTATTAAAAGGTAATAATATATCAGTTGTAACAAGTGGAGGATATGAAAGATATTACGAATATGAAGATAAAAAATATCATCATATAATAAGTCCTAAAACATTATATCCAACAGATTATATGAAAAGTGTTACTGTAATTACTAAAGATAGTGCACTTGCTGATATGCTATCTACATATTTGTTCTTATTGAGTATAGAAGATGGTAAAGATTATATAAATAATTTAGAAGATGTAGAAGCTATATGGTATACAAATGATGATGAAATAGTTTTATCAGATGGTGCTAAAAAATATGTTCATAAATAAAAAAGATAAGATATTAATTATTAGTTTATTACTTATATCTTTATTTAGTATATTAATACTAAATTTAAATCAAAAACAAGGTAATATAGCGTATGTATATCATGATAATAAACTTTTAAAAAAAGTGGATTTAAATATAAATAAAACATATACTTTTGATGGAGATAAAGGTAAAGTAATAGTAACTGTTAAAAATAAAAAAATCAAAGTAGATAAAGAAACTAGTGAATATCACTTATGTTCTAAAATGGGATATATAAGTAGACCGCATGAAACAATTATATGTTTGCCTAATAAAATAGTAATTGAAATTGGTGGTAATGAAGTAGATACAGTGGTGAGATAATGGATATAAGAAAAACAATTAATTTTTCAATGTTACTTGCTTTATCAGTTGTATTAAGTATATTTGAAAGTTTAATTCCTATTATAAACGGAAGTATACCAGGTTTAAAATTAGGATTTGCTAATATAGTAATATTATTTATACTTTATAGATACAAATTTAAAGATGCTATATATTTATCAATATTAAGAGTTATATTAGTTGCTCTTTTAAGAACAGGTTTTGGTATTAATTTTATCTTTAGTTTAGTAGGTGCTATACTTTCTGTATCGGCAATGTTTATATTTAAAAAATTAAAATTTTCTATTATAACAGTAAGTGTTATGGGATCAATTTTTCATATAATAGGTCAAATTATAACAACAATTATTTTATTAGATACATTTAATTTAATATATTATTTACCATATCTTATTATATTTAGTGTAATTACAGGATTTATAATTGGTGTAATTACAAATGAAATATTAGAAAGAACAAAAGAAATTATATAGGAGGAAATATGAAAAAAATTATAATTAGTTTAATTTGTTTAATAAGTTTAACAGGATGTGAAAAAATAGTAGAAGGTGATTATAAAGAAGGAACATATATGGGTAGTGATGTATATACTTCTTATGGAAAACAATATGTAACAACTTCAGTTATTTATGTAGATAGTAATGGTGCTATTAAATCATGTTTTATAGATTCAACATATGTACAAAATAATGTTAATACTACTAA
Source organism: Lactobacillales bacterium (assembly GCA_015059545.1). Lineage (GTDB taxonomy): Bacteria > Bacillota_I > Bacilli_A > RF39 > UBA660 > OMSK01. The sequence goes on from SVAG01000003.1 coordinate 111,930, forward strand.
AAAAACATTGGGAGATGCTTATGCTATGAAAGAAACTTCTAAAAATATAGGAGTTATACCAGGTGGAGCTGAATGGTATGAACAAGTTAAGGTTATTGAAGATAAAGTAGTAGAAAATCAAGGATTAAACTGGGTTAAATATGATGAAACAGGTACTAAATTAGATGGAGTATCAGGAGTTACTATAACAGTTGATTCATATATAAGAGCAACTTCTAAAGCACTTGAACAAGCAAAATAAAGCGTAAAGTTTTATTTTTTTGTTTGTGATAATGAATTGTTTATGTTATACTATTTATATAGAATAGGAGAGGTAGAATGAAAAAAAAAGGATTTACATTAATAGAACTTTTAGCAGTTATAGTAATACTAGCTATAATAGCACTAATAGCGACACCTATTATATTAAATATGATAGAAAATGCTAGAAAGAGTGCAGCTGCAGATAGTGCATATGGATATATTGAAGCTATAGAGTATAATAATAGTATGGCAGATTTAGGAATAAATAATAATTATACAAAAATAACAGATGGTAAAGATTTAGATGTAACAGGATTAGATGTAAAAGTAAAAGGAACAAAACCATCAAGTGGAGTAGTTACAATATCAAAAGGAAGAGTAGCAGCAGCAAATTTATGTGTTGACGGATTTTCGGTAATATATAATGGAGAAAAAGTAACAGAAGTTACTAAGGGTAATGAATGTGCAAGTAGTACATCAAAAGAAGAAACTGTTTATAAAGATTATGAAATAGGTGAATTAGTATGGTTTGATCCAGTAGGTTATAAATATTGTAAAGAAGGGGAAAATAATTGCTATTCTTGGATAGTATTAAATAATAATAAAGAAAAACGTAATTTAGATTTAATTTATGCTAAAGATGAAAATTCATTAAAGTGGAGTAAAGATTTATTAACAGTTTTAAATGAATATACATCTTCTTGGAATGATAAGTTGTTTGTAGATTATAACTATAATCTTGAAACATATTTTGATTATAGTAATTCAAAAGCTAGAATTCCATTAGTGTCTGAAATGAGTGACGCAATTCATAAAAAATTAAATGACAATGGTAGTTGTGCTGATAGTTCAAATTCTTGTGTAATGGCTAATATAGGTACAGGTAAAATGACTCGTTTTTGGTATGAGGATTCAGAAATAAATTCAGGTGATATGATGGAGTTTCAATATATTTCACCTATTCCAAATTATTATATACATCCAGTTATAAATATAGGTTCTGAAAAAAATGCTACCCCAGAAGAAATATATGTTAGTCAAAGAAAAGATAAATATGAAAATGGGGATATAATATATTTGAATCCTAAAGATTTACAAGAGGAATGTACTGCCAAAAATTCTAAAAATGAAAAAGGAAAAACAGAAGGATGTATGAAATGGTATGCATTCTTAGATAGTAAAGATAATTCTAAGGTTAAATTACTTTTGGCTCATAATACAACAGCAACAACATGCTATAATTCTGTGTCGACTGAATTAAATAAATTAAAATGGAATTTAAATGAAAGAGTAATAAAAGCAGATGAAGTTGCACAAATTATTGATGTAAAAACATTTAATAGTTCAACATCATCATCTAGAGATTACTTCCATTTTGATGTAAACGATGAACCAAAAGAAAAATATGTATGGCTATTTGATTATTCAAATGGTTGTGATGCTTATGGCTGTAAAAATACAGAATATAGTACACAGGGTTATTGGACAAGCGAACAACCAGCTAATGAAAAAGATAATTATGCTTGGGCTGTAAGCAGTTTAGGTTTTATAAACTATTATGGTCTTGGTGTATGTGATATCGTTGGTGTTCGTCCAGTAATAGAAATAGAAAGATCATTAATTAAATAAAATCATTCATTTGATTTTATTTTTTTGTTGTATAAAAATATTAAATATGATAATATAGAAAACATAATAATTAATAAAGGAGCATTTATGGAAGAATTAGAAAGAAAATATATTGATTTAATATTAAAGAGATGTTTAAATTTTGAACAATCTAAATCCTTAATGATTAATTGTGATTTTAAAGAACATGTAGAATTTGCTTTAAAAGTAAAAGAAAGAGCAAATGAACTTGGAATATTAGATGTATGCATAAATGTAAATGATTTAGATGACATACATGAATATTTAAAAAATACAGATATAGAAGATATAGTAGTTAATCCATTAATTGATAGAAGTAATTGGGATAAATATGCAATTAAAGGTGGTGCTATCTTATTTTTAAGTTCTACTGTACCAGGTTTGATGGATGATATAGAAGAAGAAAAAATTACAAAATGGGTTAAAGAAAGAGAAAAAACAACAAGATATTATAGAAAAAATGTAAGTAAATATACATTTCCATGGACAATTGCAGCTCTTCCTAATGAAAGATGGGCAAATATAGTTTTTAAAAACGATACAAATGCATATCAAAAATTATATTTAACAATTATGAAAATGTGTATGATTGATAGAGAAAACCCTATAGAAGAATGGAATAAATATATAAAAGAAAATAATTATTATAAAGATATATTAAATAGTCTTAATATAACTAAAATGCACTATACTAATTCATTAGGTACAGATTTAAATATAGAAATACCAAGTAATAATACATGGATTAATTTAGATAAACCAGATGCTTTAGGAAACCAAATGATTGCTAATATGCCTAGTTATGAAATATTTACATCTCCAGATTATAGAAAAACAAATGGTATTGTATATGCAAGTAAACCACTTTATTATAATGATACATGTATTAATGATTTTTATTTAGAATTTAAAGATGGTAAAATTGTTTCATGTTATGCTAAAGAAGGACAAAAACTATTAGAAAAAATGATATCTACACATGAAAATGCATCATATTTAGGAGAAGTAGCTTTAGTACCTTATAATTCTCCTATATCAAATACAGGATTAGTATTTAATGAAACATTATTTGATGAAAACGCATCTTGTCATTTGGCTTTAGGTGATGGTTTTATGAAATGTTTTGCTGATCATGATAAATTAACAGAAGAAGAATTAAAAGAAAAAGGATTAAATGTTTCAAATATGCATGTTGATTTTATGATAGGAACTGGTGATTTAAAAATAGAAGCACAAACTAACAAAGGAAAAATATTAATTTTTAAAAATGGTAATTTTAATTTATAAAATATTAAAGATACTTTAATATTTTTTCTTTATTTGTTATAATTAAATAGGTGATAATATGTATTTATATTATGGATTAGAACAATTCTTAATTAGTAAAGAAATTGATAAGATTAAAAAAGATAATAATATAGAAGATATTGATATAGTTAGATATGATTTAGAAAATACTAAATTAGAAACTATAATAGAAGATGCTTTATCTATATCTTTATTTAGTAATAAGAAATTAATAATAGTAGATAATGCTTATATATTTACTGGAACAACAAATAAAAAATTAATTGAACAAAATACCGATGTTTTAAAAGATTATATTAATAATGGTGAATTTACTAATATTATAATTTTTAATATATTAAAAGAAAAACTTGATGAAAGAAAAAATATTGTTAAATTAATAAAAGAAAAAGGTATTGTTAAAGATTTTAATCTATCTAACAATATAAATAAATATATATTAGATATGTTTGATAACTATAAAATATCTAATAATAATATAAATTTATTAATAAATAGAGTAGGTAGTAATTTAGAAATATTAAGTAGAGAAATAGAAAAAATCAAAATATATAAAGATAATGATCTAGAAATAAAAGAAGAAGATATAATTAATTTGACTACTAAAAATATAGATACTGACTTTTTTAGTTTAATTGAAAATATTGTATCTAAAAATAAAGAAAAAGCGTTAGAAAGTTATTTTGAAATAATTAAATACGGTGAAGAACCTATAAAAATAATAGTTGTACTTGCTAATAAATTTAGACTTATATATCAAGCTAAAAATTTATATAAAAAAGGATATTCTGAAAAAGATATAAGTTCATTATTAGGAAGCAATTATTATGCTATAAAAAAATGTTTAGAAAGTAGTAGAAAATATAGTGATAAAGTATTACTTGATTGTATTTTAAAACTTGCTAATTTAGATATAGATATTAAAAATGGTAAAATAGATAAAAATTTAGGTTTAGAATTATTTATTATGACATTATAAAAAGACACTTAATAGTGTCTTTTAAAATTGTATATCGATTGTATCTAAATCTTTTAATATATCATTAACATTTATCATGTTATTTTTAATTTTTTCTTCTGTTGAAACATTTTTATTTATTTCTTCAGTTTTTGTAGGTGGAGTTATATTTGCTACTTCTTCTTTTTCAGCACTATGATTACTTATATTTGTTAAATCTAAAGCATCTTTTAAACTTGATTCTCCTTCAGTTGATTTATCATCATTATCTAATTCTATTATTTTTAATATTTCTTCAACTGTTGTTTCACCATTTGCTACTTTTTCTAAACCATCTTGAAGTAGGGTATTAACATCACTACTATAAACTAATTTTCTTAATTTATCTTTTCTAAGATTACTACTAATAGCATCTTTTATTTCTTGATTAACTAATAATACTTCATGGATAGCTATACGACCTTTATAACCATTTGAACATTCTTCGCATCCTTCAGTAGTGTATATTTCTTCAACATCTTTATTTAAAACTTTTTTAAATAGATCTTTTTCATATTCATTTGTTTGTCTTTTTGTTTTACAGTTTGGACATAATTTTCTAGCTAATTTTTGTGATACAATTCCTGTTAAAGCACTTGAGAGTAGGTATCTTTCAACATCCATATCTAATAAACGTTCAATTGTATTAAGTGAGTTATTGGTGTGGATTGTAGATAATACTAAGTGTCCTGTAATAGAAGCACGAACAGCTATTTTAGCAGTTTCTGTATCACGAATTTCCCCAATCATTATAATATTAGGGTCTTGACGTAAGATAGAACGTAGTGCATTAGCAAATGTAAGACCAATTTCACTGTTTGTTTGTACTTGGTTAACACCTTCAATATTCATTTCTATTGGGTCTTCAACTGTAATAATATTAGTGTCTTCTTTATTTAGTCTTTGTAATACAGAGTATACTGTAGTAGATTTCCCAGATCCAGTAGCACCTGTTACTAAAATAATACCATTTGGAGCTGAAATCATTTTTACTATTTTTTCATAATTTTCGTCTGTAAATCCTAAAGATTCAAGTCCAGCTTGACTCATTGTATAATCCAAGATACGGACAACTATTTTTTCTCCATTTATAGTAGGTAAGCAAGATACACGAAGATCTAAATCAATATTTTGTAATGTTGTTTTAATAGCACCATCTTGTGGTAATCTTGATTCAGTTATATTCATACCTGATATAATTTTAATACGTGTTATTAAGTTCTTTTTAATATCATTAGGAACTTCAGCATAATCTATTAAAGCACCATCTATACGTATTCTAATTAACATGAAATTTTCATGTGGGTCAAAGTGAATATCACTCGCATTTCTTTTACTACTATCAACTAATATTTCATTTACTATTTCAACTACAGGGATTTTATCAAAATCAAATTTTTTTAACATAAAAAATTCAACTCCTTTTTATTCTTAATTTAGGACTAGATTTTATCCTAGATATATTATATAATATTATTAGGGTAAAATGCAATAACAAAGGAGTTAATTTATGAAAAAAAGAAATAAGGGGTTCATGTTAATTGAAACATTAGTTGTATCTACTTTTATAATAACAGTACTTATATATTTATATATTCAATTTGTTAATTTAAAGAAAAGTTATGACACAAGTTTTAGTTATGATACTATACCAGGATTATATAGTGCTAAAGAAATTGATAAATTTATAAATAATAATTATGGATATGCTGATTTCATTGAAGAAGTTGATTCTAATGATAATAAATATATTGAATTAGTAGATGAAAATAAATGTGATTATATATACTTTTCAGGTAATATTAATTATTGTGATAGACTTATAAGTAATTCTAATATGAAAACTGTATTGCTTGCTAGTACAGATATAAGTAAATTAAAAGAAAATTTAAAAACAAACAATCCTTATTCAAATGAATTATATTTATATGTAAAAAATATGAATTTAAAAAATTTAGAAAATTCTTATATTTTAATTGTTGAGTATAATGATAAAACTTTCTCATATGTAAAAATTGAAAAGACTGTAGGTGAAGATAATGAATAAAAAGGGATTTACAGTTGTTGAACTTATGACTACATTTGCTTTAGTAGCCATTATTTCTATTTTATTAATAAATCTTACTATTACTTTAAAAGAAATATATGTAAATGGTGATATGAAAACAGCCCTTCTTACAAAACAAGGAACTATGACAGATAAAATATATAAAGATTTGAAAGAAAATAAATTAATTAGTTTAACTTCTTGTGGAACTAATTGTATTAATTTTGAATATGAAACTGGTACTAAAGTATTAAAAATTAATAAAGACAAAAAAATATTAACTTATGATAATTATTCAATTAAATTAGGTGATGGAGGATATTTTGGTACTGTAGAAATTAGTAATTATGATTCAGATATAGGATATATTTTAAATTTAAATGTTCCTATATATAATAGACTTGTAAAAGGAAATTTTGGTATAAATATTAATCATCAATTAGAAGATTTAATATTTGATGATACAATTTCTTTTGATATTGTAGAAAAAAATAAAAAAATTATATGTAAAAGAGCAGTAAATCTTCATACTGAAGAATGTAAACAAACTGATGAAGAATATTTTTGTAGTGCTGCAGGTTATACAAAAAATGGTTCAAAAGGAACATCTATAATTACTTATGGTAATTTTGGCATAAAAGGTGTACTTACAAGTGGAGATGCATTTGATTGTGATGTTAATGGTGATGGAATTTATAATGCAGAAAATGAAAGATTTTATTATTTAACTGATATAGATAAAAATACTGCATCATTAATTTATTATAATAATACAGCAAAAGGTGTGCCAGATAATACAAATGCTAGTTCAGTTGCATATGATGATACTCATGGAACAACAAATGATACTGTTAAGAATAATTATGGACCAGTAACAGCAATAACTAATTTACCTACAACAACTCAATGGAAAAATGTAAAATTAAAAAATATTAATAGACAAATTTTAAATGAATCAGGTGGTTCTACAACAGCAGCCGGAACACTTCCTGCTAAATTTAATTATAGTGGATATACAGCAAGGTTAATAACAGTTGATGAACTAGATAAAGCTTGTAAAGTGACTATTGGAACAGAATCAAAAGGAGAATTTGATAATTGTATCTATTTATTAGAAAATTCAATTTTTTCAAGTGATTCAATCAATAGTAATAAAGGATATTGGATAGAAAATGCTAGTAAAAAAAATATTAATTCTTCATGGACTTTTTATTCAGGAGGCAGAGCAGGAGTTCGTAATCTAGTATATAATAATAATGGATATGGTGTTAGACCAGTAATAGAAGTGGCTAAGGAAAATATTGCATATTAAAAGCACTTATTTGTGCTTTTTTATATTATAAAATCAAATAAAAAGTATATTAATAAGCCGGTAATAGAAGAATGAAGTAATCTTGCTATTAGATATGGTTGATATTTAATTGGAGTATCAGAAATTATACTTTTTACTTGCATATGAACACTTATTCCTCCAAATGAAAGTATCATTCCAATAATGGTACTTTTTTGTTTTAAAGTGATATCTAATATACTTATATTACTAATACCACCTGTCATTTCTAAAATACCACTTATAATACCTTTTATATATGGATTAAATACTATATATTCATTCAATAAATTAGTTATTACTAAAAATACTATGATAGTACCCAGTATTAAAAAAAGAGTATTAAATGCATTTAAAATAGAAGTAGATAGTATATTTGAAAAAGATAAAGTTTCTTTTTTTATATTCATATTTGTATTGTTAATAGGTGTTTTAATTATATTTCTAAGTAAAAAACCAACTATAAAATTAGTTAAATAATGAATTATTAATATAAATAATCCAATTTTTTTATTATTTAAAAAAGTAATAGAAATAGCACCTAATATAAATAAAGGATTAGAAAAATGAGTAAACATAAGTATTTTAGTAGCTTCTAATTCATTTATTTCTCCTTTTAAATATAAATCTTTTGTATATTTAGAATTACTTGGAAAACCTGATATCATACTCATTACTAATATAAAAGCACATTTAGAATTAATTTTAAAAAAATTATTCATTATGGGTTTAAATAACTTAGAAATAAATTCTACAAAACCATAATTTACTAATAATTCTGAAATAATAAAAAAAGGAAAAAGAGAAGGAAAAATACTATTTTTAAATATTTCTATTGCTTGTACAACAGTATTTATAACAATAGAAGAATTTAAAAGAATTAAATATGCTACTACGATAAGAAAAATCATTATTATCTTTTTCATTTATTTCACCTTACTAATTATATGTAATTATGATATAATTAGTAAGAAAAACATATAATTATTTGAAAGGATTAATATGAAAAAAATAATAAATTTATTAAAAAATAATATATCTTTTATTTTAACTTTAATTATTACATTTTTTGTTTTAACATTTGAACTTCCTTATTATATAGAAGCTCCAGGTGGTTTAATAGATTTAAAAAATAGATATGAAATAGAACAAAGTTATGATATAAAAGGTAGTATTAACATGACATATGTATCAGAGTATAAAGCTACAATAGCAACTTTTTTAATAGCAAAACTAAATAATGATTTAGATATTTATAAAAAAGAAGAAATATTACCTAATAATATAACAGAAGAAGAAAATGATTTTTTAGGTGAGATGTTACTTAAAGAAGCTAGTAATAATGCTATTATAAATGCTTATAAAAAAGCCGAAAAAGAATATAAAATAGTAGATGAAAAATTATATGTAACATATATATATGAAGAAGCTAAAACTGATTTAAAAATAAAAGATCAAATTATAAGCGTTGATGGTATTAATGTAAAAAACAAACAAGAAATAAATAATATTATTAAAAATAAAAATATAAATGATATGATAAATATTAAAGTAATTAATAATAAAAAAGAATACAATAGATATGCTTATGTATTAAAAGATAATATTATTGGAATAATAGCAACAAGTAATAAAAAAATAAACACATTTCCTAAAATAAAAGTAAATTATGAAAATAATGAATTTGGATCTAGTGGTGGACTTATGACATCTTTATCAATATATAGTAAATTAATAAATTATGATATTACAAATGGATATACTGTTTCTGGTACAGGAACAATTGATGATGCTGGAATAGTAGGGGAAATAGATGGTGTTAAATATAAATTAAAAGGTGCTGTTAAAGAAAACGCTGATATTTTCTTAGTTCCTTGTGGAGATAATTATAAAGAAGCAATTAAATTAAAAAAAGAGAACAATTATGATATAGAAATAGTAGAAGTTAAAACATTTGATGATGTAATTAATTATTTAAATAAAAAAAGAGATATCTAATCTCTTTTATTTTGCTTCTAAAAATAAATTTTTATTGTATATATGTTCATTGTCTTTTTTGTTTTCAAGTGTTTTAGTATCAATTAAATAGTAGTCAAATTGTAAAATATTTTTTCCAGTATTAGTAACTGGGTCATCCCAAGTTAAATCTAAATGTTTCCAACTATTATTTATATATATATAATTCCATATATGATTTTCACTTGATATTTTATAACTTTTAATATTCATTTTTTCTAAAAATAATTCCATAGCATCTGTATAACCACCACATAATCCAATTTTTTGTATTAGTGGGCCATAAGCAGTATTTGATTTATATTTTCTATCTTCAGTAGCTGTATTAACCCAATTTTTATCATAAACCGAGTTATTTATAATATAGTTATGTATTGTTTTAATTTTTTGTTCATCTGTCATTGTATTATTGATAATTTTATTATATATAGTATCAACTTGTTTATTTATTAATGTAATTTCATAATTATTATATAGTTTAGTTATATCAACTGTAATTCTTCCAAAATTATTCATATTAACACTTATAGAATTATAACTGTTATATGGATGAACGTAATTATTAATAATAGATAATATTTCGTTTTCTGGATCTGTTATTTCTTCAATATCTTTAACACAATCTTTATATTCTTCACCACAATAAAATGTAAAATTAGTTTCACCATTATTAAGAATTGTATAGAAAACATTATATAATTCTTGTTTACTATTTGGATAGAAATTATTTGTTCTTTGAACGAATTCAAAATCATAATTTCTTGTATATTCATTTGGAGTAGGGATAGAACATTCCTTTTTATATATAAAATTATCTATTACATAATTAGTGATATTCTCTTTATAACATAATGTAAGAATTAATAATGTTGTAAGAAATAAAAACGCAAATACTTTTTTCATATTATCACCTAATATAATTATAACACATAAAGTTTATTAATCAATTAAAAAAAATGTCATTAGACATTTTATTGCATATCATTTACTTTTTTAGTTAATCTTGATTTATTACGAGCTACATAGTTGTTTGTAACAACTTTTGCTGATCCAGCCTTGTCAATTCTTTTAATTGCTACTTTTAAAGCTTCTTTAGCAGCATCTTTATCTTTACTAGCTACAGCTCTTTCAACGTTTTTAATAGCTGTTTTCATACTAGCTTTGTAATTATTATTTATAACTCTTTTCTTTTCAATAGTTTTTACTGCTTTTTTAGCATTTTTCATATTTGGCATATTTTCACCTCCAAGTCATTAACATATCCATTTTATCAAAAAAAATATAAAAAAGCAAATAAAAAGTATAATTTTGGTAAAAATATTAATGGTGATACTATGAGTCATGAAATAAATTTAGAAAAATATGAAATAAGAACGGATTTAATAGATGAAGTAATAGAAAATAAAAAAATCGATAATATAAATTCTAATGTTGAAAATATTGATAATATAAAAATACAAAATATTCATTTAGATAAAAAATCAAGTAAATTAATAAATAAAAAAGAAGGAAATTATACAACAATAATATTTGATGATATTACAGATTATGATAATAAAGAAAAAGTAAAAAATATATTTATAAATGAATTAAAAAAAATAATAGATAATTTAAATATTAAAGATAAAAAAGCCTTAATAATAGGACTTGGAAATGAAAAATCAACTCCAGATTCATTAGGGCCATTATCAGTTAATAATATTATTGTTACAAATCATTTATATATGTTAGATGAATTAGATGATGGATTTATACCTGTTTCAGCCTTTATACCGAATGTAACAGGTGTTACAGGTATAGAAACTAGTGATTTAATAAAAAACGTCGTAAATAGCGTAAAACCATCGTTTTTGATAGTAATTGATTCATTAGCAAGTAGTTCTATTGATAGAGTTAATAAAACTATTCAAATAACTGATACAGGTATTCATCCTGGAAGTGGGGTAGGAAATAGTAGAAAAGAAATAAGTTATGAAACAATTGGTATACCAATAATCGCAATTGGAGTTCCAACAGTTGTAGATGCAACTATTATAGTAAGTGATACTATAAATTATATGGAAAAACATTATGTATTTAATAAAAAATTTCAGAATGATCCTATGAGTAAGTTAACAATAAGTAGTAGTGTAAATTATTTAAAAAATGAAATAAATGTTTCTTTAGAAGATAAAAAAGAATTATTAGGTTTATTAGGTAATTTTAATAAAGAAGAAATAAAAACACTTATATTTGAAGTGTTAAATCCAATTGGTTATAATTTAATGGTTACTCCTAAAGAAATTGATTTTGTAATAGAAAAATTAAGTGATATTATTGGAAATGGTATAAATAGAGCTCTTCATAAAAAAATAGAAAATATATAAAAAAACTTATATGTTATAACATATAAGCAAACATTGTAGCAAGTATTGATATAGTAATAGCTACTAACATAAAAATAGCTAATATTCTTTGTCCATTACTTGTTTTTTTCTTTTTACTCATTATAATCACCTCTAAGTTACGTATTAATTATAATATATTTTAATAAAAAAAGGAATATATTTTATAAAATTAAATATAATTTAATAGGTGATTTTATGAAAGTATTGGACAAGTTAAAAAGAGAGTTTAAATGTAATAAAAAAGGATTATTATTTTTATTTGGAATCACAATTATTGGTTTTTTATTTGGTGTTTTATTTATTACAATAATAAGTGAAAGTGATAAATTACTAATAAAAGATTATGTTCAATCATTTATTAATAGTATTAGAAATAATAAAATTAATTTAGTAGATAATTTTAAAAATATCTTTTTTTCTAATTTTTCTTTTATTTTAATCGTTTGGTTGTTAGGAATGTCTGTAATAGGAATACCTATAAATATATTTTATTATTTTATTAATTCATTTATATTAGGATTTTCTATTACAGCATTTATTCTTACTTATAAATTAAAAGGATGCATTTTTTCTTTAATTTATATTATTCCTCATAGTATAATTAATTTATTAGTTTTTACTATTTTAATATACTATACAATTAATTTTTCATTAACTTTAATATTTGCTATTTCAAAGAAAAAAAGTATAAATTTTAAAACTATTATAAATCAATATTTAAAAGTATTTATTTTTAGTTTTATTGTAATAGTTTTAACTAGTTTATATGAAGCGTTTGTTATTCCTAATATAATGAATAAATTATTATTTATTATTAAATAATAGTTTAATTTTTAATAAATTTATGATATCATATTTACATTATTAAGGCGTGATTTTATGGAGTTATCAGTTTGTAAACAAATAAATGTATATGATTTTGTATATTCATTAATTAGCATTCTAAAAAAGAAAGGTATAAATGAAATAAATGTTGATGAATTAAAATATTCATTAAATTATTTTAGTTTATTTGATAAATATCAATATTTATTTAGTAATATTAATCCTTTGTTTGAATTAGAAAATATTATTGATGCATTATATATTGCAGGATATATTTTTCGATTTAATTCAAACAAAAATATTATATATTTAATAAAAGATAAAGAAAATGAAAATGATTTAAATAATGAATTTAATTTGATTGTTAATCAATTAGCAGATGAAGTAATTTTATTAATGAATAGTAAAAAACAAATTGATGATATTGAAGTAATAAATCCAAATATGAAAAATTATCAAATTATTTCAGGTTTATATGGTGATGAAATTATTAAATGGGATTTAATTACTGATGGAGATATTAATATAATCTATGATATTAATCATAAAGGATATTTTCATGATTTTAGAAATAAAAATGTAATATTAATATTAAATGAAGTGTTTGCTAAAAAAATAATATTAGAAAATGCTACTTTTGCTATTAAACAAGGAAGAATAGATGATGTTATTTTTAAAAATATATTATATGCTGAATGTTTAAATGAAGAAAAGTTTAATAAAATATCAAATTATTTTGATCAAATAGAAATAGAGGATTCAAAAGTAAAAAGAATATCTTTATAAAATAATTTAATAGTTATGCTGTTAAATTATTTTTTATGTTATAATTAATTTGTGGTGATAGTATGAAAAAAGTTATTGTTGGAATAAGCGGAGGAGTAGATAGCTCTGTAGCAGCTATTTTACTTAAAGAACAAGGATATGAAGTGGTAGGATTAACTTTTATATTTACTGATGATTTTGATTCAAATGACGCTACATTAGTATGTCAAAAATTAAATATTGAACATCATATTATTGATTATCGTGATGAATTTAAAAATATTGTAATTAATAGTTTTATAAATGATTATAATAATGGTATTACACCAAATCCTTGTGTATTATGTAATAGAGAAGTTAAGTTTAATTTTTTATATAAAAAAATGCTAGAATTAGATTGTGATTATATAGCAACTGGTCATTATGCTAAAATAGAAAACGGTAAACTTTATTGTAGTAAAGATATTAATAAAGACCAAACTTATTTTTTAGCTGGCCTTACTAAAGAACAATTAAATAAATTAATATTACCATTAGAAGGAATAAATAAAGAAGAAGTAAGAAATATTGCAAGTAAATATAATTTGATTAATGCTATGAAAAAAGATTCTACTGATGTATGTTTTATAAATAGTAATTTTAAAGAATATATTACTAGTAAAATAGATAATAAAGAAGGTAATGTTATTGATATAGTTACTAATAAAATAATTGGTAAACATACAGGATTATCAAAATATACAATAGGTCAAAGAAAAGGTTTAAATATTGGCGGTAGTAGTGAAAGAATGTATGTAGTAGGTAAAAATGTTTTAAAAAATGAATTATATATAGCAACTGGTGATAATAATGATTATCTAGTCTCAACATCTTGTTTAGTAACAAATGTTAATTTAATAAATAACAATAAATTAAATAATTTAGAAGCACGTTTCAGATACAGACAACCATTAACAAAAGTTTCAATTGAATATATAGATGAAAATAATATATTAGTTAATTATACTGATGGTGTAAAGTCAGTTACACCTGGTCAAACTTGTGTTTTATATAATGGAAATGAATGTATCGGTGGGGGAGTTATAAAAGAAGTAAGAAAAGACAACAAAAAGTTATGGTATTTATAAAGAGTTTAATTTTAATAAACTCTTTTATTTTTACTTGACATTTAGTTTACGTGTGATAAAATAATAATAGGAGGTCTTAAATATGGGAAGATTAAATGAAATACTACATGAGTTAGGTATATCAAAAGTTAAATTAGCAAAATTTTTAGGTGTATCTAGACAAATGATTTATAATTATTTAGAATTGGATGACATAAATAAATGGCCAAAAGATAAGAAAGTTTTATTATTAAATTTATTAGGTGTTAAATCACCAGAAGAAATTGATAACATTAAAGTTGATACTGATTATATAGTAGAAGTAGAATCAAGAATTGAAACTTTATTTGAAAATAGCAATAAAAGTAATTTTAATACAGATGATATTTATAATGGGTTAAATGATAAAAATAAAGAATTATTAGCAAACATCATAGATTTATTAAAAGAATATTTAGAAGATGAAGAAAATGCAGGACATTATAATACATTATTATATTTATATCATTTCTTACAATCTATATCTAATACAAAAGAATTAAAATACATATTAGGTTATATATCAAAAGCTGCAGGTTTTACAAAACCTCTTGAATTTGTTTTTGATGAAGAAGATCAATTTGTATTTGAAAGTATTATGTTCTCTGCTATGACATTATATAATGGTGGGGGAGTATCAAGTAACAAAATTGCTGAAGCTCATAAAAGATTCGTTGATAAAATTGAACAACGTATGGAAGAAAAAATTGGTAGAACTTTAGCATTAAATTCTTTAAAAATACAAGCTTTAAAAGAATTAGGTTACACTGAAATAAATGATGATAATGCAGCTGAAGTTTTACAAAAAATTGCTGAAATAGAATCTAGAAAAATATCTTAATAAATAGGGGAGTTGATCCCCTATTTTTGTATATTACAACATATATAATGTATGTTTTTGATGTTTTTCTATCTTTTAATGTATCTTAAATTATAATATACAATTGTTTATTTTGTATAAATTCATAATACCTTATAATATGTAGTTAGTAAAAAAAAATATGATGTTTTGTATATACAAATCTAAATCATATAATTGTATATTGTGTTAGAAATAAATTATTATGTATATGATAATATATAACAAATTAAACTATAAATAGATAAGTAGTGGATGAACATACAATGAAGTATATATAGTTGTATTAATATAAAATTTATACATATATAGATAAGTGTATATACACGCATAAAAGTATAGTTATAGTAGAGAATAGATATTATTTTCTATAATTTTAACAACTTCCTATAATATATATTATGTTAACTTTAGTATTTTGAAAACTTTTATGATAAGTTGTTCACCTATCTTCCATTCTATAATCTCTTCAACTTACTATAGATCATATGTAGATATAAATTTGTTATTATTTATGGTTATAAATAATAACTACTTACTATCATACATCCTACAATCTATCATATATCAATTTTTATTAATTATTAATAATATATTAACAAACATACCATTCTATGTATTTGAGTTAATTATAACTATATATACATGGCTGTAATATAAAAAAATTATTATAACTCATCATCATATGGTGTATATAGTGTCATACAGAACAGTTTTTGTATTAGTTATCTAATATTTTATATAAAATTACAGTAGGGGGAGTGAAAACAAAAAATATTATGTTTAAATCAAAAAAATGGTTGTATTTTTTGTTTTTTCTACCCTACTTTATAAAAAAATCATATAAAATTTATTATTAACTTATATTTTTTATAATATTTATAGTTTAATTATTTTAATACTATTATAATATTAGAGTAGTATTTTACTATACTCTACCCTATTCAATTTTTTTATTTTATATTAGTATTTGTTATTTATTTTCTATTATACATATATTATTTTACATTTATTACCATTATATTTTATATATTTTTACAAATACTAATAATGGGTGATAAAAATGAAGAAAAATAATAAAATGCAATCAAATATTACTAATAAAAGTAATGCTAAAATAACAAATAAAAATAATTCTAACATTACTAACAAAAGTAGTAATAAAGTAACAGATTGTAATTCAAAAAATGTTACAAATAAATCTAATAATAAAGTTTCTAACAAATCAAATAATATAGGATTTGAAAATGAATCAAAATCTTTTAGATTAGATGAAAATGATGAACATTCTTTTGAACTTAGATAAAACCCAATAAAAAAGAGAATATATTCTCTTTTTATTATACTCCCCTACTATAAAAATATCCTACTAATTATAATAAATATTAATCCTAATAATAGAAACAATTTAGTTAATCTTGTATTTTTATAACTTAATGATGTAGGTAATAATTCAGATATAGCAATATGTATCATAATACCTGCAATTATAGAAAATAATATTCCCATAATAAAATCATTTATAAATGGTTTTAAAAATATATAAGTTATAATAGCACCAAATAATTCTGATAAACCTGATATAAATGTATATAATATTGCTTTTATTTTACTATTTGTTGAATAATAAATTGGTACTGCTATACTTATACCTTCTGGTATATTATGAAGCGCTATTGCTATTGTAAGTGATATTCCAAGACTAATATTAGTATTACTTGCCATAAATGTTGCCATTCCTTCTGGTATGTTATGCATTATAATAGCAAGCATAGATATTAACCCTACTTTATATAAATTATTATTTTTGTTTTCAGGAATATATTTTTTTATATAAAAAGATAATATAATTCCTATATTAATACTTATTAAAATAATTAATATTAATGGAAATAATTTAAATATATTTTTAAGCATATTATATGATTCTGGTATTAAATCAGTTAATGATATTAAAATCATTACTGATGATGCAAAAGCAAGTGAAGATATTATTATTTTATCTTTATTTTTTTTATTTAAAAATATTACTATACTACCTATTAATGTAGATAATCCTGCTAAAGTTGTAAGCAAAAATGAAATTAAAGTAGAATTCATATAATCACCAATTAATTATATGAAAAAACATTAGATTTTTTCTAATGTTTTTTTAATATTTACTTGTTATTCCTAAATATTCTTCTAAAGATATCCAATTACCATTATTATATAATTTAGTAGCAATATCTACTCCTACATATCTTATATGCCATGGTTCATACATATAACCAGTTATATTTTCTTTACCCTTGGGATATCTTATAATAAATCCATATTTATAGCAATTATCATTTAACCATTTACCTTCTTTTGTATTGATAAATGATTGATATAGGCTATTTATATCAGCAGCTAAACCTGTTTGATGTTCTGAATGACCTGCTCTTGCTGAATAAGTATCTGCTTTAGTTTTTCCATCTCTTTTAACATAATTATTATAAATATAAGATTGACTACCGTATGATCTAAAGCCACTTATTATTTTTAAATTTATACCTTCTTTTGATGCATCATTTTTCATTTTATTAAAATTAGATGTAAAAGTATTTAATAATCCTCCTGGATTATATGAACTAGGTAAATTATAAGTTTTATTAGCAATTAATATACCATCTACATAATATATTCCATTTTTTTGTTCTATTTTATATCCTTTACTTGATATTCCAACATTTCTTGTTATATTTGAATTAGTATTTGTTGTTATATTATTATTTTTAATAACTTTTTCTTTTACAATAAGTTTAAATTCTTTTTCTTCTTTATTATTACTTTTATCAGTAGCTACATATTTTAAATTATATTCACCTTTTTTATTTATATCATAAGTACCTTCTACTTTAATATTTACTTTATCTTTACTATTATCATTTGTTTTAATATTTTTTAGTAAATCAATACTTTCTTTTTCATAAATAGTAATATCCTTAACACCTTCTATAGATGGTTTAATATCATCTATTACATTTAATTTAACAATTATTTTTTTATCATTAAATTTAAATATTCCTTGATATATTCCTGAATAATATGTTGTATTTTTTTCTATTGTTATATCTTTCCAATCAATATTAGCATTTTTAATTTTATAATGATCTTCTTTATCTACATAATCATTTATATTAGGTAATTTATCGCCTATTTTTATAGTTATTTCTTCTTTATATGATAATTTCTTTTTTTCTTCTTGTTCTTTATTATATTTAATTACTACTAGTGAACCAACTACTAATAATATAATAAATAATAATATAAATAAATATTTAACTTTTTTCATATAACCACCTACTATCAAAATAATTATACATTAAATTATAAAAAAATAAAAGATTAACTTTTATTTTAAACTACTTTTAATCATCCATAATTCTTTAGTAAAAAACATTAAATTATCATTTAATATATTTGAAGTATAATAATCATTTTCTTTATTAAAATAAGCTATTAAATCATTTGTATATTCTTTTAAAAAACTAAAATCATTATCTAATACTTCCGTTACTTGTAATCCATTATAACTTTGACTTTTCATTGATTTTATACTAGATGTATCTTCAATCTTTTTTAGTGATGTTATTGGGTATGCGTTTAACATTTTTATTCTTTCTGCAATATTATCATACATTATAGCTACTTTTTCATAATACTCCTCTAGTTTTTTATGAATACTTCCAAAACTACTACCTGTTATATTAAAATGCATATTATATAAATTATTATTTAATACTTTTAAATTAGACATATATTCATTTAAAATATCAATATTTTTATCCATTATAATCACCTAATTTATATTATGAATTTATTAAATATTGGTAACAAAAAATTAGGATTATCTCCTAATTTTCTTTAATTTTTCTTTATCTTTAATATCTACTCTTTTAGAATCACATATTTTACTTATTGTTTTATTAAATGTAAATTTATCTAAATTATTATTTAATAAATAATTATAAGTTTTTTCTTTATATTTTATATAACATATTGATAAAGCCCATGCATTAGCCATTCTAACATAATAATTATCATTATGAATATTATCTACTATTTCAAATATTTTATCTATATATTTATCATTTATATAAAAATCTAATAATAGAACAATTCCTATTCTTATTTGAAATGGATTATTACTATCTATATATTTTAATATTTTATTAAATCCTATTTTTTGATATTTTTTAAATATCTTCATATTAGCGCATACAATATCATTTATAGCCCAATTATCAACATATGGTATAAAGTTATCTAGTAAGCTTAAACTTTCGTTAAAATCGGTTAAATAACCTATTATAAGACCATGTATAATTGTTTCTTCATAAAATTTGTGTTTATTTAATTTTATAAATGTTTTATAATCACCTTTAGATATTTTTTTAGCTATTTCTTTAAGTATTGGTGTTCTTATACCTATTAAGTTATCATTAAGTATTAATTTACTATGAAATTCTTTATATTTTAAATCTTCAAAAGTAAAAAGATAATTAATGAATTCATTATAATTATCTTTATTCCAATTAATATTTTCTAAATTCATTTTATTTCTTCTAAAATACCTTTATTTTTGTCTAAATTAAAGTTTTCTAATACTGTATAACCTATTTTAGCAAAACTTTCTAAATCAGCTATTTTTTTAGATTCTTTTATATTATTATGATAGAAAACTACAGGTATATTTTCTCTTGTATGATCTGTTCCTTTATATGTAGGATCATTACCATGATCAGCTGTAATAATAAGTAGATCATCATCATTTAATTTTTCTATTATATTAGGAACATAATTATCAAATTCTTTTAAAGCTTCTGCATATCCAATTGGATTTCTTCTATGACCATATTTTGAATCATAATCATTTAGATTAGCAAAACATAATCCTTTAAAATTATTATCCATTTCTTCTAATATTTTATTTATTCCATCTAAATTATCTTTTGTTTTTATACTTTTTGTAATACCACAGTTATTAAATACATCTGCTATTTTACCTATTGATATTACATCATAATTATTATTTTTTAAGATATCTAATACTGTTTCATGAGCAGGATCTAAAGCATAATCATGTCTATTTGGTGTTCTTTCAAAATTACCGTTTGTTCCAATATATGGACGAGCTATTATTCTTCCTACTTTCCATTCATCTTTTAATGTAAGTTCTCGCACCTTTTTACATATATCATATAATTCATCAAGTGGTATAACTTCTTCATGAGCTGCGATTTGAAGTACAGAATCAGCTGATGTATAAATAATTAATTCTCCAGTTTCTATTTGTCTATCTCCTAATTCTTTAATTATTTCAGTACCACTTGCTACACAATTACCTATTACTTTTCTACCACTTAATTTTTCTATTTCGTCTATTAATTCTTTTGGAAATCCATTTAAGAATGTTTTAAATGGTTTACTAGTTATAACACCCATCATTTCTAAATGACCTGTTAGTGTATCTTTACCATTACTTACTTCTATCCCTTTTGTATAAATAGAAATTGTTTCATTTTTTTCATTGTTTGCTAAATTAAAGAATCCTAATTTTCTTAAATTTGGAAATTCTAAATTAGTGCTTTCTACTGCATGCATAAATGTATTAGTTCCTACATCATCAAATTTTTCTGCATCATGTGCTGCTCCTATTCCTACAGAATCTAATACTATTAAAAATATTCTTTTAAACATATTGCCTCCTTATTTTGTTTTTCTATTTTCAAGTTGTGTTATTATTTGATAATTTGATTTTACTCTTTGAAGTTCAGTTAAGTATTCGAATTTAGCTCTAGGATCATAAGGTAATACTGCATTTTTAATTTCTAAATTTTCAGATAGTGCTATATACCAGTCTTCATTACAAACAATATAAGCATAATCATCTACTTTTATTTCTTTATAATTTTCTTTTAATACTTTTTTTTCTACTTCACTTGTTGTTTTTAAATCTATACTTTTGTATTCAATTTCATTAATTCTTTGTTCTATTAATAATCTATTTTCTTGTTGAACTTTTGAATAAATATAATTTTTATTTCTTGTAGTATCATATGTTTTAGTTGGTACATATTCTTTAATTATAGTTGCATCACCTGCTAATACATAACTATCCATATTATTTTTAGTTATATCACAATAGAAGTATTCACCTATCATAGGTATTTTATCTATATAAATAGGTTGTTTTCTATTATCTCCTGTTATATATTCGTGTAAATTAGCTAATGTACAGAAATCTATTTTTTCTTCTGGTACACTTTTTTTGATAATTTCGTTATAGCATTTTTTTAAAGCTTCCATAACAAATGGTAAAACATCTTCATCTATTTTTTCTGGATCTATACCATTACCATATATACCATTACCATTTCTTATAATTGGACACATATAGAAATTTCCTTTAGGATCCCATATTCCAATAACATCACTATATATACTAGTTAAGGCATATTCATAGAATGTTCCACCTTGTGCTCCAGGTTTAAAACAACTTCCTACATCTATACCACATGTTAAAAGTTCTGGATCATTTTTATCTAATATTTTATATTTATATTTATTTTTTGTTTCACCTTTTACTTTAGGTATTGTAGAACTAAATTTCTTTTTATGTTCTTTATAAATTCTTTTAAATTCTGTAATTGCTTCTTCTGGTTTTACTATTAAATGTTTTTTTGAAAGTGCTATTTTAGATATAATTGAAAGAGGTATATCTAATTCATCATAGCTTAATTTATATTGCAATATTTTATATATATCTAGTGTATCTAGTAATGAATTTTTACTTTTTAATTTATTTTGTTCTTTTATTTCTAATATTTTATAATAATTATTTATTATATGTATAAGTTCTGTATTATAATCTAATGCTTGTTTATTAAATACCATTCTAATTAAAGCACAATTTGTTTTATCTGATTTTTCATTATGTAATAAAAATATTTTTAATTTTTTATCCATTTCTACATTACCATTATCATCAAATTTAGTATAAAATGAATCAAATTCTTTAAATATATTAAATAATTCTAAACATGTAATATTTTCTCTTGGTATGAATTTTTTTTGATAATAATCTGCTATAAATAAATTTTTTAATTTTAATTCTCTTAATACTATTTCATCTTTAATAATATCGTTAAAGTATCCTATTAATCTATTATCATTTTTATATAATTTATAATTTTCACTTAATTGATCAAAAAGACCTGTTATATGTACCATATCACTATCAGAAGTTATCTTTTTTATAACACCTAATTCACCACTTTGAATTGATTTTTTTAATTTTTCAATTAGTTCATAATTTAAAAATTCATCTGGATGATTTAAACGATATAGTCTTCTATCAAAAGTAAATTGAAGTTCTGCTGAAGTTTGTACACTTGCATCAGTACATTGAGTAAATTTATCTTTTACTATTTTAAGAGCATTATCAATTCCAAATAAACAATATAATTTAATTGCTGTTACAAATAATACTTCACTATCTATATAATCTTCTTTTGCCATTAATTCTTTAATTATTATTTTAACATGTTTTGCATTTAATTTTTCTAATAATTCTAAAGATATATTATATTCGTTTTGTTTTTCTAATTCAAAAATTTCTTTTGTTACAACTATACCAAATTTACTATAAATATATAATTGTTCATATGTTTCAATTCGATATAATTCAAAAATATTTCTTCTTCTATTAGCAAAATCATATGTTATTATATTTAAAAATTTTTCGTTTTTTATATTAAATCTTTTTAAAATATAATTTTTAATTTTTTCAGTATCTTTATTCTCATATATTTTTTTTACATCCATTAATAATTTATTTGAACTTTCTATATCATTATTAGATATATAATTATTAAGATTTTCTATAAATTTTAAATATATTTTTGGACTCATAGATTTTAATAAAGTTATATAATCATTTTCTTGTAAATTAATAAATGCTTCTGCTTTAGAAGCAATAACTTCTTGAATTTCATTATCAAATACATTAAATCTACTTTTTTGTTTTGAAACTGCAATTAAAAGTTTATTTAATAAATTACTATTATTTACAAATATATATTTTAATTCAGAATCAATTTTAGTAAATGTACAAATTATTATATGTTCTTTAGATTTTTCAAATTCTTTTGATGAAATTAATTCTATAATTTGTTCTTTGGTTAAATTATCTATTGCTTTAATATATTCTGGTAATGTTAAATTTAAAAGTTTTTCCATAATACACCTCCTTAACTATGTGGATGATATTCATAATTTTCTTCAATAAATTTATTTGAAACATTTGTATATATTTGTGTAGTAGATAAATCTGAATGTCCTAATAACTCTTGTATAGTTCTTAAATCTGCTCCATTTTCAAGCATGTGGGTAGCAAAACTATGTCTTAATGTATGTGGTGAAAAATCTGTTTTAATATTTTTTTGCTTTGCTATTTTTTTTACTATTTTAAAGAATGCTTGCCTTGTCATTAGTGTTCCTCTACTATTTAAAAATAAATAATCTGTATTTTGTTTTATAAATTCTTTTCTATAGTTTTCTATATAAATTTTAATATATTTTAAAGCTATATCTCCAATTGGTATTATTCTTTCTTTACTACCTTTTCCCATTACTTTTAAAGTACAATTAGTTATATTTATATCATGTGTTTTTATATTTATTAATTCTGATATTCTAATACCTGTTGAATACATTAATTCTAACATTGCTTTATTTCTAAAATCATATTTATCATTTAAAATTATATTTAATATGTTATCTATATCACTTACTGATAATACTTTAGGCAATGTTTTCTTTGTTTTTGGTTGAGATATTGATAAGATAGGATTTTCTTTTATTATATTTTCTATTTCTAAATATTTATAAAAACCTCTAAATGTTGTTATAAAATGAGATAGTGTTTTATCTGATTTATCTTTATTTTTATCTATAAAATTTAAAATATCTTTTTTATCTAATTTTGTAATATTTTTATTTTTATAAAATTCATTTAATTCATTTAAATCATTTCCATAAGAAAGAATTGTATTATTACTATACTTTTTTTCAATAAGTAAATATTTTAAATATTCTTCTATGTATTCCATACTATCTACCCTCTTTAATTATACCAAATAATTTGTTATTTTTTAAGATATTATTTTATAAATATGTAAATTTGTGTTAAAATGTGTATAGGTGATTATATGGAACCATTAGCAGTAATTATGAGACCAGAAAAATTAGATGATGTAATTGGTCAAACTCATTTAATTGGTGATAATAAAGTAATTAGAAATTTAGTTAATAACAAAAGACTTTTTTCAATGATTTTATATGGAAATCCTGGTATTGGTAAAACTACTTTAGCTTTAGCAATAGTTAATGAATTAGGGCTTAGATATAGAATGCTTAATGCAGTTATTAATAATAAAAAAGATTTTGAAGTAGTTGTTGAAGAAGCTAAAATGTATAATGGTATGGTACTACTTATGGATGAAATTCATAGATTAAATAAAGATAAACAAGATTTATTACTTCCTTATTTAGAAAGTGGATTAATAACTTTAATTGGTATGACTACATCAAATCCATATCATAAAATTAATCCAGCTATAAGAAGTAGATGTCAAATATTTGAACTTAAATCTTTATCTATGGATGATATTATAGTAGCTATTAATAAAGTTATAGAAAAAAATTGTTTAAAAGATTTAAAAATAGATGATGACTCAATTAAATTTATTGCAAAACTTTCTAATGGAGATGTTAGATATGCTTATAATTTACTTGAAGTTGCTTACTACTCTACTAGTGATTTTAATATTACTTTAGATGTAATTAAAAATGTAAATAATAAACCTGTATCTTTTTATGATAATGATGAAAGTGGTCATTATGATGTTATAAGTGCTTTTCAAAAATCTATTAGAGGAAGTGATGTTAATGCTTCACTACACTATTTAGCTAGATTAATTGATGCTGGTGATTTAGATATTATATATCGTAGAATGACAGTTATAGCTTATGAAGATATAGGGCTTGCTAATCCATCAATTGGTCCTAAAGTTGATGCTTGTATTAATGCTTGTGAAAGATTAGGACTTCCTGAAGCTAGAATACCACTTGGTGTGATGATTGTTGAAATGGCATTATCTCCTAAATCAAATAGTGGTCATACTGCTTTAGATAACGCTTTAAATGATATAAATAAAGGAAATATAGGAAATATTCCAGATCATATTAAAACTAATTCAAAAGATTATTTATATCCTCATAACTATCCAAATAGTTTTGTAAAACAACAATATATGCCTGATAATTTAAAAGGTAAAAAATACTATATTCCTAAAGAAACTAGCAAATATGAACAAAGTTTAAAAAAAATATATGATGCACTAGAAAAAAAAGCTTCTTAATGAAGCTTTTATTTTATAGTTAATAAATCAATTAATACATTTATATCTGTTTTTGTTAAAACAAGTATTATAGCAGCAACTGCTAAAAAAGGTCCAAATGGTATTTCATGACTATTATTTTTCTTTAATAAAATTAATGATACTGGTAATCCTATAAATGCTGCTAAACAAATTGAAATACATGATGTAGGCCAACCTAAAACTAATCCATATATAAACATTAGTTTTATATCTCCTCCACCCATTGATTCTTTTTTAAATAAGAAATCACCTATTTTTTTAATAGCAAACATTATAACAAACATTATAATAGCATTTAATAAAGAATGTAACATAACATTTAAACCACTTTTTATTAAAATTTCTATAATAAGTAATATTCCTGTAAAGATTAATAATTCATCTGGTATTATCATTGTTTGATAATCACTAATTATTATTATTAATAACATAGATATAAACGTTATTGCTATTAAAGTGTCTATTGATAATCCAAACACTAAATATGATAACATAAACATTAGTCCTGTTAAAAATTCAAATATAGTATAAAACCATGAAATTTTATCTCCACAATTTTTACACTTTCCTTTTTGCAATAAAAAAGAAAGTATTGGAATTAATTCTAATGTTGTTAATCTATGACCACATTTTGTACAATGTGAAGGTGGAAATGCGATTGATTCTCCTCTAGGTAGTCTATAACCAACCACATTATAAAATGACCCTAAAATTGTACCAAAAATGAAGAATAATGTTGCATAATATATTTCCATACTTTTCTCCTATTCCATATCTTGAACTGCAGAATACATTTCAAACATTGGTACTATAATTGATAGAATTATAACACCTACACCAGCTGTTAAGAAAATTGTAAGAATTGGTTCAATGAATGATTTGATTCTTGTAACAGAGTTTTTATGTAAATCTTGATAATAAAGTGAAACTTTACCCATCATTTCTGATAATTCTCCAGTTGCTTCTCCTGTTACTATCATTTCATATGCTGGTATTGGGAATGCCCAATGATCTTTAAATGCATCTGATATTTTACCACCTCTAGCTAAGTTAGTAATGGTATCTAAAATTAACATTTTATAAATTTCATTATTTGTTATTTTATTTAATATTTCCATACAATCAGTAATTGGTACATTATGTGCTAATAATGAAGAGAATGTTTTAGTAAATAATGCTACCTCATTATAAATAATAACGTTATTAAATACTGGTGTATGCATAGCTATCCATTGACAGAAAGTTCTAAATGGTTTTACTTTTTTATATAAATATACAAATAAAACTACTAATAATATTGCACCTAGTATTACTAATGGCCAATATTTTTTTAAGAAAGAACTCATTGCTAATATTGCTATTGTAATTCCTGGTAATTTAGTATCCATTGTTTCATAAATTTCTACGAATTGTGGAACTACATAAACCATAACAAATATCATAACAGCTATTGCAAAAACAAATACTAAAGTTGGATAAGTCATTGCAGTAACCATTTGTTTTCTTGATGCTTCTACTTCAGTATAATAATTAGCCATATCATCTAATACTTCTGGAAGTGATCCGGTCATTTCTGCTGTTTTAACCATGTTTATCAATAATTTTGGGAAAGCTATTCCTTGTTTTTCCATTGCTGTACTAAAACTTTCTCCAACTGTTAATTCATATATAACAGATTTAAATATTTTTTGATATGCTGGTTTTTTATATTGTCTTGCTACAATTCTTAATGATTCTACTAACGGAATACCTGCTTTAATATAAGTAGATAATTGAGTTAAGAAGAATATTAAATCTTTATTTTTAAATTTTTTATTATTAGTACTTGTACTACTATGCATTATTTGAATAAATTTGTTAGTTCTAATACTATAAACTTCATATCCTTCACTTAGAAGATAAGAATGAACTTCTACTTTAGAATATGCATTAAAATAATCTTTAACTATTTTTCCGTTTATATCTCTAGCAACATATTCATATAACACTTTCTTATCACTTTTAATAGCATCTGCACCTTCAAAATCTATTAAAAGTGTTTCCCTTTTCATATCTTTTTTATTTCTTATATCTTTAAAGAAAATATTATTTTTAAATTTATTGCCAACACTTCCAAAAGCTAACCCTACTCCTGCAAACATTGTATTAATTTTTTGTTTAAATCCAGGCTTTTCTAGTTCAATATTTTCATTTACATAAGCTTCTGAATCCAATTTTTTTCTTTTTTCTTTTTTCTTTTTATTTTGTCTTTTTTCTTCTTGTTTATCGATATAATTTAATAATTCTTTATCAATTTCAATATCTTCTATTATTTTTAAATTATTTTTTTTCTTTTCTTCTTTTTTAGGTTTAACTTTTTCTTCTTTTTTAGGTTTTTCGTTAATTATTTCTTTTTGTTCTACTTTTTGTATTTTTTCAGGTTTAGTTTTAACTTTTTCTTTCTTTACTTTTTGTTTTTTATCATTTCTAAAAATGTTTGTAATTTTATGACAAATGAATCCTAAACCTAATCCAACCATTTTTATTATTTTAACATTTATATGAATTACATATTGTATACCATAATATACATATTTTAATATATTAAGTACAATTTTAATTATAGAATAAATAATAAAATATAAGCCAATAAATGGATATGTTAGTATTTTTACAGCAGAAAAATTCGATGATTTTGACTCATTATTTTGCATTTAACACACCACCTATTCTCCCTTATTATTATTTTACTATTAAAATTATAGCATATTTTTTAAAAATGTAAAACATTTTTATAAAAAAACATATAATATTTTAGAAAGGAGTCTTATATGAATTATTATAACCCTTATTTTAATATGTATCCTTATATGACTTCACAAGTTGTTAAACCTGGTATATTCAGTAGAATATTTGGTAGTTTAAAAGGAATTAATTTTAGTTCTATATTATCTGGTACTCAAAAAACTTTAGGTATAGTTAATCAAACTATCCCATTAGTTAAACAAGCAACACCTATTGTAAAAAATGCTAAAACAATGTTTAAAGTAATGAATGAATTTAAACGTGTGGATATTCCTACGAAAAAAAATAATGTATCTAATGAAATATCTATAAAAAATGATAGTAATCATTATGTTTCTCAAACAAATTCTAGTGAAGGCCCAACTTTCTTTTTATAAAGAGCTTATAGTTCTTTTTTTTTATAAAAAAGAAACATTATAAATGTTTCTTTAAATAATTATTATGTATTTTATATTTTATTTTTTTTATAAGATATTTTTTTGGTAACTTTTTAATAATTTCATTATTTTTATTTATTAAATATTGTACAAATTCCTTATTTTCTAAATTTATTCCATAATAGTATTCTAAATTACTATATATATTTAAACCTTTTTTTAATTTTATAATTGTATAATATTTGTTTTTATCTTTTAAATTTATTTCTTTTTCTATATAAAAACCTAATTTAACTAAACTTTTTCTTAAAAGATATAAATCATTATTTGATTGAATAATTAAATTATCTATATTTTTAATATTACTTGCTTTTAATATATTTAATATTGTATTTGTACCCATTCCACATATAACAATTGTATTATTAGAAGGAATATCAATATTTTTTAGTCCATCGCTTACTATGACTTTTATTTTCTTTTCTAAATTATATTTTTTTATATTTTTTTTTGCACTTTTTAAGGCGTTTTCATTTATATCGGATGCAATACATTTATTTTTATTATTTAAGGTTAAATATATATCTAGTAGTGCATGATCACACCCTATATCTATAACATTTGTACCTTCATCAATTAAATTTACTATTGCATTTAATCTTTTTGTTAAATTCATTAGTCACCCATATAGTCTTTTAATTTTCTAGAACGAGATGGATGTCTTAGTTTTCTTAAAGCTTTTGCTTCTATTTGTCTAATTCTTTCTCTTGTAACACCAAACATTTGACCTACTTCTTCTAGTGTTCTTGATTTTCCATCTTCTAAACCAAATCTAAGTCTTATAACTTTTTCTTCTCTTTCAGTTAATGTTTGTAATACTTCTGCTATTTCATCTTTTAAAAGTTCATTAGTAGCATATTCTTCAGGACTAACATTTCTTTCATCTTTGATGAAATCTCCTAAATGTGAATCATCTTCTTCTCCAATTGGAGTTTCTAGACTAACTGGTTCTTGACTAATTTTATATATTTCACGTATTTTATCTACTGACATATTCATTTTTTTAGCTAATTCCTCTTCACTAGGTTCACGATTAAGTTCTAGTGTTAATTGTCTTTGAATACGTGCTAATTTATTAATTGTTTCAACCATATGAACTGGTACTCTTATTGTTCTTGCTTGATCTGCAATTGCTCTTGTTATCGCTTGTCTAATCCACCATGTAGCATATGTAGAAAATTTATATCCTTTAGATACATCAAATTTATCTACTGCCTTCATAAGTCCTATATTTCCTTCTTGGATTAAATCTAAGAAAAGCATTCCTCTTCCTACATATCTTTTTGCTATACTAACAACTAGACGTAAGTTAGCTTCTGCAAGTTCTGATTTAGCCATTTCATCTCCTGCTAATATTCTATCAGCAAGTGCTAATTCTTCATCCATAGATAATAATTTTATTTGACCTATTTCTTTTAAATACATTCTAACTGGATCATTAATTGTTAAATCTTTTGTTAAAGTATTATCATCTAATAATAATCCACCATTTGTTTCATCTTCTGGTTCATCTTCGGATACAATTCTGATACCATTTTCATTAAATAAATTATATAATTCATCTAATTCTTCATTTGTTAATTCTAAACCTTTTAAAGAGTTAGCTAATTGTTCATATGTTAAAGTTCCTTTTTCTTTTCCTAATTTTACTAATTCTTCTTTTCTTTCATCAAATGTTTTTATTTCATTTACCATATTTTATTCCCCTACCTCACAATTTGTTTTATTTATTTCTAATATTTTTTCTGCATATTCTGCTTTTTTTATTGGATCTAATTCCATTTTCATTAAATCTTTTAATCTTTTACTTTCAACTTTAATGTTATAATCTTTTATTGTTTTTATATAATCTAATATTTCTTCTTTAGTGTATTCATCTTTTAAGTTAAGAATATTTATTTCTTTCATAGTATTTATAAGTTCTTCTTCATCTTTTAATGAAATCATTAAATCAGAAACATTTATATAATTATTGTTTTTATAAAAATAATTAATTTCAAATGCCAATTTTCTATATTTATCAGTTGGCATATATCCAATATTATTTTGATACATTTTAATTACTTCTATATTATTTAACATGTAATATAAAAGATATTGTTCTGCTTTTATATACATATTTGTTTTAGGTTGTTCTATTTTTTTAATTGGTCTTATTTCTTTTTCTTTTGTTTCTAGTTTACTTCTTAAGAATTCTATATCTAAATTTGATTCATTACTTATTTTTTTTAAAGTAATTTCTCTTAATATATCATCATCTATTTCATTTAATTCTTTTATTAAAGAATTAACATATTCTGACATATCAACTGTACTATTTAAATCTTTATTCTTTTTTAAATAGTGCATTTTAAATTCCATTACATTTATAGGATTATTAATTTTTTCTATAAATTTATCTTTACCATATTTTAATATATATTCATCTGGATCTAAGTTTTCTTCTAATCTTACTATTTTAGGAGTTATTCCTAATTTAATAAGTTCATTACTACAAGAATATGTGGCTTTTTCTCCAGCACTATCTCCATCAAAACATAATATTACATCTTTAGCCATTCTTTTAAGTAAATTAGCATGTTCTTTTGTAATAGCTGTTCCCATACTTACAACTACGTTTTTAATACCAACACTGTAAGCTCTAAATAAATCCATAAATCCTTCCATGATAATGATACTTCCAGATATTCTAGCTTCTTCTTTTGCTAATTTATAATTATATAATATTTCACCTTTTTTAAATATTTCTGTTTCGGTTGTATTTTTATATTTAGATGGTTTATTATCATAATATTTTTTATAAATTCTACCACTAAATCCAACTATTTTACCACTAGCATCTTCTATAGGAAACATTATTCTATCATAAAATGAATCATACATATCTAATCCATTTTTAACTACTAAACCACTTTTTATTACTTTATTTTCATCATATTTTTTATTTTTTAATAATTTAGTTAATTTGTTATCTTTTAAAGCTAGTCCAATTTTAAATTCTTTTATAATATCATCTGTTATATTTCTTTCATTTAAATATTCTTTAGCTTCAACACCTTCATTTGTATTAATATTATTTTGATATAGTTTAGAAGCTACTTCATACATTTCATATAATTCACTATCTTTTGTTTTTTCTTTATAGTTTTTTATATTTAAATCAATACCTGCTTTATCAGCACATATTTTTAATGCTTCTATAAAACTTATATGTTCATATTCTTGTAAAAATGTAAATACTGTACCAGTTGCTCCACATGAGAAACATGTATATATTTGTTTTTCTCTTGAAACACTCATACTAGGATTTGAATCATCATGAAATGGACAAACTCCAAATAAGTTTTTTCCTTTACCTATTAAAGGTATGTATGATGATATAACATCTACTATATCTACACTGTTTTTTATTTCATTTATTTTTTCGTATTCTATTTTTTGTCCATTCATAAAAAACACTCCCTAATATTAATATACGACAAAAATTTTTAAAACCCTTTTTATTTTACTAAAAAAGTTGTAGAATTTATAAATTTATAGTCTGTTTTATATTTTAATTGCCTAATTAATCTAAATAATGCATCATCTTTACCTTTAGCTTCTATCATAATATCAAAATCTCTATCTACAAATTTTATCTTTTCAATAAACTTTATAAATTCATCTACATCTATATATTCATGATGACTTCTTTTTTCTTTTTTGCTTTTAGGACTAGAAAAATGTATTTTAGGAATAGTATCCCATGTATCAAATATTTTTTCTATATAGTCTTCTATTTTTTCATTTGATTTATTACATTTATAATGATGATAATCTAATACCATTGGTATATTTAATGTATTACATATTTTTAAAACATTTCTAATATTGTATACTTTATCATCATTTTCTAAAATTATCATATGTTTTAATTCATCATTTAATAAATTAAAATTATCTATAAATCTTTTTATTCCTTCTTTTTTACCATTTGTTTTACCGCCTACATGTAATACTAATTTAGATTTTATTTTCATTGCATCAAACATATTCTGATAAAATTCGAGTATACTAATAGTAGTTTTAACAGTATCAAAATTTATACTATTTAAAACACAAAATTGATCAGGATGCATATCTACTCTTAGATTATTATTTTTTATAATATTACCTATTTCTTTAAAGTATTTATCATATTTTTTAAATATTTCAAATTCTACACTAGGATGAGTCGCAAGTGGTATTAAATTAGATGTCATTCTAAAAAAATATATTTCATTTTTTATATTATAATTTAATATTTCTTTTAAAGCTTCAAAATTAGATTTTATTATTTTATCTAGTTTATCATTAATATAGTCTTTATCTTTAGATTTATAATAACTATAAGTCATTGTGCTAGAAGAAGTTATATTTAAAGCATTTGATATACATGCATATCCTAATCTTATTTTCATATAATCACCATTTTTAATATGGTTAGAAAGGAATAATTTATGACTTTAAAAAGAATTAAAATTATAAGTATTATAGGAACATTTTTATTATGTTTTTTAACTCATTTTATTTATAATATATTTCCTAATACTTTATTTTCTATATTTTTTTCAGTAAATGAAAGTATTTGGGAACATATGAAAATGTTATTTACTACTACTCTATTATTTGGAATAATTGAATATATATTAATTAAAAAATATGATATTAAAGTAAATAATTTTTTATTTTCTAAATTTATTGAAGCATTAATTTCTATACCTATTTACTTAGTAATGTTTTTACCATTTTATTATAGATTTGGTGAAAACATGATTGTAATATTTATTATGATGTTAATAACATTTATAATTACACAATTTATTGGTTATAAAATAATGGATTGCAAACATATTAATCATTCTAATAAAATAGCAATTATTTTAATTATTATATCTTATATTATATTTGGTTATTTAACTTATAATCCTATTCATAATCATTTATTTTTAGATACAGAAAAAGAAAAATATGGAATTAATGATTACAATATATAAAAACACTTAACGTGTTTTTATTTTTTCTATTTCTTCTTTATCTTTACTTATACTATTAAATGAAAATCTTATGTATTCATCACCAAATAAATTATTAATTTCTCTAAATTCTTCATTATAATTATTATATATATCTTCTATTTGTTCGTTTGTTAAATAATTAAATACTGCTCTTAAATATAGTGAACGAGCTATAGTGTTTTGAGGATTATAAATATCTATTTCTGATAACATTCTATCTATATTATGTAATGCTATTTCTTTACATTGATATTCCAAATATTCATTATATGTTTCTTTTATATTGTCCCATAGACCATTATATAAATTATCTTCTTCTTTTACAAAATCTGCAAAATTAACAATTGGTTTTAATAATTTTTCTTCTAAGAAAGGATTTATAAAAAGATCATTTAAAAATATTTCTTTTTTCTTTTCATTGTCTAATTTATCATTATCCATAACAAAATATAAATATTTTATTTCAACTTGAGTAATAATTTTATTATATAATTCTGAAAAAGAATAATCTGTATTTTCTGCTACTAATATTGTATTATTATCTAAAAGTAAAACATCTTTAATTGGAAATTCAGATTCTTTTTCTTTTAAAAAACTTCTATTAATATGATTTGTTAATTTATTTATAATTCTTTCTATTATTATTCTTTTTTTATTATTATAAAGCGGTATTTCATATTCATATAAATAATTTAATGTTTTTTCTCCATTTAAATAATAAATATAATTAATAATTTCTGTTAATTGTTCAGGATTATATTGTTCATATATTTTATTTTCTTCTTCTATTAATTTTTTTAATTTATTTATATCATTTTGATTATATAAATCATATATTTCTGAACTGATTTTTAATAATATATTATATTCTTGTTCCATAATATCACCTACTATATTACTTTAGGATATGAACCTATAAATTTTCCATCTTCACCTTTTGCTGCTTCATTATTAACAGCGTATTCTTCTCCTCCTTTTTTTCTTCCTTTATTTATATTCTTTTCTAATCTTTCTTGTACTTCTACTTTTATATTTTCTCCTAATTCTTCTTCAATTATAGAACTATTTAAATATCTTTGTATACAAGATGTACTTAAACCTAATTCATTTGCAATTTCCTGAATAAAACATCCTTTTGTTAATAGTAATAAAACTGATTTGTAAATATTTATTTTTTTAGTTAACGATTGTATTTGTATCGGTGATAAATTAATATTTATTTCACTATGTATTTCATTTTTTATTATTTCTGGATTAGCAGTTGCTAATAATGTTATTGATTCAAAAATTTTTATTTTGTCATTGATTTTTTGTTTTTCTATATCTTTCATATAAACACCCCTTTTTTAATGTTTTTTATAATAACAAAAAAATAAAGAAAATGCAAGAATTTTCTTTATTTATTATTTTTCATTGATAAGAATTTTTGCCTAGTAGCTTCGCCACCTCTTATATGTCTTTTAACTTTATTATTTTCTAATATTTCTTCTACTTGTTTATGTAGTTTAGGATTTATTTCTTCTAATCTTGTTGTTAAATCTAAATGAGTTGTAGTTTTTCCTACTTTAGTTATTTTAGCCGTTTCTCTAACAGTAGCATTATGTTCAATAATATAATTTGCTGATTCTAATACTCTGTTATAAATAACTAAGTTTTTTACTGAACTTTTTTTCATATTGTCTCTCCTTAATTGTCGTCCATTTTTAATACTGATAAGAAAGCTTCTTGTGGTATTTCTACACTTCCTACCATTTTCATTCTTTTCTTACCTTCTTTTTGTTTTTCTAATAATTTTCTTTTTCTTGAAACATCTCCACCATAACATTTAGCAAGTACATTTTTTCTTACTGCTTTTATGGTTTCTCTTGCGATTACTTTACTTCCTATTGTTGCTTGAATTGGTACTTCAAATTGTTGTCTTGGTATTATTTGCTTTAAATTTTCAACTATTTGTTTCCCTCTATTATATGCAAAATCTTTATGAACTATGATGCTAAGTGCATCTACTATATCTCCATTTAATAATATATCCATTTTTACTAAATTAGATTCTTTATATCCAATAAGTTCATAATCAAATGATGCATATCCTTTTGTATAACTTTTTAATTTATCAAAGAAATCATATACTATTTCAGAAAGTGGTATTTCATAATGAATATTTACTCTTGTTTTATCTAAATATTCCATTGATACATAATTACCTCTTTTATTTTGACATAATTCCATTATTGGTCCTATATAATCACTTGGAACAAATATATTAGTTTTAATATATGGTTCTTTTATATTGTTTATTTTTACTTTATCTGGCATTTTAGATGGACTATCTATCATCATATGTGTTCTATCTGTAAGTTCTACATCATATATAACTGATGGTGATGTTGCTATTAAATCGATATTGAATTCTCTTTCAATTCTTTCTTCTATAATTTCCATATGTAAAAGTCCTAAGAAACCACATCTAAATCCAAAACCTAATGCTTGTGATGTTTCTGGTGTAAATTCTAGTGAAGCATCATTTAATTTTAGTTTTTCTAATGCTTCTCTAAGATCTGGAAATTTACTTGATTCAATTGGATATAATCCACAAAACACCATTGGTTTCATTGGTTTATATCCTTCTATAGGTTCTACGTTTGCACTTGCTAATGCGATTGTATCTCCTACTTTAACATCTTCTATACTTTTAATACTTGCAGCTAAGAAACCAACTTCACCTGTAGTAAGTTCATTTGTTTTTTTCTCATAAGGATTATGAACTCCTAAAGATGTTACCTCATATGTAGCATTAGTTGCTAACATTTTTATTTTATCTCCAACTTTTATATTTCCATCTACTACTCTAATAGAAGTTACAATTCCTCTATAAGCATCAAAATAACTATCAAATATTAATGCTTTAAATGGATCTTTTTCTATACCTGTTGGAGCTGGTACTCTATCTATTATAGCTTCTACTAATTCTTTTATTCCAATACCATTTTTAGCACTGCATAAAAGTATTTCTTCATCTTTAAATCCTAATGTATCAATTAATTCTTTTTTTACTCTATCAATGTCTGCATTAGGTAAATCTATTTTATTTATTACCGGTATTATTTCTAAATTATTTTCCATAGCTAAATATAAATTAGCTAATGTTTGAGCCTCTATACCTTGTGCTGCATCTACTACTAATATGGCACCTTCACATGCAGCTAGACTTCTAGATACTTCATATGAAAAGTCTACATGGCCTGGCGTATCTATTAAATGAAGATAATATTCTTCACCTTTATAATTATATTTTAATTGAACGGCATTTAGTTTTATTGTAATGCCACGTTCTCTTTCAATATCCATACTATCTAATAATTGTTCTTGTTTTTCTCTTTCAGTTATTGCTCCTGTAATATCTAGTATTCTATCAGCTAATGTACTTTTACCATGATCTATATGAGCAATTATTGAAAAGTTTCTAATATTTTGTTGTTTCATAAAATCACCATGAATTAATTTTAACACATATTTTATTGTTATACAATAAAGTTTAACTTAAAATATTATTTAAAAAATCAAATGTATTATTTAATCCTTCAACTATAATTTTTTTTACACTAGTAGACATTTTATCTCCTAATTTTGATAATTTTGTTTCATAATTTTGTTTATTATTAACTACATAGTCATTTATATCTATATTTTTTCCGTTTGCTACATCTTCTTCAAATTGTTTAATTTTTTGTTCTGTTAATACTTTTTTATTATGTTGTTCAAATTCATAATATCCTGTAGCTTCTGAAACATATATAGCAGTAAAACCGATTAATAATACTAAAAATGATTTCCAAAATACTTTTGTTATTATTTTTTTTACTTTTTCTTCATTCATTTTTATCCTCCAAGTATTTTTCTATAACTTCTGATAAGGCAATACATGTATTCATTATTTCATCTAAATTATTTTCCATTCCTCCTAATTCTATTAATACTATATTTTTATTTAAATCTTGATTATAAATACCATTTACATTTTTTCCTTCTTTTTTCATTATTCCTCTTGATAATTTAGGATATTTTTGATTTAAAATATTATTTATTTCTGTAACAACACTTAGGTTTTTTTTATAATTTTTATGTTCTAAACCTACTACAAATAATACTTTTGCATATTTTTTATTATTTATTGTTATAGTAGATGCATTTTTCTTTATTGCATCTCTATGCAAATCTATTATTAATTCT
The DNA here is from genome assembly GCA_015059545.1 of Lactobacillales bacterium. Taxonomy (GTDB): domain Bacteria; phylum Bacillota_I; class Bacilli_A; order RF39; family UBA660; genus OMSK01. The sequence goes on from SVAG01000003.1 coordinate 150,461, forward strand.
AAATTATTATATTTTTTTATGGTGTTTTTTAAATAATATCTACTAGCATTATAGCTATTTGAATAATCCCATCCATTTGCATTTAAAAAATCAGTTATATTTGCAGTTTCTACTATTGTATTTATATTTTTATTATTTAAATTTTCTCTTAAAATATATGATGCCATCATAACATTTGGAGTTATATTATAGTCTTTATAAACTTTTTTGTTGTAACTTTCAAGTTGGTGAGTATTATAAATATATACTTTAGGATTTGTTACTTCTTTTTTTATTGGATCTTCTATATATTCACTAGTTTTATCTTTTATATAGATATCATCTGATGATGTTGTATACATAACTGGTTTTATTTCTTCTTTAAATTTAAATTTATTTTCTAATATAGTAGTAGGATTTGTAATTTCTATATTAGTTAAAAATCTTATTCCTTTATTTAAAATTGAATTATAATCTTTTACATAAAGTTCATAATAATTTCTATTATTTAGTAGTTTTTTTAAAAATTCTTCATTTGTATTAACTAATTGAATTTTTAAAAATAAATTGTATATTGTTTGAATTACAATAAATATTCCAATTAAATTAATGGTTATTTTTTTAAATTTAGATATAACTTTCTTTTTCATAAAATCACCTATTTATATAATTATAAATCTATAAATATAAATAAAATGTCAAAAAAAAAGATATTTTATAATATCTTTTAAAATCCTTGTACAAAACATAATATAAAGAAAATTGCTCCTAGAAGAACTGTAAGTCTTGTTATAAAAAGTTCTCCTCCTCTTTCTTTACGATTTTTAAATAGTGCACTACTACCTCCAGAAATTATATTTGAATCTTCTGTTTTTCCAGCTTGAAGAAGTACAACTGCTATTAGTAGTATTGATACAATTATTAAAGCTATTTCCATAATAACCTCCTTGCTATATATAATTTACCATAAATATTGATTTTTATCAATATTATTCAAATATTTTACCTATAATACTATTTTTATCTTGAAGACCATTTAAGTATTCGCTTGCTTTCATTTTCTTTTTACCTTCTGGTTGAATTTCTGTTAAAATTATTTCTCCATTTGATACTTTGACACCAATACCATCTTCATATATATTTAATACTTGACCATCTATTTTAAATGGATCTGCATATTCTGACATTCTACTTGACCATACTTTCATTCTTTTTTTATCAAATATTGCGTATGCTCCTGGCCATGAATTTAAACCTCTTATTTGATTGTAAACTTGTTTTTTTGTTTTACTAAAATCTATTTTTTCATCTTCTTTACTTATGTTTTTAGCATATGTTGCTTCATCATTATTTTGTTTTATTCTAGGTGCTGTTCCATCTATTATACTAGGTAATGTTTCAATTAATAAATCTCTTCCTAATATACTTAATTTATCATGAAGTGATTCTGCAGTATCAGTATCAAGTATTTCTATTTCTTTACTACTGATTATATCTCCTTCATCCATTCTAGGACTCATATGCATTATTGTTACACCTGTTTTTTTATGTCCATCTATTATAGCGTGATGTATAGGTGCTCCTCCTCTTAATTTTGGTAAAAGTGATGCATGTACATTTATACATCCATATTTTGGATATACAAGTAATTCTCTTGGTAATATTTGTCCATATGCGCATGTAATAATTAAATTAGGATGAAATGATACAACCTCTTGCCATGATTCTCTTATATTTTCAGGTTGTATAACTAATATTAAATTATCATTTGCATATTTTTTTACTGGTGTTGGTAGTAATTCTTTGTTTCTACCTACTGGTTTATCTGGTTGAGTAACTACTCCTTTTACATTATAATTTTTTGATAGTGCTTCTAGTATTGGTACACTAAAATCTGGTGTTCCCATAAATACTATTCTAACTTCTTCATCAAATTCTATTTTACTTATATCGAAATTATCCATTTTATCACCTAATCTATTATAACATGTTTTTATTATATTAACAAACAAAAAAACAACCTAAGTTGTTTAATTTCTAAATGGTGACCAGTACGGGATTCGAACCCGTGAATGCTGCCGTGAAAGGGCAGTGTGTTAAGCCGCTTCACCAACTGGCCAAAAAAATATGGCGCCTAATGTAGGACTCGAACCTACGACCTATCGGTTAACAGCCGAGTGCTCTACCAACTGAGCTAATTAGGCATCCACAAAGTCTTAATTACTTAAGACTTTTTAATTATATAATATATTTTATGTTTTTGCAATACTTTTTTTAAATTTTTTTTAATTTCTTATTTTTATATGTACTTCTCTTAATTGTTTTTCATCTACATTACTTGGAGAACCCATTAATTTATCTTCTCCAGATGCACTTGTTGGGAATGTAATTACTTCTCTTAAGTTTGTTTCATCTTTAAGTAACATAATCATTCTTTCAAAGCCTGGAGCCATACCAGCATGTGGAGGTGCTCCAAATTGGAATGCATTATAAAGTGCTCCAAATCTTTCTTTTACTACTTCTTTATCATATCCAACAGCACTAAATCCTTTTTCTAGACATTCTAAATCGTGATTACGTACTGCTCCTGAAGCCATTTCATTACCATTACATACAAAGTCAAATTGATATGCTTCTATATCTTCTAAATTAGTGTTTTCATATGCTTTTATTCCACCTATTGGCATTGAGAATGGATTATGACAGAAATCATATTTTTTATCTTCTTCTTTATATTCAAACATTGGAAAATTATTAACTATACAGAATTCATATCTATTTTTATCTATTAATTCTGCTTTTTCTCCTAAATGAGTTCTGATTAATCCTGCATTTTTAGTTGCTAATTTAGTATTTCTATCTGCTATAAAGAATAATACTGAATTTTCTTTTAAATCTGCTTTTTCTATTAATGATTTTTTATCTTCTTCTGTTAAGAATTTATCAATTGGTCCTTTAAATGACATATCTTCTAATATTGATATATATCCAATTCCTGGCATTCCAATTGTTTTAGCATAATCTACTACTTCATTAAACCAACTATTTGATTTAGTAGCTAAATTATCTACTTTAATACCTTTTACTGTTACACCTTTAAATGGTTTAAATTCAGATTCAGTAAATACTTCACTTAAATCTATTATTTCAAGTGGATTTCTTAAATCTGGTTTATCTGTACCATATTTAGCCATTGCTTCTTTAAAACTTATTCTTCTAAATGGTCTTTCTGATACAGTTTTATTACCAAATTTAGTGAATGTATCATAGAATATTTCTTCTCCTACTTTATATACATCTTCTTCTGTAGCAAAAGCCATTTCAAAATCTAATTGATAGAATTCTAATGCTCTATCTGCTCTTGTATCTTCATCTCTAAAACAAGGTGCAATTTGATAATATTTATCAAATCCTGAACACATTAATAATTGTTTATATTGTTGTGGAGCTTGTGGTAATGCATAAAATTTACCTTTAAATTTACGAGATGGTATTATAAAGTCTCTTGCTCCTTCAGGAGAAGATGCTGTTATAATTGGAGTTTGTATTTCTGTAAATTCTAAACTATCCATTTTATTTCTTAGATATTTTAGTAATTCACTTCTAAATTTAACCATATTATGAACTTTTTCATTTCTTAAATCTAAATATCTATATTTTAATCTTGTTTCTTCTGATACATTTGTAGATGTCATAATTTCAAATGGTAGATTATTTTTTGATTTACCTAATACTTCAATTTTATCTACTAATACTTCTACTTTTCCTGTTTTAATTCGGTTATTATAATCTTCTTCGTTACGCATTCTAACGACACCTGTTACTGATATTGTAGATTCTTTAGTAAGTCCATTAAATATACTATCATCATTACTTACTAATTGAACTGTTCCTTTTTCATCTCTTAAATCTAAGAATATTACTCCACCATGATCTCTTATATTTTCAATCCATCCAGCAAGTTTTATTTCTTTTTGATCTAATGATTCATCTACTAAACCACAATAATTTGTACGATAAATATTCATGATAATTACCTCTTTTCTATCTCTTCTATTATCATATTTCTTGTCATAGCAGGATTTGCTTGTCCTCTAGTTTTTTTCATAACTTGACCAACTAAGAAATCGACAATATTTGTTCTACCACTTTTATATTGTTCTATAGAAGCTGGTTGTTCTTCTAATACTTCTTGAATTACTTTATTTATAGTATCGGTATCTCCTATTTGTTTCATACCTTTTTCTTCAACTATTTTTACTGGTTCTTTATTTTCTGTTAATGATTCATATAATACTTCTTTTGCTTGTTTTGAAGATATTGTTCCTTCATCTATTAATTTGATTAAATCAACTAACATTTTAGGTGTTAAATAAATATCATTAATACTTAAATCAAATTTATTTAAATGTCCTAATATAACACTTGTAATCCAGTTTGAAGATGATTTAGGATTAACTCCTAATTTAATTGTTTCTTCATAGTAATCTGCTACTGGTTTTTCTTTTACTAAAATTGTAGCATCATAATTACTTATTCCATATTCATTTATATATTTAGCTTTTCTATCACTAGCAAGTTCTGGAATTGATTTTCTTATTTCTTCTAACCATTCTTTAGATAATTTAAATTTAGGTATATTTGGTTCTACAAAATATTTATAATCTATAGCATCTACTTTACTTCTCATACGTATAGTAGTACCTGATTCTTCATCCCATCTTCTTGTTTCTTGTTCTATTATTTCATCATATATTCCATCTTCTTTAGCATCTATTTGTCTTTCTATTTCATAATTAATAGCATCTCTTACTCCACCAAACGAGTTAACGTTTTTAATTTCTACTTTTGTTCCCCAATTAGATGGATCTTTTTCATCTTTACCTTTTTCCATAATTGAAATATTTACATCACATCTAATTTGTCCTTTTTTAGAATCTGCTTCACTTATTCCAGCATATTGATAAATTGATCTCATTGTTTCTAAAAATGATACTGCTTCATCTGCTGAATGAAAACATGGTTCTGTAACAAGTTCAAGTAGTGGTACACCTGCTCTATTATAATCAATAAGTGTTGTACTACCTAAATGTTCTGATGAGGCTGCATCTTCTTCTAAGTGAATATTATTAATAAGTGCTTTTTTTGTTTCACCATTACATTCATATTCTAATTCACCATATATTCCAACTGGTGCTGGTTTTGTTTCTTGAGTTATTTGAAAGTTTTTAGGCATATCTGGATAATAATAATTTTTTCTTTCAAAATAAATGTGTTCTGGTTGTTTACAATTTAAAATCATACTAGCCATTAAAGCCATTCTAACCGCTTCTTTATTTACTACTGGTAAAGTACCAGGGAATCCCATATCAATTGGTCTTATATTTGAGTTTGGAAGGTCTTTATATGAATTTTCTGCACTTGAAAATACTTTTGATTTTGTTTCACTTATTTCACAGTGCATTTCAAGTCCTATCATTACTAAATAGTCGTTCATTATTTAACCTCCTTAGCTATTTGATTTTTATATTCCATTTTACTTTCTAATGCATAAGCAATATTTAATACTGTTTGATCATTATAACAATTTCCAGTTATATTTAAACCCACTGGTAAATTACTTACAAATCCATCTGGTATTGTTATTGATGGGAATCCACCATAGTTACCAATTTGTAAATGTTCTTCTAATACACTTGTAGATTCATCTAATATATTTTTAGAACCATCTAAGTGTTTAGCAGGCCCTGCTCCAACTGGTAATATTATAGCATCATATTCTTTAAATAATTTTTTCCATTCATCTACTAATAGTCTTCTTACTCTTTGAGCATTATGGAAATATCTATCTTTGTTTTGAGCTTGTAATACATATGAACCAATTACAAATCTTCTTTTAATAAGTGGTGAGAAACCTTTTGTTCTATGATCTTTCATTTGTTCAATATAAGTATTTCCTTCTCCTCTAGGTCCAAAGATAAATCCTGTTAAATTTGACATATTACTTGTTGCTTCAGCGCATGAAATAACTACATATACTGATGGAGATGCTTTAAGTAAAGTTTCATCTACTGATACTTCAGTTACTTCCATTCCTAGTTCTTTACATAATTCTAATTTTTGTTTGAAGTTTTCTAAGTGTTCTTTTAATTCATCACTTGCATTTGGATAATTATTAATATCACAAATTTCTTTTATATAACATATTTTTTTACCTTTTACATCATCTGTTAAATCTTTATATAAATTAATATTACTAGAATCCCAGCTAGTCATATCATATTTATCTATACCTTTCATATTATCTGTTACTATTGCAGCATCTTCTACACATCTTGTTAAAACACCACAATGATCTAGGCTTGATGCGAAAGCAAATAACCCATAACGTGATATCATTCCATATGTAGGTTTATATCCTACTATTCCACAATATGCAGCTGGTTTTCTAATTGAATCTCCTGTATCAGATCCTGTTGCATAAGGATATACTCCTGCTGCTACAGCACAAGCTGAACCTGCACTTGATCCTGCTGTCATACGAGTTGGATCCCATGGGTTTTTTACAATTCCTGTATGTCCTGTTGTTCCTGTTCCACCCATACCAAATTCATCCATTACTGTTTTATTTACAGGTACAGCATTTGCTTTATTTAGATTTTCTATAGCTGTAGCTGTAAAAAATGGTACATAATCTTTTAATGTATTTGATGATCCAGTTGATAATATTCCTTTTGTTGAATAATTATCTTTTATTCCATAAGGAATACCTGATAGTAAATTATCAGTAACTTCTGTTTCTTTAGCATCATCCATAATAGTTACAAACGCATTATATTTTTCATTTACTTCATGAGATTTTTCTAATGATTCTTTAATTAATTCTTTACTAGTTACTTTACCATTTACTAAATCTTCATGTAATTCTTTAATAGTTTTTTCCATATACATATTATCCCACCACCTTTGGTACTTGTACACTATCATCAGTACAATCATCACAATTTGCTAGTAAGTCTTCAATATCAATTGATTCTTCTACTTCATCTTCTCTAAGTTCATATTCAAAATCATCTAGACAATGTGTCATAGGTTCTACATTTTCAATATTAGGTATTTGATTTATTAAATCTATATTTTTATCAATTATTTCAAATTCATCTAATACCATTTTATTTTCTTCACTTGTTAGTCCTATTAATAATTTTTCTGCATAATCGTCTACCATTTCTTTTGTAAATTTTTCCATAATTTTCTCCTTTCAATATAAAAAAGGATAATACCTAAGGAGTGCAAAAAGCACGGTACCATCCTTTCATTTACTTAATTACATAACGGTATTAACCGAGTATCCCTACTAATTTCAAGATACTTGCTCCTTGGTGTTTTTCATATTAATCTTGTCTGTTAGCTTTCACCATCCTAACTCGCTTTTAGATAGTTATTAATATTACTCTCCAATTCCTTGCATTTAAAACATATTAATTGTATCAATTTAATCATAAAAAGTCAAATTATCTTTTTACTTTTTTAGTATTAACTTCAATTTTTAAACATGGTTCCCATTGTTCACCAATTTTTCCTTTAATAACGCCAGCATAAACTTCTGCATTTTCGTTATTTATATATTCTTTAATAATAGGTGCAAATGTTATTGCGGTATTAATTGTTTCATCATCATATAAGAAATCACCTTTATAAAAGATTATTTTATTATCTTTAGTATAACCTCTAACAATATTATTAAAATCTTCTTCTTTATATCCTAATGATTTATACCATTCAATATGACTCATTTTACTATTTTCTAAATATATTATTTCATTATTGATTATCATAAAAGCTATTCTACTTACATGAAATTTTTGTTCTGAATTATTATTTTCCATAATTACCTCTTTTCTATATTATAGAATTATTTTGTTTTTATAGAATTTATTACTTCATTATAATATTTATCACAAATAGTTTTATCTATATCTAAATCTACTTCATAAGCTAATAAATAAACTTTATTATCTTTAGTTACAGCACTATATGTTACATTATTCATAATAGACTTAAAATTAATAATATTCCATGTCATTCCATTAATTTTTTTAGTTATAGGATTAGATGTTTTTTCAAATTTTGCATATTCTGTTAAAAATTTATTTGAATTATTATAACCATCTATTTGTGAAAAATCAAAATTACAAACACTATTTGGATCATTATTATCTATTACTACTTTAAAGTTTTTTTCAGATGTGTTTGCTGAATTATCTATTGCTTTTGAAGGTAATTTAATACTAAATTCATTATCTAGATTAACTTCTGAATTATATGTTATAACAAATATTTCATCATCTTCTTCTACTTCACTTGTTTTTTGATTTTGATTTACTTCATTTTTATTTATATTTAATGTTGTTGGAGTATTATTACTTGTTGATTCTGATGATGTTGTATTCATTGATTTAAATTGTACTCCAGCAATTGTTTTTATAACAACTGCAGATGGTACTGCTACTCCACTTGCTAAAATAATAGTAGCAATTACTGCAGCAATATTTGTTCCACCTTTTCTTTTACATAATTTAATTATTGCATCATCTGATATATAATCATATTTTTCACTAATTTCTATACATTCTTCATATGCTTTTTCACAATATTTTTGATTTGTAAATATACCAAGTAAAATTGATATAACTAGATAAATAATAGAAATTATTATAGATAAAATCATATTATCTGAAAATATTGTTAATAAAAGTAATAAAAAGAAGTATAATCCTATTCCTAGTATATACATTTTTCTATAAATTAAATATAAAGCATTAAAGAAAAAAGCTGGAATTGAAAATTTTTCTTGCATTATTTTTTTATAATTTTTTCCTACATAATTAGTAAAAAGTTTAGCATTAAATTCTCTTTGTTGTTTTTTTGTTTTTTTAGGTTTTTTAGGTATTTGAGGATTTATTTGTTTGTTAATTACTTCTTGATTTTGTTGTTGTATTTCTTCATTAGTATTTGTTTCTTCTAATAAAGTATTATCTTCTACATTTATTTCTTCTTTATTATCCTCTACATTTATTTCTTCTTTATTATCCTCTACCACACTTTGTTCATTTATATCTTGTATTTCTTCTTTAATTTTTTTGTTATTTTTCTTTTTCATATTATTCTCCTTTTATTCTTATTAATATAATACTATTTTTTTTACAATTAGTAAAGTATTAGAAATATTAAAAAAACAAACTTATTAGTTTGTTATATTCAAAATGGTGGGCCTAAATGGACTTGAACCATCGACCTCACGCTTATCAGGCGTGCGCTCTAACCAGCTGAGCTATAGGCCCATAAATATTTGACTATTAAAGTATACATTATTTTTTATGTTTTGACAAGTCCTTTTATGAAAAAAATGACAAATTTATACAAAAAGAAGCATTTATTTGCTTCTTTTACTTATTGATATTCCATCTCCTATTTCATAAAATGTTGTATCAAATTCTTTATTTTCTTTTAAAAATTCTATGTAATTATTTAATTTTCTTACAATTCCTCTTACATTTCTACTTTTAATTTCTTTCTCAGTATGTGTAAGACCATGAAAATTTAAATTATCAGATAATATTACTCCATTATCTTTTAAATTTAATTTAAATTTTTCAAAAAATTTAATGTATTGACTTTTAGCTGCATCTATAAAAATTAAATCATACGAATCATTTAATTCTACATTAAATGCATCATCAAATATTATATTTATTCTATCTTCTAAATTAAATAATTTAATATTTTTAATTGCTTCTTTATATCTTTTTTCATCTCTTTCAATAGTTGTTACTTTAATATCACTATCTACTAAACACATTCTTATAGCTGAATATCCAATAGCTGCTCCTATTTCTAATATATTTTTTATATTATTTTCTTTTATATATGTAAGTAAAAATTCTATTCCATCTGTTTCCATTATTGGAATATTATTTTCTTTAGCATACTTTTCTAATTCTTGTATGTGAACCATAAACCTTTATTTTTTAATTCAGCTATTTTATTTAAATGTTCATTATATGTTTTTGTAAAATATGTTTTTTTATTTTTATCTGCTACAAAGTAATAATAATTACTTTTCGTAGGATTTAATACTGCTTCTATAGATTTAATTGATGGATTACATATTGGTCCAACTGGAAGTTTACCTGCCATTTTATTATTTCTTGTATTATAGGCATTATAATCATCTAATTCTGCTTGATATAAATCTCTTTCATTCATATCTATTTTAATTGCATAATATGTTGTTACATCACTACCAAGTGCCCATTTACTATTTAATCTATTATAGAATACACCTGCTACACCATTTTGATCATTACCTACTGATTCTAATTCTACTATTGAAGCTAATGTTATTAATTCATGAATTGTATATTTATTATTTGTTAAACTTGTTTGATATTCATTTAATTTTTTTTCTGTATTATTTAACATTGTTTCAAATATTTCTTCTATAGTTGCTTCTTTTTTAAATTCATATGTATCTGGATATAAATATCCTTCTAAAGAATAATAAATATTTTTATTCTTTATATCAGCTTTTAAAAACCAATATTTAGTAATTATTTTATCTAAATATGTATTATCACTTAATTTATTTAGTATTTCTTGTTCTGTAATACTTGTATTTTCAGTGATTAATTTAATTACTTTTCTCATATTAATTCCTTCTTTAAAAGTAATTCTTATATTATCACTTGTAGTGGAACCATTATCTAACACATCAATTATTTCTTCTACACTCATATTTCTATTTAATGTATAAATTCCTTTTTGTAATCCAGTTGGATTATTTAATTTTATATATACTTTGTAAAAAAATTCAGATTTTATTAAATTGTTATTTTTTAAATCATCAGAAAGTGTTAAAAAAGTTTCGTTTTCTTTTACTTCAAATATTACTTCTTCTGATTTTTTAGATACACTTTTTAAATTATCATTATAAATAAAGATACTACCTAGAATTACTATTATAATAAGAATAATAAAACTTAATAATAAACATGGTAAAAGTTTTAATTTTCTCTTTTTCATACAGCAAAAACGAGTATTACTACTCGTCTTCTCCCATTGCTTCTACTGATTTTTTAGCTTCTTCTTGTAATTCTTCAAGTATTTTTTCTATTATTTTCCATTCATAATCAGATGTAATTGGTTCTAATTTAGTTTCATCTTTATCTGGTTCATATATTGCTGCATATACTTTAATATTACCTTGTTCATCTTTTGTATTATCAGTATATACCATATAATTTTTCTTAGTTTCTTCTGATTCAAATGTAAATAATACTTCACATTCTATTTCTTTTCCATTATCATCAAATACTTTAAATGTCATTCTTTCTTCCATTTTTATCTTCCCTTCTCTTTATCTAAATATGTTTGTAGTATTATATTAGCTGCTAGTTCATCTTTTTTTTGTTTTCTTTTTTTTCTAGATATATCAGCTTCTAACATGTAATTATTTGCCTGTATTGTTGTTAATCTTTCATCTTGTAATACTACTTCAATATTCAAATATTTTTCTAATTTTTCTTTAAATTCTATTGTTTCTATAGATCTAAAACCTAAAGAATTATTCATATTTTTAGGCAATCCCAAAACAATTTTAGAAATATTTTCTTCTTCTACTATTTCTTTTATAAGTGGTAATATTGAATCATAGTCTTCACTTTCAAATCTTAATGTTTTATAAGTAGAAGCTATCGTTCTTGTTTTATCACTTATTGATATTCCAAGTGATTTTGTCCCTAAATCAAATCCTAAATATCTCATTTTATTGCTTCTTTTACAATTACTTCTAATATTTTAGATGGACTAATACTTGTAATTTTTGCTCTTGCATCTTTATATGATGTAATATATCCAGGATCCCCACTCATTAAATATCCAACAATTTGATTTATTGGATTATATCCTCTTTCTTTTAAAATATCAGATACTTCTTTTAATGTAGCTAGTGTTACTGCATCTTTAAATTCTTTAGCATCATATATAATTGTTTTATCCATTTAATCACCTACTTTATGAATACAATTTTATTGTATCATTATTTATTTGTTTTTTCAATATTTTATTTATTTTTCCAATATGCATTTTTATAATCACTATAATATCTTTTGTTCTTTTTATATAATAAATAATCTCTTTTTAAATTTTTATCTTTTTTATAATCTATTGGATTTACATGATTTTTATATAAAGATAAAGCTTTTTTCCTAAATTTATCATTTACTATATAATTTTTTATTATCTTTTTAGGTACAAATGATAATAATACTTGTTTTTGTAACACTTCATAATTTAGTTCTTCTTTTAATATTAAATCTTTATATAAAATTTCTATTAAATTACAACCTGCTGGTGTTAAGTAATAACTACTTCTTCCTTGTCTAGGATTTATTTCAAGTAATTTAAATTTATTATCTTTTTTATCATATTTTAAATCAAATTCTGCGAATCCTGTGATTCCTATTTTTTCTGATAATAATCTTACTTTTTCTATTATTTCTTCAGAATTATTAAATTCATTATATCCATTTATTAAAACAGCTGCATTTCCAACCAATTCTTTGGTATGTTCTTGAAGTCCTATTTGAGCTAGTGTTATTCTTTTTACTTTTTTATCTTTTGATGCATATATAACTGAATCAAATAAACTACTATCATCACCTTCAATATATTCTTGAATAATTAATGTATCTCTATATCCACCTAATCTTATATTATCGATTATTTTTATTAATTCTTCTTCTGTTTCTACCTTATATATTTTATTTTTACCTATAAAATCCATATGTCTATACATAACTACATTAGCAGGTTTTACTATTACAGGATAACTAAAATCGATATTTAATTGTTCATTATGTCTTAAATCATAATATATAGTTTTTGGTAAATCTATTATTCCATTGTTCATATATCTTTTATAGAATTCTTCTTTGTTTATTAAACTATCTATTATTTCTTTATCTGGATAATTAAAATAGAATTTATTTTCTAAATATTCTCTATTTTTAGATATTAATTCTATATAATTTTCTGTAGAACTTACAAGTAATATTTTTTCATCTTTGTGTTCTAAATAAAATTCATCTAATATTTTTAAAAATTCTTGTTCATCCCATATATTTTCATAATATTTATTTATTACTATTTTACTTAATGAATTAAACCATATAGGATTTTTAGCAATTAAATAGGCTTTTTTATTATATTTTTCATGATAACATCTTGCCATATAATAAGCATTTGCATCTGCACCTATTATTAAAAGTGTAAAATCCATTTTATCACTCCTCATATTTTCTATCTACTCTATTTGATATACTTACTAATATATGATGTGGAGTATCAGTATTTCCTGCGATAGTTCCTGCAGTAATAGATTCTCCTATTAATGTAACTTTATCATGTAATTTAACTGTTTCATCAATAAGTACCATTATATAATCCATTGAATAACTAACAATAGGATATTTTTTATTATTAATGATTACTTCTTTATAAGAATTAGTTACTCCATCAGCATGTCCAATACTAACAACACCTATATAATTATCTTTATCTGATATATATTTAGCGTTATATCCAACAAATTCTTTATTTTCTACTTTATTTATATTTACTATTTCACTATGTAAGCTTAATACTTTTTTTAGTTTTAAATTATTATTAAGCATAACATCATTTTTATTTTTTAGTCTTCTTCTAAATTTATTTATAAAACTATCTCCTACATTATAAGTAAATCCATACATCATAAGTCCTAGTCTTACAGCATTTGTGTATTCTAGTTTTTTATGACGAGCTAAACCTAATGAATTAAATACATGTACCATAGGTATATCTTTTAAATCTATTAAACTTGTTAATTGTTCAAATTTATTTATTTGATAATCATAATATGAATCATTTACTCCTGAAGTTGCTAGATGTGTATAAATTCCTTCTAATGTCATGTTAGTATTTTTTATTTCATCAACGACTTTTTTTACTTCTTCTTTATCTTTTATACCAAATCTATTCATACCAGTATTTAGTTTTATATGAACTTTAATATTTTTATTTACTTTTTTTAATTCATTAAAATATTCTTTTGAAACAATTGATAAAGTTACATTATTTTCTACTACTTTATCTATTTCTTTTATATCTACATATCCAAAACATAATATAGGTAAATTAGTATTATGTTTTCTTATACTTAGTGCTTCTTCTAATGAAGATACAGCTAAATAGTTTATTCCTGCTTCTTCAAGTGCATTTACAATATAATCTCCGTGTCCATAAGCATTTGCTTTTACAACACCAATATAATATTTATAATCATTATATTTAGATTTTATTTCTTTTATATTTCCTTTTAAATATGTTAAATTTATTAAAGCGTAAGTATCTCTCATATTATCACTACTTTCTCTTTTTAATTTTATCATTTTTTTTATATTTAAACAATAGAAAGAAAAAAAACAATATTAATATTGTTTTATCCTTCAATAAAATATCTTTTATACCATACTAGAAAACAGAATATTGTATATATTTTTCTTCCATTAGGTTTTTTACCATTTTTATGTTCTTCTAACATTTTTAATAATTCTTCTTGTTTAAAAAATTCTTTTGTAAAGTCTTCATTAAACATATCTCTTACTTTGTTATAATACTTTTCTTCTTTTATCCAGTAATGGAATGGTACTGGGAATCCCCATTTAGGCCTTTTTGCCCATTCTTCTGGTAATTTTTTAAATGCAGATTGTCTAAATACATATTTAGTAGTATCATTAGTTATTTTTAAATTTGTTGGTATTGTTCTTGCTGTATCCATAACTACTCTATCTAATATTGGAACTCTAAGTTCTATTGAATTAGCCATTGTCATTTTATCTGCTTTAAGTAATATATCTTCTACTAACCATAAATGCATATCTAAATATTGCATTTTAGTAACTTCATCTAATCCTTTTACATTATCAAAAATTGGTTTTGTTATTTCTCTAAAATCTTTTCCTTTTAGATATTTTTTATTTAATACTTTTTTCTTTTCAAATTCATTAAATATAAATGATGATCCTGTATAGTATTCTTCTACATCTAATCCATTTCTTACTAAGAATTTTCTACCATGAAACCATTCTTTATTGAACGCAAATTTACCTAATGCATGTCTTATAAATTTAGGTACTTTTCTATATTTTAAATCTCTTTTTGTTATAGCATAACTTTCATATCCACCAAACAGTTCGTCAGCACCTTCTCCTGATAATACAACCGTAACATGTTCTTTAGTCATTTTTGATAAGAAATAAAGTGGTACAGCTGACATATTAGCATGTGGTTCATCTGAATGATACATAATATTTTCTAAGTTATCAAAGAATTCATCTGGTGTTATTACTTTATTAACATTTTCTATATTTAAAATATCTGATAGTCCTTTAGCTTGATCTATTTCATTAAAATTTTCTCTTTCAAATCCTACTGAGAATGTTTTATCTGGCATTAATGTTGATACTATATAACTTGAATCAACTCCACCTGATAAGAATGCTCCTAAAGCTACATCACTATTTTTATGACATTCTACAGATTTTTCTATCTTGTCATTTATTTCTTCTATAAATTCTTGTTCAGATTTATTTGATATTTCATATTTTACATCATAATATTCTTCTATTTTCATTTCGTTATCTTTGTATGTAAACATATGACCTTCTTTTAATTTAAATACATTTTTAAAGAAAGTTTCTTCTAGTGCTGAAAATTGAAATGTTAAATATGGTTTTAATGCTTCTTCATTTAATTCTTTTTTAAAATCCGGGTGTACTAAAAAACTTTTAATTTCTGAACCATATATAAATAAATTATCTTGTTTATAATAATAGAATGGTTTAATACCAAAATGATCTCTTGCTCCAAATAATTCATTTGTTTCTTTATTATAAATTACAAAAGCAAACATTCCTCTTAGTTTTTTTACTATTTCTTTACCATATTCTTCATATCCATGTATTATTACTTCTGTATCAGTATTTGTTTTAAAGATATGTCCTTTTTCTTCTAAATCTTTTCTAAGTTCTTTAAAATTATAAATTTCTCCATTAAAAGTAATTACCATATCTTCTTTTTCATTATAGATAGGTTGTGTTCCACCTTCTAAGTCGATGATAGAAAGTCTTCTAAAACCTAAAACTACATCATCATTTATAAATGTTCCTTTACTATTAGGTCCTCTATGAATTATTTTATCCATCATATCGTTGATAATTTTTTCTTTTTTGTCTTTTTTTGTTTTATCTATAAATCCTACTATTCCACACATATTATTCCTCCTATTTTCCGTTTTTTCTTAAATGTTTATTTATTATTTTATGTCTTATAGGAATTATTTTAGTATATATAAAATTTAGAAATGGTTTTAATATATAATCAAATTCTCCAATGAATTCTATATATTCTCCACCCCATTTTTTCTTAAAATCATGTAATCCTACTAAATGACTACTACTATTTGGATCTCCTATTGTTCCAAATACATCAAATACTTTATAACCTTCATTAAATGAATCTGCTATTTGTTTTTGATAAACTAAGTAATTTGGAAAATAATTTTTATAATCCATATCATTTGCAGCATATAAAGCCCATGTTTTATCATTATATTTAACTGTTAAATATGAAGATACTACTAAGTTTTCTTTAGGTTTATCTTCTAAGTATTTTAATTGATTATCTAATGATTCTATATTTTTATTAATTTCTTTTTTTCTATTATTAGCTTTTTTACCGTTTTCATCTTTTAATTTATCTAATTCGTCTAATAAAATATTTTTTTCTTTTGTTAATTTTTCTATTAATTTTTTTATATTTATTTTTCCTAAATATAAAGTTACCATATTACTTTTATTAAATATTTCATAAAAATATTCATAAAATTTTAAATCATGTGAATAAAAGTTTTGTCTTTTTTCTGTCATTTTCATTAATCTTACAAATTCTTTTATATCTTCTTTTGTACCTATTTCTACTGATGTTTCACTATTTAAAGCTTTTTTTATTCTTGATTTTGTTGTACTTGTATATTTATTTTCTATATTTTCTATAGATTCTTCTAATGGTACTCTAAATGTAAATCTAGGTTGCATAGTTTCAAAATATTTAGTTAATTTTTTATGTTTATATCCTATTTTCTTTAAATTATCTACTACATCATAATTATTTTCTCCATCTATTTTTTGTGCATTACTATCTATTGTATGTAATTTAATATCTGGATCTATTCTAAAGAATATTGCTTTATGTTTTTTAGAAAATTCTTTTAATTTTTTTGTAAATATATTTAATAATTCTTTATCTTTATAATTTATATTAAATCCTCTTGGAATATAAAAGTAAGAATACCCTAAAGGTAAATCTTTTTTTAACATTAAAGCTGAAGCTTTTACTTCTTCATTATCTTTTAATCCTACATAATATACTTTATATCCTCTAAATTTAGAAACACGACCCCATTCATATGATTCTAAAAAATGAGCATTATTTTCTTTTGTAAATTTTATATATTCTTCTTTTTCTAATTCAACTAGTTTCATATTATTCTCCTAACTATTTAATTATATCATTTATAAAAAGACATGTAAATTAATATTTAAATTTCTAATATTTATTATTTACACTTATGATGTAAAATTGTATTTTAAAATTGAAGATTTAAAAGTTATATGTTATAATTATAAAGAATATAGAAAGGATATGTTTTATATGTATAAAAAGATAATACCTTTGATTTTGTTATTAGCTTTATTATTTCCAAGTAATACAGAAGCTAAAACAATTGCACAATTAGAAGCTGAGCTTGAAAAGGAAAAACAAGCTTTAAAAGAAAATAAAGAAGAAGAAAAAATTACAGAGTCTCAAATGACTAGTATAAATTCTAATATTAAAAAAATTCAAGATACTATTACTAGTAATTATGAAAAAATAAATGTATTAAATAAAGAAATTCAAAATCTTAATAAAGAAATTGAATTAAAAGAAAAAGAAATAAAAGAAATTATTAATTTTGCACAAGTATCTGATGGAGATTCTGCTTATTTAGAATACATGTTTGGGGCATCTGATTTTACTGATTTTATTTATAGAAGTGCGGTTTCAGAACAACTATCTTCTTATAATAGTAAAGTTATAGATGAACATAATGCTAAAATAAAAGCTAATAAGGATAAAACAAAAGAATTAGAAAAACAAAAAAAAGAACTTGATAAACAACAAAAAAATTTAGAATCTCAATATAGTAGTTTAGGTAATAGATTAATGGAAATTGCTGATACTAAGGTTGATATTGAAGATGCGATTAAACAACAAGAAGAAACAATTAAAAATTATAAAAAAATGGGTTGTGGCGATAACGAAGAATTACAAGCTTGTTTAAATAGATTACATAGTTTACCACCTGATACACAATTTTGGAGACCTTTAAATTCAGCTAAAATTACAAGTAGATATGGATATAGACCTTCTATTGGAGATAACCATCAAGGTTTAGATATGTCGGCTAAAATTGGTACACCTGTTTATGCAGTAGCAAATGGTGTTGTAATCAGTACTTATGAAGTTGGTGGAACTGGTAAAGCAGTTTATATAAACCATACAGTTAATGGTAAAAAATATACAAGTGTATATATGCATTTAAGTAGATATAATGTTAAATTTAATGATGTTGTTACTAAAGATACTATTATTGGATATTCTGGTAATACTGGATTTAGTACTGGTCCTCATCTTCACTTAGGAATATTAAGTGGACATGCTGGCCCTGGTAAAGATTATGGATTCTGGTCTTCAACATTCTATAGAAAATTTATTGATCCAGCAAGTGTTATAAACTTTCCTAAAGGATATAAATCTTTTAAGGACAGAACAACAGCATATTAAGAGCACTAGCTCTTTTTTTTTATTTATGATATAATTTTTTTATGGTGATATAATGAAAAAAGAACTCATGAAAAATACAATTATTATTGCGATAGGTAAATTTAGTACACAAGTAATTTCTTATTTATTACTTCCACTATATACATCTATCTTAACAACAAGTGAATATGGAATTTATGACTTTTTAGTTACAGCTTGTATATTCATCGTTCCATTTATTACTTTACTTATGGAAGAATCAATGTTTAGGTTCTTAATAGATGAAGATACTGATACTGGTAAAAAGAAAGTTATGAGTAATGCATGTATCTACTCTATTCTAAGTATGATAGTATGGTGTATTATCTTATTTATAATATTAAGTATTTTAAAATATAAATATACTTTAGTATTTGTTTTATATATTATATCTTGTATTTTTATAACTCTTACTAATTCAATTACTAGAGGTATGGGTAAATTAAAACTTTATTCTTTATCTAATTTTATATTAAGTATGCTAACAATAGTGTTGAATATTTTACTTATAGCTGTTATAAAATTAGGTGTTAATGGACTATTATATGCAACTATAATAGCAAATGTTATAACAAGTTTATTTATTTTCTTTAAATTAAAAATTTATTCTTACATTAGATTAAAATATGTAAATAAGAAAAAATTAAAAGAAATGATTACTTATTCTTATCCATTAGTCCCAAATAGTATTGGATGGTCAATTATTAATATTTCAGATAGAATTATTATTACTTTATTTTTAGGAAGTTCATCAAACGGTATATATGCGATGGCTAATAAATTTCCTAATATTATGAATACTTTTTCTAGTTTCTTTTTTACAGCTTTTAAAGAAAACGCTAGTAAAGTTATAAAGAAAAAAGATTATGAAGATTATTATAATAATATACTTAATATAGTTCATAATTCTTTTATAGCGATATCATTATTATTAATAACTATTATACCTTTTGTATTTAATATATTTATTAACAAATCATTTAATGAAGCTTACATGTATATACCTATTTTAGTAATAGCTTTATATTATGGTAATATGTCAGGTTTTTATGGAAGTTTATTTGTAGCTTTTAAAGAAACAAAATTAATTGGTAAATCTACTGTTATAGGTGCAGTTATTAATATTGTAATTAATTTAGCATTAATTAAATTTATTGGTATATATGCAGCAGTTATATCTACTCTACTTTCTAATTATGTTGTTAATGCTTATAGAAAATATAAATCAAAAGAATATTTAACATTAGAAAAAATAGATAATTATTATTTATCTATATTTATGATGATACTAGTTACAGTGTTATATTATTTTAAAAATACATATATAAATATTTTAGCTTTAGTTATTGCTTTATTATATAGTTTTATTTCTAATAAAGAATTAATTAATAGTACTAAAAATTTAGTAAAAGAAAAACTACATAAGTAGTTTTTTTAATTTAAATCTATTTGTTTTGGTTTCTTTAATTTGTATGCTAATCCTACTGCATCTGGTCCTACATGTGATGCTATTGTAGGTGTTATTTCTGATAAAATTATCTCTTTAGCTATTTTAAGTTCTTCTATTTTTTCTCTTAATATTTTTGCTTTATCTAAAGAATTTGAATGAACTACACCTATTATTTCATTATCACCAATATTATTAACCATTCTATCTATTAAAGTATTTAATGTTTTCTTTTCACCTTTTACTTTTAATATAGATACAGCACTACCTTCTGCATTTACGCCTATTAAAGGTTTTATATTTAATGTTTTACCAATAAATCCTCCTGTTTTAGAAAGTCTTCCACCTCTAACTAAGTAAGATAAATCATCTACAAAGAATTCAATATGATATTTATTTTTTTCTTCTTCAATTTTTTTTATCATTTCTTCAAAAGGAATATTTTTTCTTAACATATTATGAATCATTAATCCTTGTCCTAATGAACCTGATAATGAATCAACTACATGTATTTTAGCATTTTCATATTCTTCTTTCACCATATTAGCTGCTATAAGACAGTTATTATAACAAGAACTTAATTTAGAAGATATATTAACACATATAATATCATTTCCTTTTTCTATTTCTTGTTTAAAATTATTATATATTATATCTATATTACATGAAGCAGTATTAGGTTTACCACCTTGTTCTATTTTATCAAAAAATTCTCTCATAGTGATATTTACATCATCACCATATTCAATATTTTCATTATCAAAGTAATAATATACTGGTAATATATTAATGCCTAATTTTTGTGCTTCCTCACGTGTTATATCTGAACAGCTATCTGTATAATATATTATTTTATTCATTTTATCACCAATCTAATTGTATCATATTGTTTTTAAAAATTTTATATTATTTTGTTTTAGATGAAATATTTTTATTAACGACCTGATATAATTCATTATTAATATTATCAATAGTTCTTATTTCATTATTATTTACACATTCTATTGTAGTAAAATCATAATATTCAGCAATTTCTAAATAAGCTCTTTCAGCACACATTAAATGATTTTCATCTTGTTCATGTTGATCTGGTGCTTCTTCTCTTCCTTGTTTTAAAATTTTAGAATATTCAGTTGGCATATGTAAGAATATTCTTATATCAGGTACTGGTAATCCTAATAAATTAAATTCTAATTCTTCTAACCATTTATATAATTCTATTCTATTTCTTTTTATGTCTAATTTAGCACCTTGATGTGCCATATTTGAATAAACATATCTATCTAATATTACATCTATTCCATTTTCTAAATCATTATTTATTATATCAATATTATAAAGTCTATCTGCTGCATAATAAAGTGAAGCAACTTTATTATTTACATTAGGTGCTCCTTCTGGAAACCAACCTTCACATATATAACTCTTTCCTAAATATGGTCCTCCTACTATTTTACCTGTTGGAGTTTCATACATTGGAAAACTATATCTTTTAACTGTTCTTCCATCATTTGTTAATTTTTCTACTAACTTATTTGTTTGAGTTTCTTTTCCTGAACAATCTGTTCCTTCTACTACTATTAATTTTCCTCTCATGTTATCACCTCTTAGATTGCTACATCCATTTTAATTGGACCATGATGTTTATAATTTTTTACTTTAACATCTTTTAATTCTTTTGAATTATCAAATTTAAAGAAATCATCTATTTCTGGATTTAACCAAAATTCTGGTGCTTCAAAATCTCCTAATTCTTCATATCTTCTAAGTTGTTCTTTAATGCCTTCTAATTGATTAACATATAAATGAGCATCTTTTGTACTCCAGTATAATGTTCCTGGTTCTAATCCAGTTACTTGTGCTAACATCATTTGAAGTGCTGCATATTGTGTAACATTAAATGGAAGTCCTAGTGCTACATCACAAGATCTTTGAGTTACTACAGCATTTAGTTTACCATTTGTAACATCCCACATACTATTCCATACACATGATGGAAGTACAGCTGTATCTAAATATTCATCTTGCCATAAACTCATTATCATTCTTCTATCCGTTGGATTATTTTTTAATGTTTCGATTAATTTTTGAGTCATTTCATATTTTTTAGTAATATATCCATATGCAGTTCCTATTGTTCCTGCATATTGTTCACCAAACGCTTTTTCTGATGCTGGTTTTGTACCTTGAGCAGGTACTCTATAAATACCATCTTCATCTATTTTCCATTCATTCCAAATAGATATTCCTCTTTCTTGTAACCAATTTACATCATTTGATTGTACTTGATAAATCCATAACATTTCAAGTATTGCCCATTTATAACCTACTTTTTTAGTTGTTAATATTGGAAATTCTTCTTGTAAATCTAATTCAAATGATTTATATGGTAACTTTATTGTATTAATTCCTGTTCTATTTTCTACTTCAGTTCCATTTTCTAATATTTCTTTACATAATTCTAAATATTTTTTGTCCCATTTTGACATTCTATCTCTCCTTTACTTACTGTACCCTTTAGCATTCTTTTTTATTAATTATTTATTATAACAAAAAAGGTTGTTTAATACAACCTATTTTCTTTGATTTAAAACAAAAATTTTATCTAATGATTTTTTTATATTTTCTTCTTCTAATGAATCATAATATTCATTAATTTTAGTTTGATATTCTATTTCTTTTTTTCTTATATATTCTGGTTTTTCTATACTAAAACTATTACAAAATATATCTAAATTTTCATCATCACAATAATCTTTAATTCTATCAAAACTTTCATCTAATACATGAACTATTGTTGAATTAATACATTCTGCTCTCTTATTATATTTTGGTTTTATTTCTCTATTATTTATTATATCCTTTTTAAATACTACTTCATAATTATTAATATTTGTATTATTTCTTATTTTTCTTATTACATAACATGGAACTACTACATAAGAATATATTTTTTCATTTATATATATTGGATATGGTGCATAACTAATAGGATAGTTTATTTCTTTACTCATAAAATCACTCTTTCGAATATGTATTTTATCAAAAAAAGTTGTGTATTACAACCTTTTTAATCAACAATATCATTATTATTAAATTTTGTATTTAGAAATTTTCTACTTGCTAGAAAATCACACATATGTACAAATCTTTGATATTTATTTATCGGTTTTGGAAGTACTTCATTTCCTTTATAATCAGTATTCCATGGCCCCATATGTGATTCTATTACATTACATATAAATTCTATTTCATTATCTGTTAAAGTTAATTTATCTTTATTATCTCTTATATAGTTAGCAACTAATACTGGATGATCTACTTTAGTATATTCTTCTTTAATAAGTCCTGATTTTAATCCATCATGTAAGACTAAAGCAAATATCATTAAATCTTTTTCATTTTGATTAAATGTTCCTGTTACTGATTCATCTGAATATAATTCATGTGCGATTCTAACTGCAAATTTAGTATGTCTAACTAGTCCTCCATCTCCTAATGAAAATTCTGGATGATATTTTCCTGTTGATGAAGCTGGAACTTCAAAGAAATAATCTGGTAATAAATCAACCATTATTTTTAAATTATCAACGTATTTTTTATTTTTAATATATGTATATTCTTTATTAAATGTTTCTATCTTATTCATTTTCATCACCTATAAAATTAATTAATATATCATTTGATAAGTATATATAATTTGGATTAATAAATATATAATCATTTTCTATTATAAGTTTATTACTATTTATTAAATCTTCTATATCAAATGCTTCTTTCAAATCTATATTATATTTTTCTTTAAATTTATTTATATTTACACCTTTTAGTTTTCTAAGTCCTAAAATCATTTCGTTTTCCATATTTGTTTTTTTATTTATTCCTTCTTTTTCTAATATAAATTTTTTATTTAAATATTTATCTATATTTTTTGTATTTGTATATCTAATATTATCTATATATCCACTTGCTCCTAGTCCAAATCCATAATATTCTAAATTATTCCAATATGTTAAATTATGTTTTGATTCATAACCTTTTTTTGCAAAATTACTTGTTTCATAATGAATATAATTATTATCTTTTAACTTATTACATATTAGTTCATACATTTTTAAATCTAATTCTTCATCTATATTAAATTCATTTTCAATATATAATTTTGTATGTGGTTCTATAATAAGTGAATATGTAGATATATGATTTATATCTAATTTTAAAAATTCATTTATATCTTCTTCTAGATCTTTTAGGGTTTGACCTTTAAGTCCATATATTAAATCAATATTTATATTATCAAAACCTATTTCTTTAGCATACTCTATTATAATTGATACATCTTCTTTTATATGGTTTCTATTTAAATATTTTAAGAATTTATTATTAAATGTTTGAATACCAATGCTTAATCTATTTACATTATTTTTTTTAAATAAATCTAATTTTTCTTTTGTTAAATTTTCAATATTACATTCTATTGTAAATTCTAAATTTTTATTAGTCTTAAATATTTTAATTATTTCAAATAATTTTTTTAATTCATCTATATTTAGACTAGTAGGAGTTCCTCCACCTATATAAATAGTATCAATTATTTCATTTTTATAATTTAATTCAATTTCTTCTTTTAAAGTATTTAAATATTTATCTATATAATCTTTATTGTAATATAATTTTGTAAAATCACAATATGAACATATATTACTACAAAATGGTATATGTATATATACACTTTTTACACTACTAATAAACATCAACTCCATCAGTATCCAACTCTTATTAATTATATCATATTATTAAATTTTTTTAAAATAAAAGAAAGTTATTCACTTTCTTTTATTTACTATATTTATATCGTTGATTAAATTTTTCTATTTGTGATAATTGTTTTGATTTTATTTTATATTCTGTAGAAATTTCTTCTTCTAAAGCAATCTTATCATTATCATTTCTACTATTATTTGTTCCTAAATCAAAATAAATTTCATTTATTTTATATACTCTATCATTTAACATCAATTGTTCCATATAACCATAAATAAATTTTCCATGTTGGAAATGAAGATTTAATTTAATAGCACCTGGTAACATTTCATTAAACTTAATATCACTTAGTGATGGAACTAAAATACTTGTAAATGCATTATTTCTTGAATCAACTAATGTTTTATGTTGATGTCCATTTATAACTAAACTATATTGATTTATTTTTTCATTAAAAAGTATACCATCAACTGGATGTTGAACTAAAATACAATCATTTTTAATATTTATTTTTACTTGTTTATATCCTACTGGAATTATATCGTGTCTTTTATTATATAAAATTTTTTCTAAATCTCTTCCAGTTGATTTTAATAATTCATAATCATGATTACCTAAACATAAAAAATTTAATATATTTTTATCAAAAGGATGTTTTTTTATTACATATTCTACTTGTTCTTCTACATCTTCTATCTTTTTAGGATTAAAACTTGCTAAACCATCTATTAAATCTCCTGAATTTATAATTATATTTATACCTTCTTTTTTACAATAATTGTATAGCATATCTAATAAATCTAATCTTTGAAGTTCACTTCCAAAATGAAGATCTGATATTACTAATACTTTAACTTCTGAATCACTTGGTGCTGTTATTATATCTACTTCATTTTTTCTATCTTCTGTAAGTTTTTTATTTAATTGATATACTATATCACCTGAATAATAATATTTTCTATTAAAACCATAACCTAATGTTTCTAAAATGGTAATTCTTCTATATAATTGTTTATGAGTTAAGCACAATTGTTTTGATATTTCATTGATTGTTTTATTTTCTTGAATCATTTGTAATAATTGTTGATTTATTTCTGTCATTTATTCCACCCCACATGTCTTAGTATATTATCATTATTAAAAAAAATAGTCAATAAAAAAAGATTAAACTTAACCTTTTTCTTTTTCTTGTATATCTATATTTTCTACAATCATATAATCAGTAATATTTTCTTTAACTATAAAAAATATTTTAAGTTTAACTTTTTCTTTTTCTTCATATTTTTCTAATATTCTATAATTTAATATTTCTGAATCTTTATCTAGTTTTTTTAACAATTCTTCTTTTCCTTTATTAACAGCTTCTTTAATTGCTTCTTCTTTTTTATATATTTTATCTATTTCATTTGTTTCATATTGTTTTTGTTTTATAAAACTAATAGGTACTATATTATTTTTAATTAATATAGTATTTTTTATTTTTTTTGTTTTATATTTTTTAAAATTAAATAAATCATAATATTTATCTATAAATTTTATTGTAAAAACTGTTTTTTTATTATTTGTTAAATTAACTTGCTTATAATGATATGGAAACGTAACATTTATTGTATACCAAGTTTCTGCATAAATAGTTCCTTCTGCATTTGTTTGATTCTTTATATTTTCATTTAATGTAATATTTCCACTTATTATAATATCTCCTTTTTTAACATAATCATTTTTATTTTTTAATATTTCTCCACTTTTAGCATCTACACTAATTATTATTCCATTTTTTTTAGCAACTACATGATTTTTATTTAAATTATTCTTATCTTTATTTATTTTTCTTTCTTCTACTCTTATTATATATTTAGTACCACTTTCTTCTATTTCTATCCATTCTAATTTTTCTTTATATTTTTTAAGTAATTCTTTTTTTATTTCTTCTTTTTTATTATAACTTTTTTTAAAATAATATTTATCTATATTATATTTTTTTAATTCTTCTTTTAAAAATGATCTTAAAGATGAATCACTATGTACGACTTCTACACTAAATATTATATTTGATAGTGTATATATTATCATTATTCCAATTAGTATAAATATAAGTAAATATTTATTTATTTTTAATATATCTAATATTTTAATAATTCCATATTTTCTTTTTAATTCTAATTCATATATAGTTTTTATTTCTTCTATTTTTTCTAAATCTTTTTTATATATTATTATATTTATTTCATTATATTTAATTTTTTCTAAACTAATTATTTCTATTTTATTTTTTATTATTCTTCTTATAAATCTTTCTATATTTTTACCTTTAATATTTATTTTTATTTTACTTTTAAATCTATTTATAAAACTATTTTTCATAAATCACCTTAGTTCTATATTGTTAATACTTCCTTTTATTAAAATAGAATCATTCATTAATCTTGATATTATTAAATTATTTCCTTTTATTACTATTTCTCCATCCTCATATTTAATTATTATTTTATTATTATCAAAATGACCTACTTCTTTATAATTCATTATTTCTATTTTATCCTTTAAAACATTCATAGAAAAATTATCTTCAAGTAAATAGCTTCTAAATTTATGAATGTTCATATTATCACCTATATAATTTTATTATTTTAATATTTAAATATGAAAAAAAGTAGTTTTTAACTACTTTAAATTTTCTATCTCTTCTTTTGATAATCCAGTTGATGAAATAATAATATCTATATCTACATTATTTTTTAAAAGATTTTGTGCTATTTCAATTGATTTATTTTTTTCTCCTGTTTCTATTCCCTGTTGTATACCCTGTTGTATTCCCTGTTGTATTCCTTGTTGTATTCCTTGTTGTATACCTTGTTTTAATCCTTTTTCTAATCCTTCATTTGTTGCATCTTCCATTCTTGTGTTATACTCTAATTCTCTTCTACTTAAATCTGTATATATTTTTATCATATCATCATCACCACTTAGCTTATCTATATGTTCTAATAATTTGGTCTTTGATTTAATACTAGCTATTTCTTTTAAAGCATTTTCTAATTCTTTTTTTGTTCTACTTTTAAATACTTTACACCATCTTATCAGCATATTTTCTCTTTCATTATTAGTATAACTCATTTTACTTCCTTTTTCAAGATTTAATATATCTATTCTTAGTTTTTCTGTTAGAATTTCTCCTCTTTTATTTTTGAAGTAATATTCTTCTACTAAGTCTTTTGTATGGTTTTCATTATCTAAATTTATTTGGATTGTTTTCTTTATTTCATTATATGTTTTAAAGCCTCTTTTTAATTGTGTTCCATGTATTTTTCCTATATATACTACATTTCTATCTATTATTCCTTTATTACTTGTATTATTTAATTCTATATTTATTTTTTCTCCATCCAAATTTAGTA
>SVAG01000004.1 GCA_015059545.1 Lactobacillales bacterium
GCTGTTCGCCCATTAAAGTGGCACGCGAGCTGGGTTCAGAACGTCGTGAGACAGTTCGGTCCCTATCCGTCGTGGGCGTAGGAAATTTGAGGAGAGCTGTTCCTAGTACGAGAGGACCGGAATGGACATACCTCTGGTGTATCTGTTGTCACGCCAGTGGCAGCGCAGAGTAGCTATGTATGGAATGGATAACCGCTGAAAGCATCTAAGCGGGAAGCCAACTTCAAGATGAGATTTCCCTTCTTTATGAAATAAGTTCCCAGTAAGACTAACTGGTTGATAGGCTAGAGGTGGAAGCATGGCGACATGTTGAGCTGACTAGTACTAATAGAACGAAGATTTAATCATAATTGATTTCTTATAAATTTGATACGATACACATTATCTTAGTTTTCAGAGAATTATTTCTCTATAATTTTATTGGTGACGATAGCAAAGTGGATACACCTGTTCCCATCTCGAACACAGCAGTTAAGCACTTTTACGCCGACGATAGTGTAAGCGAAAATAGGAAGTTGCCAATAATTTTTTTTTTGTCTAAAATAGTATTGTATAAATACTTTTTTTTTTGCTATAATTAAATAGGTGATAGTATGGAATTTAAAGTTACAACAAGAAGTGAAATGGAAACAATCGAAATAGCACAAAATTTCGAATCAGAAAAATTTCCTAATATGATTATCTGTTTAGATGGAGAATTAGGAAGTGGAAAAACAATGTTTACAAAAGGGATAGCTAATGCATTAGGTATTAAAGAAAGCATTACATCTCCTACATTTTCTATTATTAAAGAATATGAAGGTGAACTTCCTTTATATCATATGGATGTATATAAATTAGATGGTAATACAGAAGGTGTTGGAATAGAAGAATATTTCACAAAAGGTGGAGTAGTAGTTATAGAATGGGCTGATTCTATTAAAGACATCTTACCAGAAGAAAGACTACATATAAAATTTAAAGTAATTGATGAAAATAAGAGAGTTTTAATTTTAACTCCTTATGGTAAACAATATGAGGAATTATGTGAGGCTGTTCTATGATTTCTCTTTTTTTAGATACATGTAGTCAAATTATAAGATTAGGAGTACTTTCAGATAGTAAATTAATAGATTACACAGAATTTACTAATGATAATAAATTATCTGAAAAATTATTACCTGCTATGAAAGAAATGTTAGAAAAAAATAAATATAGAGTAAATGATCTAAATAGAATATATATATCAGTTGGACCAGGATCTTTTACTGGGATAAGAATTGGTGTTACAGTTGCTAAAGTAATTGCTTGGTCACTTAACATTGATATTATTCCTATTTCTTCATTAGAAGTAATGGCATCTTACGATACGGATAAAAAATATATTTGCTCATTTATGGATGCTAGAAGAGGATTTGTTTTTGCAGGAATCTATGATAACGAATTAAATACATATATAGAAGATAAATATATATTATTTGATCAATTATTAGAAGAAATGAAAGATATTAAAGATAATACATTATTTGTTAGTAATGATGATAATTATATATCATGTGTAGAATCTAAAATAAATGTAGAAAGAATAGTATTAAAACATATTAATGATAAGTCAGTTAATCCTCATAATGTTAATCCTATTTATTTAAAACTAACAGAAGCAGAGGAAAAATTAAATGATAAAAATAATTAGTGATGTAAATATAATTAATGATATAGCTAATAATATATTTAATTTTGATATTAAAATAACAACATATTCTAAAATCATTGGGTATGAAATTGATAATAAAATAATAGGTTTCTTAGTATACGATTTAATATACGAAAGATGTGAAATTGAATATATAGCTGTATTAAATGAATATAGAAATAAAAAAATAGCAAGTAAATTATTAGAATATGCTATAAATGATTGTAAAAATAATCATATAATTAATATAAGTTTAGAAGTAAATGTTAATAATATTAGTGCGATTAATTTATATAAAAAATATAATTTTAAAATAGAAGCAATAAGAGAAAAATATTTTAATAATGATGATGCTTATTTAATGGTAAAAGAGGTGTAGTATGAAAGATACATATATATTAGCAATTGAATCAAGTTGTGATGAAACAAGTATAGCTATTATAAAAAATGGACATAAAGAAATATCTAATATTGTATTATCACAAATGGATACTCATTCTAATTATGGTGGAGTTGTTCCTGAAATAGCAAGTCGTATGCATATTGAAAATATTACAATAGTATTAGAACAAGCATTAAAGGAAGCTAATTTAACTATGGAAGATATAGATGCGATTGCAGTTACATATGGACCAGGATTAGTAGGGTCATTACTTATTGGATTACAAGCAGCTAAAACACTTTCATATGTATATAATAAACCTTTAGTACCAGTTCATCATATTGCAGGTCATATATATGCTAATAACTTAGAAAAATCAATGGAATTCCCATTAATTGCATTAGTTATTAGTGGAGGACATACTGAACTTGTATATATGAAAGAAGACTATAGTTTTGAAGTAATAGGATCAACATTAGATGATGCTGTAGGTGAAGCATATGATAAAGTAGCCAGAGTTATGAATTTATCATATCCAGGTGGACCTAAAGTAGATAAATTGGCTCATGAAGGTACTGATACATATGATTTACCATTACCACTAGATGATGACTCTTATAACTTTAGTTTTAGTGGTATTAAGAGTGCTGTAATTAATTTAAGACATAATGAAGAACAAAGAGGTAATCAACTTAATTTACCTAATTTAGCTACTTCATTTCAAAATAGAGTAGTAGAAATATTAACTAAAAAAACTATGAAAGCTTTAAAAGAATATAAAGTTAAAAACTTAATAATTGCTGGTGGAGTATCTGCTAATAAAGGTATTAGAGAAAGATTTAGTGAATTATGTGTACAAGAAAATATTAATTTAACAATACCTAAATTAGAATATTGTACAGACAATGCAGCAATGATAGGAGCTGCTGGATATTATGCTTATAAATTAGGTAGAAGAGCAGATCTTGATTTAAATGTAAAAGCAACAGATAAGTTAAATTAACTAGGAGAATATTATGAATAATTATGAAAAATTTTTAAATTATAGAAAACAATATGATACATTTATATATGAAAAATATGAAATAATAGATAATCCTGATAATTATGAAATTATCTATTATTTTTCTATACCTAATTTAACAGAATTTACACCTAAAATAAGTATTGATAAAACTAATTTAATAAATGAAAATATTAATAAAGATTTTATTAATTATTTAGTTTTTAATATAGGTATGATTGAAGTAATAAGTTATGTTAAATGTACATGTAGTAAAAATATAATAGTAAAAGCAGGACATTTAGATGATGAACAAATTAAATGGTTTAAAAAATTATATTATAATGGATTAGGAGAATTTTTATATGTAAATAATATCAAAGTAGAAGAAGATGAATTATTTACTATAACTTCATTAGGAGATAAAATTGATTTTGATGTAACCTATAAAGGTATTGGTAATTTAATTCCTATAGGTGGAGGAAAAGATTCAAATGTAACATTAGAATTATTAAAAGATGATTATGAAAATAATACATGCTTTATAATTAATCCTAAAGAAGCTAATGTAGAATGCGCTAAAGTAGCAAATTATCAAGATAAATCTATTAATATTAAAAGAATAATAGATAAAAGACTAATTGATTTAAATAATGAAGGGTATTTAAATGGACATACACCATTTAGTGCTGTAGTAGCGTTTATCTCTTATTTATGTGCTTATTTATCAAATAAAGAATATATAGTGCTTTCAAATGAAGATAGTGCTAATGAAAGTACAGTTTTAGGTACTAATATAAATCATCAATATTCAAAAACTTATGAATTTGAAAATGATTTTAATAATTACACAAAGAAATATTTTAAAATTAATATTAAGTACTTTAGTTTACTTAGACCATTAACAGAATTTCAAATAGGTATGTTATTTTCAAATTATAAAAAATACCATAAAATATTTAAAAGTTGTAATGTAGGAAGTAAAGAAAAAAATTGGAATTGGTGTAATCATTGTCCTAAATGTTTATTTGTATATATTATATTAAGTCCATTTTTATATAAAGAAGAATTAGTAAATATATTTGGAAAAGATTTATATGATGATGAAAGTTTATTAGATACATTTAAAGAATTATTAGGATATGCAGAAACTAAACCATTTGAATGTGTAGGAACATATGAAGAAGTAAGATATTCAGTAAGCTTATTAATAGATAAGTTACAAGATAATCTTCCATATTTATTAAATTATTATAAAGAAAATTATCCATTATATTTAGAACAAAATTATAAGATTAAATATAATAAAAATAATAATTTAGATGAAAAATTTGAAAACATAATAAAGGAAGAATTAAATAAATATGTATAATAAAATAGTAGAAAAGTTAAAAAATAAAAATATTGCAATACTAGGATTTGGTAAAGAAGGAAAATCAACTTATAATTTTATAAGAAAACATTTACCTAATCAAAAAATAACAATATTAGATAAAAATGATATTTTAAAAAATAATGATTATTTAAAAAATGATAATAATTTGGAAATAATTGTAGGTGAAAATTATTTAAGTAATTTAGAAATTTATGATTTAATAATTAAATCCCCAGGTATAAGTTTTTATAATATTGATATAACAAAAATAAAAGATAAAATATCATCACAATTAGAACTATTATTAGAAATCAATAATAAGAATATTATTGGTATTACAGGAACTAAAGGAAAAAGTACAACATCTTCATTAATATACAATATGATAAAAGATCAAACAGATAATGTATTTTTATTAGGAAATATAGGTAATCCAATATTTGATTATATTGATGAATTTAATGATGAAACATTATTAGTAATTGAAATGTCTAGTCATCAATTAGAATATATAAATTATAGTCCTCATATAGGTATTATACTTAATTTATTCCAAGATCATTTAGATCATGCTGGAACTGTAGAAAACTATCATAATGCTAAAATGAATATGTTTAAATATCAAACTGAAAGTGATATAGCAATATATGATGGGCAAAATGATAATTTAAATAATTTAATAAAAATTAATAATTATAAATCAAATATGTATAATTTTAAATTAGAAGATAAAGATTCATATATCTATTCAATGAATAATTTAGTTTATTTTAATAATGAAATAATTTATGATGGAAATAAACCAAGAAGTTTAATTGGAAGTCATAATTTAAAAAATATTATGGTTTGTTTATTAATATGTAAAATATTAAATTTAGATATTAATAAAGCAATCAAATCAATTAATGAATTTAAACCTTTAGAACATAGACTTGAATTAGTAGGTACTTATAATAATATTACTTATTTTAATGATACAATAGCAACTATACCAGAAGCTACTATTAATGGTATAAATGGCTTAAAATGCGTTGATACATTAATATTTGGTGGAATGGATAGAAAGATTGATTACAATGAATTTATAGATTATTTATATAGTTCTAATATTTCTAATTTAATAGGAATGCCAGAAACAGGATATACAATATGTAATATATTAAAAGATAAAAATTCAGATAAAAATATATTTTTAGTAAGTACTTTAGATGAAGCAGTTGATATAGCAGATAAATATACAAAAAAAGATCATATTTGCTTATTATCTCCAGCAGCATCAAGTTATAATGAATTTAAAAATTATGAAGAAAAAGGTATGTATTATAAACAAATTATAAAGAAAAAATATAATAAAAAAGACTAATTAGTTAGTCTTTTTTCTATGTATGAAACAGAATAATACATAATAATAGAAACAATTGCTAGTAATACAACACCTGTCATTACTAAACTTAAATTAAATACTTGTGAACCATATATGATTAAGTATCCAATACCTTTTTTGGAAACAAGAAATTCTCCCATAATAACACCTATTAAGGACATACTTATATTTATTTTTAAAGCACTTATTATTGTTTTATAATTATGAGGTAATATTAATTTAAAAAATATTTGACTTTTAGTAGCTTTAAATGATTTTAGTAATTTAATCTTATTAGCATCAGTTTTATTAAATCCATCAGCAACATTAATAATAGTAATTATCAATGATATAAGTAATGACATTATAATAATAGATTTTATGCCTGCACCAAACCATATAATTATAATAGGACCTAGTGCTACTTTAGGTAAACTGTTTAATACAGTTAAAAAAGGATCTACTATTTTAGCTATAAATTTATTCCACCATAATATACTTGCTATTACACATCCAAGTAATGTTCCTAAGGCAAAACTTATTAAAGTTTCATATATTGTTGTCCATATATGTTGATATAAATTATTAGTTTTATGTAAATTAATAAGTGTTTCTATGATTTCTTTAGGACTTGATGTTATAAAAGTATTAATAAGTTCTTTATCAGCTAAAAATTGCCATAATAAAATAATAAATATAAGTAAAAATATTTGAAAAAATTTAACTAGAAAATTATTTTTTCTTATTTTTCTTAAATATAATTTATGTTCTAAACTATACATGGAAATCTATATCCTTCCAAATAGTATCGTAGTAATAACTAAATTTACTATCTTTTCTATTGTTTATAGGTGTAGATTTATTTTCTAGTTTAATTTCATATATATTTTTAATCTTGCTTGGTCTACCAGTTAAAACAATAATTCTATCTGACATTGATACTGCTTCTGCAATATCGTGTGTTACCATAATCGCACTCTTTTTTTCATTTTTAATAATTTTATATACATCATCTGATACAGCAAGTCTAGTTTGATAATCTAAAGCACTAAATGGTTCATCTAAAAGTAATATATCAGGATTAGTAGCAAGTGTTCTAATTAAAGCAACTCTTTGTCTCATACCACCAGATAAATTATCTGGATATTTATTTTTAAATTCATAAAGACCGTAGTCTTTTAATAATTTTTCTACATAACTTTTTGTTTCATCATTTAAATTTTTATTAATTTCTAGTCCTATTAAACAATTATTTAATATGTTTCTAAAATCAAATAAGCTATCTTCTTGTAACATATACCCGATTTTAGAATCATTATTAAATTTTATTTCACCATCACTATAATCAATAAGATCACATAATATTGATAAAATAGTACTTTTACCACATCCACTAGGACCAACTATTGAAACAAATTCACCTTCATATAAATCAAAAGAAAAATCATCAACAGCTAATATTTCATCTTTTTTAGTGTGATAAATTTTTCTTAAATTTTTAATTTCTAATATCTTATTCATTATTTAGAAAAAGAATTATCTACTAATTTATTGAAAGGTGCTTTTTTATCAAGTTCATTATCATTTTTGATTATTTCTTGTATATGATCAAAATCTTTTTCATTTATTTCTGTTGTATCATACCAAGAATCTATATCTTTATATTTTTGTATTGAATTAACTAATTCATTATATGATACATCAGGAAAGTAAGAAGTTATTACATCTGCGATTTCTTCAGCAGTATGATTATGAACATAGTCAAGTCCTTTTTGTGTTGCCTTAGTAAATCCTTCTATAACGTCTTTATTTTTGTTTATATAGCTTTTTCTAGCACTATAAGTTGTATATGGAACATTACCACCTAATTCTCCGATTGATCCTACAATGTGTCCATATCCTTGTTTAACAAGTTGTGAAGCAGCTGGTTCAAATGCTGTAACATAGTCACCAGTTCCTCCTATAAAAGCTCCATTCATAGATGCAAATGCTATACTAGTATCAAAATTTAAATCTTTATCAGTATCAATACCATTTTGATTTAATGCCCATTTTAAAGTCATTGAAGGCATTCCACCTTTTCTACCAGCAATTATGTGACTACTTTTTAAATCTGTAACTTTAAAATTTTTGTTTTCATTTCTTGCTATTAAGAAACTTCCATCTTTTTTAGTAAGCGCAGAAAAATTAACTAAATAATCTTTTTCACCTTGGTTATAGATATATATTGTTTGTTCACTCCCACAGAAACCTATTTGTACATCACCAGATAATACAGCAGCAGCAACTGCATCAGCACCTGATGTTAAAATGATTTCTACATCTAATCCTTCATCTTCATAGTAACCTAGTGCATGTGCTGCATATTGTGGTGCATAGAATACAGAATGTGTTACTTCTGCAACTTTTATTTTCTTTAAATTTGAATCTTTTTTATTATTTAAGAATATAATTGTTATAGATACAATTATTATAATTAAACCAATTATTGAAAATAAAATTTTTTTCAAAAAATATCCCTCCTTATTTTTCTAATTTATTATATGAAAAAACTAAAATATGTTACTATTTTAGTCTATTTATAACATTTTTTATAAAAAAATATTGACAATAATTTATTTAGTATGATATAATTTTAACGTTGTATGGGGAATTAGCTCAGTTGGCTAGAGCGCCACGCTTGCACCGTGGAGGTCAAGGGTTCGAATCCCTTATTCTCCACCATATGATATTTAACCGTTGAATTTCAACGGTTTTTATTTTTTTTGTCTTGATTTTGGTCTTGTTTTCCTCTTTAAAACTTGTTAATTATATTAAATTATCTTATAAAAAATAAATAAAAAAAGCATTATTTTTAATAATGCTTAATATGTAATAACATAAATGAATTGAATTGCAATCATTGCAAATGAAGCTATTGATAACCAAAAACCACTTGCATTAAATCCATTTTTTTGTTGTTTTCTTTCAGATACTGCTAAACATATTCCTATTATTGCTAATATTGATTGAATTAATACAAATCCAATTGCAAATCCAAATTTTCCAGAACTTGAATCCATATATGGATATAATGCATTATCTATTTCTTCAAATGCTGCAAATGCAGATAAACAATAAAATACTGCAATAATACCTAAAACCATACTTGCAATACCTTTTCCTTTTTTAGGTTTGTTGCTTATTTGTAAATTATTATAATTGTTATTAATTGGAACTCCACATCCTACACATACAACTGCTTTTTCATTTACTTCTTTACCACAATTTGGACAATACATAACTTACCTCCTATCATTTTAATTATATATTATTTTATTGTTTTATGCAATTATTTATTTGTTAATCTATATAAATTGAATGAAGGTCTATTGAATAATCTAAAGTTAATTGTAGATGTTCCTATGCCATTTGATATATATAAATCTGTATTTTTAACTTTATAATATGTATCATAATATTTTCTAGAACCTTTTGGTAATGTTGATTTTAATGCTCCTATAAATGGTATTCTTATTTGACCGTTATGTGAATGACCGGATAATACTAAATTATAATCCTTTAAATTGATATCATCTATATAATCAGGTTCATGCATTAATAATATTGAATATATTGGTTTTTCATTATCTTTTTTACTTTTCAAGAATTCAGTTGATTCTTTTAATTTTTCATTGATAGTAGTTTTTCCGTATGAATTAGTACTCATACCACTTAATAATATATATCTATCTTTTTCTAAATAGATAGTTTCAATTTTATTGTTCAAGTTAGTGAAATCTGAATTTTCAATAACTAGATCCCAGTCTTCATAGTAGAAATCATGATTACCATTAATCGCATATTTGCCAATTCTTGCTTCTAATTTAGATAGAATAGATGCTACTTTATCAGCTTTTTCATTTGTCATTTTTGTATCTTGATCTACTAGGTCACCAGTAAATACAATAATATCTGGTTTTGTTTTGTTAACTTTTTTTACAAGTTCATTT
Source organism: Lactobacillales bacterium (assembly GCA_015059545.1). Classification (GTDB taxonomy): domain Bacteria; phylum Bacillota_I; class Bacilli_A; order RF39; family UBA660; genus OMSK01. The sequence continues at coordinate 9,788 of SVAG01000004.1, forward strand.
AATTCATTTTCAAATGTAATTCTTCCGTAATGAATATCAGATATATGAACTATTTTAAGTCCATAATATTCATTTGTAAAATTTTTGTTTTCAATTTTATATTCATGTACTTGTATATTTTTAGTGGCTATAAATCTACTATATAATAATATACAAATTATTGTTAAAGTTAGAATTACAAAAAAGATAATTATATTTCTAACTGTATGTTTTTCTTTCATATTATCACCCATCTATTATGAAAATATTAATAAAATAAATTGTAATGCAATTAAGATACCATTGTGCATAAAGTGTAGAGATATTGGTATAAAAATATTATCTGAATCTGCAAGTATGTATGCAAATGCAAATCCAGGAGCACAATAAGGTATTAAATAAAGTAAGTCAATTGGTCCTGAAAAACCTGTAATTACATGAAGTCCACCAAATATAATTCCTGATATTATTATAAATAAAATTTTGTTAGGAAAAATATTTTTTAAACTTTGTCTAAATACTAATTCTTCTACTAAAGGAGCATATATAACTGATGAGAAGAATACATATAATGGACTTATTTTAAATGTATCTCTTAATGTTTGTTCATTTGCAGCTATTCCATCAGTTATTATAGTATTTATAATTAAATTACTTAGCATCATGACAGCAACTGATATAAGCCAAAATTTAAAGTATTTTTTATAGTATTCTTTGTGATTTTTTTTAATATTATTGAAATCTCTTGCGATTTTTTTATTTAATATTCCTATTATTATACATATAGTTAAAATTTCCCAAATTATTAAATAAATTACTTTAATTATGGTAGGCATTTCACTATAATTTACATTAAATAAACTTAATAATTCTAACTCAATATCAGGTATTACAAAATATAAAATTAAACATGCAAATCCTAATGCTGCGTTTTTAATGTAATTGATTATTTTGCTATTTTTTTTGTTTTCCATATTATCACCATAATAATTATATCATGTAAAATAATAAAATGTTAAAAATTTATAAAAAAAGGTTTTAAAAATTATTTTTTATGATATAATTATATTAACAAAAAAAGAGTGGGTGGTCCCCACTCTTTAGTATAGTATGGAGGTATTATGGGTATAGAAGTAAAAATTAAAAATCTAATTGAAGAAGTTATAACTAACAATGGTTATATCTTAGATGAAGTTATCTATGAAAAAGAAGGAAGTATCTATTTTCTTAGAGTTGTGATTGACAAAGAAGGAATTATGGATGTAGAAGATTGTGTTACAGTATCTAATTTAATTAATCCAATATTAGATGAAGCAGATCCTATAGAAGATAATTACATATTAGATGTATGTTCAAAAGAGAAAGGTAGTGAAGAAGATGAATAGTAAAGAATTTAAAAAAGCAGTTGATTTACTTGTAAAAGAAAAAGGTATAGATCCTGAAGTTATATATGAAGCTATGGAACTTGCTTTAACTTCAGCATATAAAAAGAATTATAATTCACTTTCAAATGTTAGAGTAGACATTAATAGAGATACTGGAGATATTAAAGTATATTCATTTAAAACAGTAGTTGATAGAGCAGAAGAAGATAAATATAAGAATTTTGCTGATATCGATTTTTCAACTATTAATGAAGATGATGAAGAAGCAGAAGATGAACCAGTATTACCATTTGTATATGATGAAAAAATACATTTAACATTAGAAGAGGCACAAAAAATAGTTCCAGATATTAAAATAGGAGAAACTATTGAAGAAGAAGTAACTCCAAAAGATTTTGGTAGAGTTGCAGCTTCTACTGCAAAACAAGTAGTAGTTCAAAAAATAAGGGAAGCAGAAAGAAATGTTATTATTGAAGAATTTGCTGATAAACAAGATGAACTTGCTACAGGAATTGTAGAAATGGAAGATGAAAGAAATTATTACATTAATTTAGGTAGAACACAAGGTATCCTTTCTAAATCAGAAATAATACCAGGTGAACAAATTAAAATGGGATCTTCTATAAAAGTATATATTACTAAAGTAGAAAACAATTCTAAAGGACCTCTAATCCTTTTATCAAGAACTCATTATGGATTTGTTAAAAGATTATTTGAACTTGAAATACCTGAAATAAATGAAGGAATTATTCTTGTATATAGTGTAGCTCGTGATGCAGGAAATAGAACAAAAATAGCTGTTTATTCAGAAGATCCAAACGTAGATCCAGTTGGTTCATGTATTGGTGAAAGAGGAACAAGAATAGCTAATATTTTAAATGAATTAGGTGGAGAAAAAGTAGATATCATTCCATATGATAAAGATGCTACTAAATTTGTAGAAAATGCTTTAAGTCCAGCTAAAAATTTACATGTATTTATAACAAATGAAGAAAAGAAAGAAGCATATGTTATAGTAGATGATGAAAATCTTTCATTAGCAATCGGTAAAAAAGGATTAAATGTTAGATTAGCTGCTAGATTAACTCATTATAAAATTGATGTTAAAAGTTATGATCAAGCAAGAGCTGATGGAATTAACATTTTAGGTGATTAGATGAAACAAAAAAAAATTCCAATGAGATCTTGTGTTATTACAAAAGAAAAATGTCCTAAAATGGATTTGATTAGAGTTGTAAGAACACCAGAAGGTGAAGTTATTGTTGATATTACAGGTAAAGCTAATGGAAGAGGAGCTTATTTAAAAAAAGATTTAGAAGTTATTAATAAAGCACAAAAAAGTAAACAATTAAATCGTCATTTAGAAACAGAAGTAAGTGATTCAATATATGATGAATTAAGAAGCTATCTATAATTTATTTTAATAGAATATATATCATATTCTCAATTATTAGAATAAAGATAAATAATAAGAAAGAGGTGATATTATGATGTCAGTTATGGAATATGCAGAAGATGTAGGAAAAAAAGTAGGAGAAATTCTAAAAAAATGTAAAGAATTAGGAATCAATGTAAATAGTGAAGAAGATTTACTTGAAGAAGAAGATATAATTGAACTTGATAATGTTATAGACGAAGTAATAGATGAAGAAGAAATAGAAGAATTAGCTGAAATAGTTGCTAAAAAAGAAGATATTAGATTAGATGAAACAATTTCTAAACAAAAGGTAAAACCTAAAAAAGTAGTACCTAAAGTATCTAAAAAGGAATTAGCTACTAAGAAAAAAGAAATGTATAAAAACAAAGAAAAATTACAGTCAAATACTGAACAAGATGAAAATGTTGTAATTTATACAGAAGGTATGCGTGTTGGAGAAATTGCTAATAAATTAAATGTACCTGCTACAGAATTAATTAAAAAATTATTTATGTTAGGTATAATGGCAAATGTTAATAATAGCTTAGATTTTGATAATACAGAAATACTTGTTTCAGAATATGGAAAAGAATTAAAAAGAGAAGAAACAGTAGATGTTGCTAACTTTGAAGAATTCGTTGTTAATGATAAAGCAGAAGACTTAGTAAAAAGAGCTCCTGTAGTAACTATTATGGGACATGTAGATCATGGTAAAACAACACTTCTTGATACAATTAGAAAAACAAGTGTAGCATTAGGAGAAGCTGGTGGAATTACACAAGCTATTAGCGCTTACCAAGTTGAACATAATGGAGAAAAAATAACATTTATTGATACTCCAGGACATGCTGCATTTACAGAAATGAGAGCTCGTGGAGCTAGTATTACAGATATCGTAATTATAATTGTAGCTGCAGATGATGGTGTAATGCCTCAAACAAAAGAAGCTATAGATCATGCTAAAGCTGCTAATGTACCAATATTAGTAGCAATTAATAAAATAGATAAACCAGAAGCTAATATTGAAAGAGTTATGACTGAGCTTGCTGAATATGGTTTAACTCCAGAAGCATGGGGTGGAGATACAATATTTACAAATATTTCAGCTAAAGCAGGAACAGGTATTGATGAACTACTTGAAAATATCTTATTAGTTGCTGAAATGGAAGAATATAAAGCTAATCCAAATAGATATGCAATTGGAACAGTTATTGAATCAAGACTTGATAAGCAAGTTGGTACAATTGCTACAGTTTTAATTCAAAATGGTACTTTAAGACTTGGAGATCCAATTGTTGTTGGAACAAGTTATGGTAAAGTTAGAACTTTAAAAAATGATCAAGGAAAAGAAATAACTGAAGCTGCTCCATCAAGACCAGTTGAAATAACAGGACTTTCTGATGTTCCAGAAGCTGGAGATAGATTTATGGCTTTTGAAACAGAAAAAGAAGCTCATAATATTAGTGATCAAAGAAAAGTTGCTCAAAAACTAAAAGAAAATAAAGCTAGTGAAGCAGTAACACTTGATGACTTATTTAATAGAATTGGAGAAGGTTTAAAAGAAATTAATGTTATTATTAAGGCTGATGTTCATGGTTCTAGTGAAGCAGTTAAAAACTCATTAGAAAAAATTGAAGTTGAAGATGTAAGAGTTAAAGTTATTAGAAGTAGTGTAGGTTCTATTACTGAAAGTGATATAGTACTTGCTAAGGCGTCAAATGCTATTATTATAGGATTTAATGTTAGACCTTCAAATGCTATTAGAGATAATGCAAAAGAAAATAATGTTGAAATAAGATTATATGATATTATTTATAAAGCTGTTGAAGAAATAGAAGCAGCTATGAAAGGTATGCTAGAACCAATTTATGAAGAAAAAATACTTGGTACTGCAGAAGTAAGACAATTATTTAAATTCTCTAAAGTTGGTACAATTGCTGGATCTTATGTAACTGATGGATTAATTAAAAGAGATTCTAAAGCTAGAGTTATAAGAGATGGTGTTGTAGTATATGATGGTAATATAGGTTCTATCCAAAGAGAAAAAGATACTGTCAAAGAAGTTAAAAAAGGATTAGAATGTGGTATAACTATTGAAAACTTTAATGATATTAAAGTTGGAGATACTGTAGAAGCATACGAAATGGTAGAAATAGAAAGATAAAATTAAAACTATTAACAAAATTGTTAATAGTTTTTTATTGAAAAATTATTTAAATATATGATAATATATTGTATATGATAGGGTGATAGTAAATGAAAAAAATTATTGATTTTATTATAGAAAATACGGTTTTCATTTTAGTTGCTATTATCGTTGTAATTATAATTATTGGTTATAACACATTTAATACTGTCAAACGTTATAATAAATTAGATGTTAACTTAGATAGTAAATTGTCAAATTATAATTCTAATAAATTAAAATTAAAATATAATGATAATGGAGAAATAGATAGAGTTGTGGTTAGTTTTGATAACAATGAAATGATTGTAAAAAATAATTCAGAAATAGAGCTAAGGCCAACTTTAGATGGATCACTACATGAATTAAAAATTTTTGTATATTACAAAGATGGTGAAATTGAAACATTTACAAAAAAATATAGAATTTATGAAGAATGTAAAAAAGAAACAGTAGAAAGTAAAGAAGAAACTGGATGTAATAACGGTGAAAATAAATATTCTGTAAAGACTGTTATTTCGGATAAGAAGACTGGAAAAAAATGTTCAGAAAAAGTAAAAGAATATTATTGTTCAGAAAAAGAAATTCTTGAAATGACAAATACTTCAAATAAAAATAATAGTTCAAATAAGAATAATAATTCAAGTAGCAATAGTTCAAATAAGAATAATAATACAAGTAGTAATAGTTCAAATAAAAACAATAATTCAAATAATAACAGTTCAAATAAGAATAATAATTCAAGTAGTAATAGTTCAAATAAGAATAATAATACAAGTAGTAATAGTTCAAATAAGAATAATAATACAAGTAGTAATAGTTCAAATAAGAATAATAATACAAGTATTAATAATTCAAATAAAGACAATAACTCAAATAGTAATAATTCAAGTAGTAACAGTTCAAATAAAAACAATAATTTAAGTAGTAATAGTTCAAACAAGAATAATAGTTCGAGTAGTAATATTTCAAACAAGAATAATAGTTCGAGTAGTAGTACTACAAATAATAGAGGATGTAAAATTAAAGTTACTAACGGTACATTAGGAAATAATAATTGGTATATTTCAAAGGTAAAATTATCTATGGAAATTACTGGGTCAAAAGTTTCTACATATGGACTTACAACTTCTAGTTCAACTTCTTATAATAAGAAAAAACAATTAAGTATAACTAGTAGTCATAATCAAAAAAAATATTATGGATATGTTAAATATACTGATGGTAAAGTTTATAAGTGTAGTATTTCACTTAAAGTTGATATAGGAAACCCAACCGTTCCAACATCTGAAATAAAAAAATATAATTCAAATGGTGAAAAAATTTCAAATACAAAATCATACAGAAATTATAAAGTATGGTGGGGAAATTATAAAGCAACTGATAATTATTCAGGTGTAGATCATTATGAATATTCTGCAAATTGTACTGGAAAGAAAACGAATAATATAAGAAATACAGGATATTATTATCCATCAGGAAACCAAACTAGTTATAAAGGAACTTTTTGTATCAGATCAGTAGATAAAGCTGGAAACAAAAGTGATTGGTCTAATCCATACTATTTTAATGTAGATCGCATTAAACCTAGTTGTTCAGTTAAAATGACTTTAGGAAGTGATAAAGATACATTAACGGTTACTTCAAATGATTCCTTATCTGGAATTTATGGTTATTCATATAATAATTCAAAATATTATTCAGGAAATGTTTATAATATTAAAAGAGGTACTAAAGTAACTGTAGCTGTAAAGGATAAAGCCGGAAATGTTGCAACATGTACAAATTATAAAACAGCTTTAATTTTACTTGGTGATTCTAGAACTTATCAATTACAAAGACATGTAGGTGGGGAAAAAATATTACCTAAATATGATGATATATATCATATAGAAAGTTATGGAAATAAAGAGGTTTATGCAGTTGCAAAATCTGGAGCTAGTAAAGACTGGCTAGTTGGTAAAGTAGGAAGAGATTTTGATTCTGGAGCTTATCAAGTTCATTATTTAATTAATAATTTATCTAGAAAAAACATTTATTATGATGTAAAAATAGCTACTAATTTGGGTGTCAATGATTTAAATTATGATTCAGCTGATCAAGCTTCTGCAAAATATATTAATATTTATAATAATTTATTAAAATCAAACCAAAAGGTAATTGTTGATTCAAAATCCACAACAAGTTATTGGAAAAAAGGTGGTAGTATTATAAGTCTTAATTTATATTTTATCTCCGGTAATCCAATAAATGAGGGACTTCTTAATGTTTATTCAAGTTCTATAAATAAAACTAATAAGAGAACTAATGCTTCTATAAATAGTTATAATAGATATATGAAACAACATTTTGGTAATAAATATATAGATTCTCATTCTCAATTTAATACTTGGTTTAAAGCTGCTGATGCAGCAGGACAGCCTAGGTTTGTAATAACTTCTTATTGTAAAAACAGTTCAGGAAAATTTTATAATTGTGAAGATGGATTACATTATAGTTATTATTTAAATAAAAATTATATATATAATTTTTATAAGAGTAAACTTCTAGGAGGTTAAAAATAAATGTAGATAAAAAGACTATTATATTAATAGTCTTTTGTTGTAAAAAACAAATTATTATTATATAATAATTGTACAGAGGTGATAATATGAGTGTTAAAATAGATAGAATAGCAAGTAATCTTGTGAAAGAAATAAGTTATATACTTGCGAATGAAGTAAAAGATCAAGATATCAAATTTGTAACAGTAACAGATTGTCATGTAACAAATGATTTAAGTTTTGCTAAAGTATATTATACTGTATTAGATGATTCAAAAAAAGAATCAACAAAAAAAGCTTTAAAAAATGCTGCAGGATTTATTAGAAGAGAATTAATGGATAGAGTAGAAATAAGACATACTCCAGAACTTGAATTTGTATATGATGAATCAATAGATTATGGTAAAAAAATAGAAAATATAATTGAAGAAATTCATAAAGAAGATATTGAAAAATAATAAGAAAAATATTATAATATTAGTAATTAATTGAGATAAATATGAAGTAATTATTTTATTAGTAATTAGAAAATTAACGGGTGATGAAAGTTAATCAAGATAAGATAATGAATTACGTATTTTGAATTAAATCGGATAATTCCGTTATAAATTAAAGTGCATAATCATTATGAAATAAGGTGGTACCGCGATTAATTCGTCCTTATATTTATAGTGATTTTTTTATTAGGAGGTATTATGATAAAACGTTTAGTTATAGATGTAGATAATACAATTATTTTATGGAAAGAAGAATATACAATTGCTTTAAAAAAAGTTATGAAAGAATATAATTTAAATGTAGATTATAAAATTATTGATAATATTATTGAAGTGCAAGAAAAAGTATATAATAGAATGGATAAAAATCATTTATTAAATGATATAAATAAAGAATGTAATTTAAATTTAAATATTGATTTTATTGATAAATTGTTAGAATATCAAAAAGAAATAGCTCCAGAAAAAGATGAAAAATTTATTGGGTTATTTAAATATTTAAGTAGCAAATATGAATTAGTTATGTTAACAAATTATTATGTAGAACCTCAAATTGGGAGATTAAAAAAATTAGGTATAGATATTTATTTTAAAGAATTTTATGGTGGAGATATAGTTCCTTTAAAACCATCTAGTGAAGCTTTTTATAAAGCAATTGGAAGTCATAAACCAGAAGAATGTATTATGATAGGAGATAGTATTCCATATGATATAGAAGGTGCTTTAAATATAGGAATGAATGTTATTCTAGTTGATTTACTAGATAAAATAAAAGAAGAAAAAGAATATAAAATTATAAATAATTTATATGAACTTAAAAATATATTATAGGAGGTATTTATGGAATTAAATAGTTATATAGATCATACAAATTTAAAAGTGGTATCTACTTTAAAAGATATAGAAAAATTATGTGATGAAGCGGTTAATTATCATTTTGCTTCAGTATGTGTTGCACCTTATTATGTAAGTTTAGCTAAAAATTTACTAAAGGATTCTACTGTATCTGTATGTACAGTAATAGGATTTCCAAATGGATATAGTACAAAAGAAACAAAAGTATTTGAAGCTATAAATGCTATTGAAAATGGTGCAGATGAAATAGATATGGTAATAAATATATCAGCTTTAAAAAATAAAGATTATGATTATATTAAAGAAGAAATAGAAGAAATAAGAGATTCTATAGATGGACATATCTTAAAAGTTATAATCGAAACATGTTATTTAGAAGAAGATGAAATAATAAAAATGACAGAAATATGTAATGAAACATTTGTAAATTTTATTAAAACATCTACAGGATTTGGAACTAGAGGAGCTAGTTTAAGAGATGTAGAAATTATGAATGAACATAAAAGTGAAGTGTTAGAAATAAAAGCTAGCGGAGGTATCAAAACATTCGAAGATGCCAATGCTATGATTAATGAAGGTGCTACAAGACTAGGAACTAGTAATGGTGTAGAAATAATGAAGGGAGAAGAATAATATGACATTATTTGAAGAATTAAAATGGAGAGGACTTATTAAGGATATAACAAGTCCAGAATTAGAAGATAAATTAAACAATGAAAAATTAACTTTTTATATAGGAACAGATCCAACTGCTGATTCTATGCATTTAGGACATCTATCAAGTTTTTTAATATCAAAAAGACTTGCTGATGCAGGACATAAGCCAATTCTTTTAATAGGAGGAGCAACAGGGCGAATTGGAGATCCTAGACCTACTACTGAAAGAGAAATGAAAACTATTGAAGAAATAGAATTTAATATTAAAGGATTAACTAAACAAGCAGAAGATTTATTTGGTTTTGAAGTAGTTAATAACTACGATTGGTCAAAAGATATTAATTTTATTGATTTCTTAAGAGATTATGGTAAATTCTTTAATATCAATTATATGTTAGATAAAGATATTATAAGAAGAAGATTAGAAACAGGAATAACATATACAGAATTTTCTTATATGATAATGCAAGCATTAGATTTCTTACATTTATATGAAACAAAAAACTGTACTTTACAAGTTGCAGGTTCAGATCAATGGGGAAATATTACTGCAGGTGTAGATTTAATTAGAAAGAAAACAGGTAATGAAGCATATGCATTTACAATGCCATTAGTTACTGATTCATCTGGTAAAAAATTTGGTAAATCAGAAGGTAATGCTTTATGGTTAGATAAAAATAAAACTTCAGGATATGAATTATATCAATTTTTAATAAATGCTGAAGATGAAAAAATAATAGATTACTTAAAAGTATTTACTTTCTTATCAAAAGAAGAAATAGAAACTATTGAAAAAGAACATAACGAAAAGCCAGAACTTAGAATGGCTCAAAAGAAACTTGCTGAATGTGTTATTACATTCTTACATGGAAAAGAAGAATACGATAAAGCATTAAAAATAAGTGAAGCTTTATTTAGTGGAAATATAAAAGAATTAAAATTAGATGAAATAGAAAGTGCATTTAAAGATATTCCAAGTTTTAAAATAGATAATGAATATACTTTAATAGATTTACTTGTTAATAATGGTATTGCATCAAGTAGAAGAGAAGCAAGAGAATTTATTAGTGCTGGATCTATTTTAATAAATGGAGATAAAGTAACAGATGAAAATGAAATTATTTCTAAAGATAAAGCTATAGAAGGTAAAGCTATAGTTGTAAGAAGAGGTAAGAAAAAATACTATATGGGTATGTTTGAATAACTGATTTTATCAGTTATTTTTTTTGTATAAAAAGGGTTTTATAAATTTATCTAGTAAGATAATAATAAGGAGGTAATTATGAATTACTACGATAATATAAAACAAGAACTTATAAATAACGAAATATATAAGAAAGTAAAAGATTATAGTAAAAATAGAAATGATTTAGAAACATATTATAAAGTTGGTAAAATCCTTTTTGATGCAGGTAAACATTATGGAGATTCCATAATAAAAGAGTATTCTAAAAGATTGACAGAAGAGTTAGGAAAAGGATATTCAACTACAAATCTTAAATATATGAGGCAATTTTATTTATTAATTGAAAAAGGTCAACCGATGGTTGACCAATTGACATGGAGTCATTATACAATATTGTTATCCATAAAAGATGAAAATAAAAGAAATTATTATATAAATGAATGTATTAAAAATAATTTGAGTAAAAGAATTTTAATACAAAAAATTAAATTAAATGAATATGAAAGATTAGATGAAAATACTAAATTAAAATTGAATAATAAAGAGGAAATAAATATAGAAGATTTAATTAAAAATCCAATAATTATTAAGAATAAAGGATATGAAATAATAAGTGAAAAAATATTAAAACAATTAATATTAGAAGATTTAGATAATTTTTTAACTGAATTAGGAGATAATTTTACATATGTCGGTAATGAATATAAAATAAAAATAGGAGATAGATATAATTATATAGATTTACTTTTATTTAATATAGAGTTTAATTGTTATGTAGTTATAGAACTTAAAATAACAGAATTAAAAGCTGAATATATAGGTCAAATAAAAAAATATATGAATTATATAGATAAAAATATAAGAAAGATAAATATGAATCAAACAATAGGAATTATTATATGTAAAAAAGAAAATGATTTTGTAATGGAATACTGTAGTGATGATAGAATATTTTCATCAAAATATATATTAATTTAAAATAAAATTATTGACTTTGAAAAAATAATAGTTTACTATTTAATAAAGTAGTACCCTAAAGGAAGTGTTGAAGTTGAAAAGAAATAGAATAATTTCATTTCTTAGGCAGTACAAATTCTTAATATTTATATGTGTAGTATGTGTAATACTAGAAATAATATCAGATTTATTATCACCAATTATATTGTCGGATACCATTAATGTGGGAATTTTAAATAGTGATATAAACTATATTATTAAAAACATAATAATAATGCTTATTATATTATTAATTGGAATAATTGGTAGTATTGTAAGTACTTTTTTAGCGTCTAAAATTAGTAATAATGTTGGATATCATATAAGAGATAAAATAGTAAAAAAAATATTAAATATTGAATATAAAGAAGTAGATAAATTAAATATAGGACACGTTATAACACTCCTAACAAATGATATATCTGCTATTGAAAATATTATATTTTTAGTATTAAAATTATTAGTAAAAGTTCCTTTAATTATAATAGGAAGTATTTTCTTATGTTTAACTATTAGTATTAAAATGTCATCTATCTTACTTATAATAATACCAATAATAATTATTATAAGTGTTATATTTGTAAGAAAAACATTTCCTTATTTTAATTTAACTAATGAAACATTAGATGATATAAATAGTAATATAAGAGAAAATATAAATAATATAAAATTGGTAAAATCAGAATCAAATGAAAAATACGAAATGAATAAATTTGATAAGAAAAATAAAAAATTTAAAGATATAAATAAAAAAGCTTTACTAACACTTTCTTTAATGATGCCTATAATAATATTTATAATAAATATAACAACTATTATAATATTAATAATGTCTAAAATAGAAATAGAAAATGGTAATTTTTTAATAGGAAATGTAACTGCTTTTATAGAATATATTAATTTATTGTTACAATCTATAATATCAACCTCTATGATTTTCTTACTTGTTATTGAAAGTAGCGTATCAATTAAAAGAATAAATAAACTGTTAAATATAAAAGAAGAATATAGAAATAATGGAATAAAAAGTAAAATAAAAGGTGATATAGAATTTAAAGATGTATACTTTTCATATAATGAAAAGTATAATTTAGAAAATATAAATTTAAATATAAAAGCAAAAGAAAAAGTTGCGATTATAGGAGAAAGTGGTAGTGGTAAATCTACATTAATAAATTTACTTAATAGAAATTATGAAATATTAAAAGGAGAAATATTAATAGACTCTATTAGTATAAAAGATTATGATTTAAATTATTTAAAAGAAAAAGTATTAATTATAAATCAAAAATCTAATGTATTTAAAGATACAATAATAAATAATATAACTTTTAAAAAGAAAAAAGATGTTTCTAGATATACAAAAATAACCTTATTTGATAAAGTTATAAATAAAAAAGAAAATAATTTAAAATTTAAAGTAGAACAAAATGGAAAAAATTTAAGTGGTGGAGAAAAACAAAGATTAATACTTACAAGAAGTATAATTAATGATTTTGATATATTAGTATTAGATGATTCTATGAGTGCTCTGGATTTGAAAACAGAGAATAAAGTTATAGATAATTTATTAAAAGAATATAAAGATAAAACAATTATATATGTTACTAATAGAATTTCTAGTATTAAAGATTTTGATAAAATAATATTACTTAATAATGGAAAAATAGAACAAATAGGTAAACATGAAGATTTATTAAATAACCAAACTTATATAGAATTATCTAATATAGGGGAGGTATTATAATGAATAAACTATTTTCATATTTAAATAAAAAAGTAATTATATTAATTAGTATATTAACTTTATTTAGTACAATTATAAGTGTTATTATACCTTATATTATAGGTTATATAATAGATCATATAAATAAAAAAATAATATATTTAATTATCTTTTTATTAGTTATTTATATTATTAATTTCATATTAAATATAATACTTAATCGCATAATCATTAATAATGTAGAAGATATTATTTATAAAATAAGAAAAGATACATTTAATCATTTAGAAAAATTACCTGTTAGTTATTTTGATAAAAATGATAAAGGTAATATGATGAGTATTTTAACAAATGATATAGATAAAATAAATGAATGTTTACAAGAAGTAATAACAACTATAATAAGTAGTGTTATAACGCTTATAGGAGTAACATTTATAATGTTTTATATGAATATTACACTATCTATTATAGTAGTATTATCAGTACCATTATTCTTTATAATAGTTATGAAAATGAGTAAAAAAATGAATGAATATTTTAATAAATTACAAGAAACATTAGGAGAATTAACGAGTGATTCAGAAGAAATAGTAAGTAGTATAAAAACAATTAAATCACTAGAAAAACAACAATATTTTATAAATAAATTTGATAAAACAAATAAAAAATATAGAGATATCTCTATAAAATCAAGTATATATTCTTATTTAATATTACCTATAAATTTAATTATTAATAATTTAAGTAATATATTAATTATAGGTGTAGGTGCTATACTTGTTTTAAAAAATAATACTACTATAGGAGAAATAGTAGCTTTCTTATCATACGCTTCTATGTTTAGAAGTCCTATAAATGATATATCTTCTTTAATTGGAACAATAGGCGAAGCAATGGCAGGTTTAAAAAGAATTGATAACATTTTAGAAGAAAAAATAGAAAATAATGGAAAGATAAAATTAGATATAAAAGGAAACATTGAATTTAAAAATATATATTTCAAATATGATAAAAAAGATATATTAAAAAATATTAGCTTTAAAATAAATAAAGGTGAAAAACTTGCTATTGTAGGAGAAACAGGTAGTGGAAAAACAACAATAATAAGTTTAATAGAAAAATTTTATGATATATATAAAGGAAATATATTAATTGATAATATTAATATAAATGATATAGATAAAAAAAAAATTAGAGATAATATTGGCTTAGTTCTTCAAGATACTTATCTTTTTAAAGGTACAATAATGGAAAATATAAAATATGGAAGAACTATAGATGATAAAAAAGTAATCAAAATATGTGAAGATATAGGAGTTTCTAAATTTATAGAAAAATTACCTAATGGTTATTATACTGAAATAGAGAATGATGCAAATAATTTATCTATTGGAGAAAAACAATTATTATCGATAGTAAGATGTATAATAAAAAATCCTAAAATAATAATTTTAGATGAAGCAACAAGTGGTGTTGATATAAAAACAGAAAAAGATATATATAATGGAATTCAAAAATTACTAAAAAATAAGACATCTATTGTTATTGCACATAGACTTTCAACTATTAAAAATTCAGATAAAATATTAGTTTTAGATAATGGAAAAATAAAAGAAATAGGAAATCATAATGAACTTATTAATAAAAAAGGTACATATTTTAATATGTATATGAAACAATTTAAATAAAAAAGCTTTTACTTTTTAGAAAAATTTGGTATACTAATTAATAGATATAATAAAGAGAGGTTGATAGTATGAACGAAAATAATAATGGAAATAATATGAATGTAATGAATTTTAACAATAATCAAAATCAAGTTAATAATGATCAAAATATGTATCAACAAACTCAAATGAATCAAGTACCAAATCAATTTGTTATGACAGATGATGATAATTTTGCACCAATGCCAACATATAATGAAGTATCTCAATCACAATCAATGCCAGCATATAACGAAGTACCACAAGTACAACCAGAAATGCCAGCGTATAACGAAGTACCTCAAGTGCAACCAGAAATGCCAGCGTATAACGAAGTACCTCAAGTGCAATCAATGCCAGTATACAATGAAGTACCACAAGTACAACCAGAAATACCAGCATACAATGAAGTACCACAAGTACAACCAATGTCAGCATACAATGAAGTACCACAAGTACAATCAGAAATGCCAGCATACAATGAAGCACCTCAAATGCAACCGGATATAAATGCTGTACCAGTACTTGATATAGAAGAAGATGAAGTCGTTCAAACACCATCAGATGTGTTTGGAGTAAATGTTCCAGAAGAACAAATGCAACAAGCACAACCAATACCAGGTATGCCAATGCAACAAGTAGAAGAAGAAAAACCAAAATATGGGTATGCTAGTAATGAAAAAGCGGATTTAAATGCAGATGAAAATGCTAATATTAAGTTTATTATATTTTTAGCAGTATTAATGTTAATATTTATATTCTTATTACCATATTTATCAGATTTAATGTAAAAAACTCTTATTTGAGTTTTTTTTATTATTTATGATATAATTAAATAGTGGTGATATTATGGATTATAAAGTTACTATAAATGATTTTGAAGGTCCTATGGATTTACTTCTTCATTTAATAAAAAAAGAAGATGTAGATATTAGAGATATAAGTATAGAAGAAATAACAAAACAATATCTTGAGTTTATAAATCAAATGGAAGAAATGAATTTAAATGTTGCTAGTGAATATTTAATTATGGCAGCAGAACTTCTTGAAATAAAATCAGCTATATTACTTCCGAGAAAAGAAGTAGATTTAGAAGAGGAAGAAGATCCGAGAGAAACTTTAATTAATAGATTAATTGAATATAAAAGATATAAAGAAGTAACAGGAGAATTTAAAGAATTAGAAGAAAATAGAAAAAATTATTTTACTAAGAGTGTAGAAGATTTAAGTTCTTATAGAAGTGAAGATGAAGAATTAGATTTAGGAGATGTAGATTTAGATAAATTATTAGATGCATTCTCAAAATTTTTAGCAAGAAAACAAGAAGAAAAACCTTTAAATACAAAAATAAGTACAAAAGAATATTCAGTTAAAGAACGTAGTGATGAAATAAGAACTATATTAAGAAAAAAGAAAAATATTAATTTTGAAGAATTATTTGAAGTATATAAAAAAGATTATGTAGTAGTAACTTTCTTATCAATCCTTAATTTAGCAAGAAAACAAGAATTAGAAATAAAACAAGAAGATAATTTTGATAAAATTTATCTTTCATATAGAGGTGAATAAAATGAATTTAACAGGAGTATTAGAAGGACTTTTATTTGTAGTAGGAGAAGATGGAATATCTATAAATCAAATAAAAGAATTATTAGAAATAGATGATAATAAATTAAAAGAATTAGTTGCAGACTTAACTTTACTATATACTGAAGCTAATAGAGGTATAACTTTAAAAGTACTAGGTAATAAATTAAAACTAACTACTAAAGAAGAACATAAAAATTATTATGAAAAACTAGTAGAAATAGAAGATACAGAACTTAGTCAAGCTGCCTTAGAAACACTTGCTATAATAGCTTATAATGAGCCTATTACAAGAGTAACTGTAGATGAAATAAGAGGAATCAGTAGTAGTCATATGATTAGAAAATTAGCTTCAAGAGATTTAATTGAAGAAAAGGGTAGAAGTGAAGCTCCAGGTAGACCTATATTATATGGTGTAACTGATAAATTTTTAGATTACTTTGGATTATCAAGTACAAGTGAACTTCCTAAATTAGAAGAAGTAGAAATAACAGAAGAAGAAAAAGATTTATTTGAATCAAAGTATAAAGAAATAGTTGAATAAACTATTTTTTTATTATATAATTTTCTAGAATAGGAGAGGTATCATGAAAAATAAAAAAGGTTTTACACTTATTGAATTATTAGCAGTAATAGTAATACTAGCAATAATAGCATTAATCGCAACACCAATCATATTAAATATGATAAATGATGCAAGAAAGAGTGCAGCAGTAGACTCAGCATACGGATATATAGAAGCAATAGATTATAATAATTCAATGGCACAATTAAATAATAAATATGATAGAATAACTTCAGATTCAGTAACAAAAATAAATAGTGCTGTAAAGGTAAAAGGAACGAAACCAACAAGTGGAAATGTTAAAGTTGATGCATCAGGAAGAGTAATAGAAGCAGACTTATGTATAGATGGTTTTAATATTGTATATTACGGAAATGAAGCAGAAGCAACTGAGAGTGATAAATGTAGAAAAAGTGATACAGAAAAAGAATCGCTTAAAGGGACTCCGATATTAGATAGAGCAAAATCTTTAGTATATACAGATGGTGTCTGTAAAACAGATGGAACGACATATCAATATATGGGAGGATGCTATATAAAAGGGACAAGTACAAATAATTATATATGGTATAACGGATTTATGTGGAGAATCATGGGAATAAATAGTGATAACACAGTAAGGTTAATAACAGATGAAAGTGTAACATCTATAGCATATGGAGAAGGAGGAACTGGTCTCACATATTCAACTAATAAGGGATATATTAATGAATGGTTGAATGATTATTTTTATGAAAATTTAAGTGATATAAAAGGAATAATAAGTAATGGGACATATTTTTGTAGTGAAACAACAAATGATATTTCATTAACAATAGATACAGCAAGAACAACATGTAAAAGTGGACAAAATATAACAGCAAAAGTAGGAACAATTTCGATAGATGAATATTTATTATCAAACTCTTCGAATTCTTATTTAAATATAAAACAATCTTTCTGGACAATGACACCTTATAATGCATCTCTTGCATGGTATATTAATTATAATGGCAGTACTGATATTCTAGGAGTATCTAATGCTGCCTATGGAGTTCGTCCAATTATAAATGTTGTCTCTACATCTGTCATTACAAAAGGAAGTGGAACTTCATTAGATTATTTTGTACTTTCTGAAAATAAAAGTACTGATATAACTGGGACAATAGGAACAAATGCAACGAGTGGAGAATATGTAAATTTAGAAGGAAAAACATATAGAGTTGTGAGTAAAGAAAGTGATAAATTAAAATTAATATTAGATGGTTATTATGAAGAAACAATAGGAAAATCATATACAATGAGTTATGGAAGTAATTATACTTTTACATTAGATTCAGGAATAGGTAAAAAACTAAACGAAGATGTTTTAGTATCATTAGGTCTTTCTGATTCAGATAAAATATTAGAAACAATATGGTATCAAGGAGATGCAATGGATCATGTTAAATATACATATGCATTAGAACAAACCGATGGAGTATCAGCTAAAGTAGGATTAATAAGAGCAGGAGAAATGCTATCAAATCAGTCTTCAACAATATTAACAAAAAATTATACTACTGAAAGTACTTTTGTTAATGCGACTACATATTGGACAATGAGTAAATATATTTATAATTCACGTGCTTGGTATGTATACAGTCTGGGTAACGCTACTGATTATGGTGGTGTATCTAAGAGTTTGGGTCTCCGTCCAGTGATTGTAGTAAAATCTAAATTACCAATTTTAGGTGGAAATGGGACACCAAGTAATCCATATCAAATATAAAGAAATAGCAGAATAGCTATTTCTTTTGTTTGCACTCTTTCCCTTTTAAACAATTCGCATAATTACCCATAATAGTAGTATTATCTTCTACATCTTTAACAACAACACTTCCAGCTCCAATTTTAACATTGTTTCCTATTTTAATAGGACCTAATATTTTAGAACCAGCTCCTATCATAACATTATCTCCAACATCAGGATGTCTTTTATATTTATCCTTACCAGTTCCTCCTAATGTTACAGAGTGATATATAGTACAATTATTTCCTATAGTGCATGTTTCTCCAATAACAATACCACATCCGTGATCAATAAATAAATTTTTACCGATAATAGCTCCTGGATGTATTTCAATTAAAGTTAAAAATCTAGATATTTGTGATATTAATCTAGCTATAAAAAAGAATTTATATTTATAAAAAAAGTGAGCTATTCTATGGAAAAATAAGGCATGAAAACCAGGATATAATAATATGACTTCTAAAATATTTCTACAAGCAGGATCTTTATCTTTAATATTTAAAGCATCATTATATAAGTTTTTAAACATATAATCACCTACTATAATATAAAATAATTTTTTATTAAAGTGTGTATTAATAACTAAAATATGATAAAATAAGATAGGTGGTAGAATGAACTTAGATACATTAAATAAAGAACAAAAAGAAGCAGTAATAAATACAGAAGGGCCACTTCTAGTTTTAGCGGGTGCAGGTTCAGGGAAAACTCGCGTTTTAACAACTAGAATAGCTTATTTAATAAAGGAATTAAAAGTAGATGCAGAAAACATTCTAGCAATCACATTTACTAATAAAGCAGCACGTGAAATGAAAGAAAGAATAATTGGTATGTTAGGGTATGACTATTATGGAATGCAAATATCAACATTCCATTCATTTGGACTATCAATACTTAGAAAGCATTATAACTTATTAGGTTATAAATCTAATTTCACTATAATAGATAGTGATGACTCATTAACTATTATTAAAAAGATAAGTAAAGAATTAGATTTAGATCCTAAAAACTATAATCCAAAAGCTATAAAAAATAGAATAAGTGGAGCTAAAAATGAATTATTAGATCCAGATAGTTATAGTAGATATGCTAATACAGATTTTGAAGAAAAAGTATTAGAAGTATATAGAAGATACGAGGAGAGATTAATAAATAGTAATTCACTTGATTTTGATGATTTACTTATATTACCTATTAAATTATTTAGAGAAAATCCTAGTGTATTAAAAGAATATCAAGAAAGATTTAAATATGTATTGGTAGATGAATATCAAGATACAAATGAAGCACAATATATATTAGTTAAAATGATAAGTGCTAAATATAAAAATATATGTGTAGTAGGTGATGAATCACAATCAATATATTCATTTAGAGGTGCTAATTATAGAAATATTTTAAATTTTGAAAAAGATTATAAAGATACAAAAATAGTATTATTAGAAGAAAATTATAGATCAACTAAATATATACTTAATGTTGCTAATGATATTATTAAAAATAATGTTAATAGAAAAGATAAAAATTTATGGACACAAAATGAAGAAGGTTCAAAAGTAAAATATTATAAATCACAAAATGAAAAAGATGAAGCATATCATGTTGTAAATGAAATAAAGAATCTACTTGTAAATGGAATAAATAAATCTGATATAGCTGTATTATATAGAACTAATGCTCAATCTAGAAACATGGAAGAAGCATTATTAAAAGAAAATATTCCGTATAAAGTAGTAGGAAGTTTCTTCTTTTATAAAAGAAAAGAAATTAAAGATTTAATAGCATATTTAAAATTAATTTATAATAATGATGATGATACAAGTTTACTTAGAGTAATAAATGTCCCTAAAAGAGGAATCGGTGCTAAAACAATAGAAAATTTAGAAATAATGGCTCGCTCTAATAACACTAGTTTATATGATGCTATTAATGGTGGTAAAGAATTAGAATTTAAAAAACTAATAGAAGAAATAAAAGAATTAGAAAAAGATTCATCATTAACAGAATTGATAGACGTAATACTAGATAAAACAGGTATTAAATTAGAATTAGAAAGTGAAAAAACATTAGAAGCAGATATAAGATTAGAAAACTTAGAAGAATTTAAATCAATTACTAAGAACTTTGAAGAAAAATATGGTATAATATCATTACAAGCATTCCTAGAAGAGATAAGTCTAGTTGCTGATATGGAAGAACATAATGAAAATACAGATTTAGTAACTTTAATGACAGTGCATTCAGCTAAGGGATTAGAATTTGATAATGTCTTTATAATAGGACTTGAAGAAGGAATATTTCCACATACTAATTCTTTAATGAGTCATGAAGAAATAGAAGAAGAGAGAAGACTTTTCTATGTAGCAGTTACTAGAGCTAGAAAAAGATTAGAACTTGTAAATGCTAAAAGAAGAATGCTTTATGGTAATGAAAATAGTAATTTACCAAGCAGATTTATTAATGAAATAAATAAAGAAAATTTAGAAGAAGAAAAAGGTGTAACTGATAAGATAGTTAAAGAAGACTATGTAGATGAAAACTTAGAATATACTTTAGGTGAAAAAGTAGAACATGATATTTATGGAATAGGTGTTATTGTAGGTATAAAAGATAAAACACTTGATGTCGCATTTAGTCATGAATATGGAATAAAAACATTTATAAAAGGTCATAAAGTAATTAGAAAGGTAGGATAATATGGTTTTAAGTTTATGGGAAAGTTTAGAAAAAATAAGTGATAATTTTAGAGATTGGATAATTAATAATAGTAGTCCAGCACTAATGATTGGATTATTCTTAGGTGGACTATTAGTATTTAGTTTAACTTGGAAAGCATTACATAAACACGATCAATAGGAGGATTTTATGAATAAAGATATAACACTTGTAATTTTAGCTGCCGGTATGGGTAGTAGATTTGGAGGACTTAAACAAATTGCTCCAATGGGACCAAATGATGAATTTATAATTGATTATTCAGTATATGATGCTGTAAAAGCAGGTTTTAATAAAATAGTATTTTTAATAAAAGAAGAAAACTATGAAGTATTTAAAGAAACAATAGGTGCTAGGGTAGAACCACATGTAAAAGTAGAATATTGTTTCCAAAAAAATGACAATGTACCTGTAGAAATACCTGCAACTAGAGAAAAACCATTTGGTACAGCGCATGCTATACTTTGTTGCAAAGACAAAGTTAATGAACCATTTATGATAATAAATGCAGATGATTTCTATGGAAGAGATGCATTTGTTAAATCAGCTAATTTTTTAAAAAGTTTAGATGCTGATAATAAATATGGAATGGTTGGATATTTAGTAAAAAACACTATTACAGAAAATGGTTCTGTAAAAAGAGGTGTTTGTGAAGTAGAAGGAAATAATTTAGTTAAAATAACAGAAAGTATTGTAGAAAAAACAGAAGATGGTATAGTAGCAACTCCTTTAAATGGAAGTGATGCATTTATGGTTAGTGAAGATACAACAGTTTCTATGAATATGTTATTATTTACACCAAGTATATTTAAATATATTGAAGATAAATTTCCAAAATTCTTAGAAGAAAATAAGAATGATTTAGAAAAATGTGAATTCTTAATACCAGATGTATTATTGGATGCTATTAATGAAGGATTTGCTAGTACAGATGTACTTAAAACAACTGCAACTTGGTATGGAGTTACATATAAAGAAGATACTGAAAATGTAAGAAATTCATTAAGAAAATTAGTTGAAGATGGTGAGTATCCAAATAATCTTTGGGAAGACACAAATATAAAACAAAAAATGTTATAAAGAGTTTTAAAACTCTTTTTTTTTATAGTATATATATGTTATAATATCTAGTATGGAGGGTTCAAATATGGAGAAGTATTTACCAGATGTATATCAAGAAAATATATATAAAATTAACTATGATAAATTAAAAGAATTAGGAATAAAATGTCTTTTATTTGATTTAGATAATACAATTGTACCTTTTAAAGAAAAAGAACCAAGAATAGAAACAAAAGAACTTTTTTATAAATTAAAACAAAAAGGATTTAAAATAATAATTTTTTCAAATAGTCCAAAAATGCGCTTAAAAAAATTTAAGGAAGAGTTAAATGTAGATATATTTGGTAGTGCTAGAAAACCTAAAGTAAAAAATTTCTTAAAAGTGTTAAAAATGTATAAATTAGATGAAAATGAAGTTGCTATTATAGGAGATCAAATATTAACTGATATTTTAGGTGGTAATAGGGCTGGTATAACAACTATTTTAACAACACCACTTGAACCTACAGATCCATTCTTTACTAAACCAAATCGTTTTAGAGAAAGAAGAATAATGCAAAAATTAAGAGATAATAATTTATTTAAAAAAGGAAAATATTATGAATAAATGTATTGGTTGTGGAGCAAATTTACAAAATGAATTTAAAGATAAAGTAGGTTATACTAGAAATTTAGATTCTAAATATTGTGAAAGATGTTTTAGAATAAAAAATTATAATGATTATAAATTAGTAGATAAAACTAATGAAGATTATATTCCAATATTAGAAAACATTTCAAAAACTGATAGTTTAGTTGTATTAGTAGTAGATTTATTTAATATATCTAAAGATTTAGAATTAATAAGTAAATATTTAAATAATAAAGTATTATTAGTATTAACTAAAAGAGATATATTACCTTTATCTGTATATGATAAAAATATAAATGAATATTTTAATAATTATAAATTAAATGTTATAGATAAAGTAATAATAAGCAGTAAAAATAATTATAATTTTGATTTACTTTATTCTAAAATAAAAAAATATAAAACAGATAATGTATATGTAATAGGATTTACTAATGCAGGTAAATCATCTATGATAAATAAACTTATATATAATTATTCTAATAAAGAATCAAATATAACAACAAGTTTCTTACCTTCGACAACATTAAATACAATAGAAATTGAGTTAGATGATTTTAAATTAATAGATACACCTGGATTATTAGATGAAGGTAATATTATAGACTATGTAGAAGTAAATAGATTAAAAAAAATAATACCTAGTAATGAAATAAAACCAAAAACATATCAAATAAAAACAAAACAATCTATTATAATAGAAGATTTACTTAGAGTAGATGTAGAAGAAAAAAATAGTTTAACATTTTATGTATCAAATAATTTAGAATTTTTAAGAATATATAAAGAAAGTGATAAACTAACTAATTTAAAAAAACATATCATTGATGTAGAAGATGATAATGATATAGTTATAAATGGATTAGGTTTTATAAAAGTAGTAAAAAAAACACAAATAATAATTTATACATTAGATAATGTGGATGTTTATACAAGAAAAAGTTTAATATAGACTTTTTTTTTTATCTAAAAAAGGTTATAATTATAATAGGTGATAGTATGCTAGGAAAAATAATCTCTATAGAAGAAAATGTAGTTACAATTAAATTAGAAGTAGAAGTAGATAAATTTCAAAGTTTATCAAATTTACTTGTAAGTATGCAAGATGTTAATAATAACTATATTGGTGAAATTACAAATGTAAAAAAAGATACTGCAGATATTAATTTATTAGGTGAAATAATCAATGATAAATTTGTATTTGGTGTTATTAGAAAACCATCATTTGGATCGGTAATAAAATTAGTTTCAAAAGAAAAAGTAAAAAGTATGATCAGTGTTGGAGATTACATAGAAAATAAACACTTATATATAGGTAAAAGTACTATATATGATGGTGTAGATGTATGTGTAGATATAAATGATTTTTTTAGTGAACATTTTGCTATATTTGGTTCAACTGGTAGTGGAAAATCAAGTAGTGTTTCAAGAATAATTCAAAATTTATTTTCAAAGGAAAGACATGTACCATACAAATCAAGTATTTTTATGTTTGATGCATATGGAGAATATCATAGTGCATTTACTAAGTTAAATGAAAAAGTTCCTGAAATTAGCTTTAAAGCATATACAACAAACCCAAATGCTACAGATGGAGATTTTTTAAGAATCCCAATATGGCTTCTTAGTGTAGATGATATTGCGTTGCTTTTAGGTGCTACTAAACATTCTCAACTTCCAATAATAGAAAAAGCTTTAAAATTAGTTACAATATTTGGTAGAGAAGAAGAAGAAGTTTTAAAAATAAAAAATGATATTATAGCTAGAGCTATCCTTGATATTTTATCAAGTGGTAGAGAATCTTCTCAAATAAGAGATCAAATATTCTCAGTGCTTTCTTATTATAATACTAGTGAACTTAATTTAAGTACAATAGTAGAACAACCTGGTTATAGTAGAGAATTAAATAAATGTTTCAATTTAGATGCTAGTGGTAAAATTAGAGAAATAGAACTTATAATGAAATTTTTCCAAAATTATTTAACAGATGATTATGAACTTAAATTACCAGATGGAAGTTTTAAATATACTTTAAGAGATTTAACAGATGCATTTGATTTTGCTTTAATTTCTGAAGGTATTTTAAAAAGTGATAAAATATTTGATGAAACTAATATTTTAAAAGTTAGATTGCATTCATTAGTAAATAGTGATGAATCTTTATATTTTGATTATCCAGAACATATAACAAAACGTGATTATATTAGAAAACTTTTGACTGCACCAAATGGAAGAAAAGCACAAATTATTAATTTTAATATAAATTATATTGATGATAGATTAGCAAAAACGATAACAAAAATATATTCAAAAATGTTATTTGATTATGCTAAAGAATTAGATGTGAGAGGTTCACTTCCATTTCATATTATACTTGAAGAAGCACATAGATATGTTCAAAATGATAATGATGTGTTCTTGCTTGGATATAATATCTTTGAACGTATTACAAAAGAAGGAAGAAAATATGGAGTTCTTATGGGATTCATTTCTCAAAGACCTAGTGAACTATCTGAAACAGCTATATCACAATGTAGTAATTTCTTAATCTTTAAGATGCTACATCCTAAAGATGTTCATTATATTAAAGAAATGTTACCTAATATTACAAATGAAATAATTAAAAGACTTAGAATATTACAACCTGGTAATTGCGTAGCATTTGGTAGTGCATTTAAAATACCGGTTTTAATTAAATTAGATATGCCAGATCCTGCACCATCAAGTAGTAGTTGTGATTTAATTAATACTTGGTTTATAGAAAAGCGTTAAGCTTTTTTTTATACAAAAAAAATAAGAGCTAAGCTCTTATCTGTTGTAGAATTCAACGATTAATGATTCATTAATATCAGCATTTAATTCGCTTCTTTCTGGCATTCTTACATAAGTACCAACTTTTTTCTTGTCATCAAATGTAACAAATTCAACACGATTATTAATGCTTTCTAATGAAGCAACTACTGCTGGATGATTCATTGATTGTTCTTTTAATGTAATAACATCTCCTGGTTTAACTCTGTATGATGGAATATCAACTTTTTTACCATTAACAGTGATATGTCCGTGGTTAACAAGTTGTCTTGCTGCTCTTCTTGTATTAGCAAATCCCATACGATATACTAAGTTATCTAAACGACTTTCTAATAATTTTAAGAAGTTTTCACCATGAACACCTTTCATTTTACCAGCATCGTTAAATATTTTTTTGAATTGTTTTTCATTTACTCCGTACATGAATCTAACTTTTTGTTTTTCTTGTAATTGAACACCATAGTTAGATAATTTTTTACGACGATCATTTCCGTGTTGTCCTGGAGCATATGGTTTTTTTGCAAGTTCTTTACCATTTTCTAAAATAGAGAATCCTAAACGACGAGATTGTCTATATGTAGAACCAGTGTATCTTGACATATTTCTTCCTCCTTCTATATTTCATATACATCAGAGTATTCTTTGTCAGATTATAGGGTGTTTATTTAAATATCTTCGCTTTGCAGCTAAAGTTACTAATAACCAATTTGTAATAAACACGTTATAAAATTCAAAGAAAGCTGCTAGATGAATACGCATATATAATTATATGCTTTTTTATTATATAAGTCAAGCATTAATCTATAATATTTCATCAATTAATCCATAGTCTAAAGCTTCTTTAGCACTCATAAAATAATCTCTTTCTGTATCCTTCTCAATTCTCTTGATATTTTGTTTAGTATTTTCTGCTAGCATCTTATTTAATTTTTCTCTTAATTTTAATATTCTTTCAGCTGCTATTTTGATTTCAGTAGCTTGACCTTGAGCTCCACCTAATGGTTGATGAATCATAACTTCACTATTTGGAAGACAATATCTTTTTCCTTTTGTACCACTTGAAAGTAAGAATGCAGCCATAGATGCGGCCATCCCAACACATATAGTAGAAACATCACTTTTAATAAAATTTATAGTATCGTATATAGCCATTCCTGCAGTAACACTTCCACCAGGTGAATTAATATAAATACTTATATCATCATTATTTATAGAATCCAAATATAAAAGTTCAGCAATTACAATATTAGAATTAACATCAGTTATTTCGTCATTTAAAATAATAATTCTATCTTTTAAAAGTCTAGAATATATATCATAACTTCTTTCTCCATTACTACTTTTTTCTATTACTGTAGGTATTAAATTCATTTAATCATCCTCTCTATATTTATAATAGTAAAAAATATATATAATTATTCAACAAAATATGTGACAAAATAATATTTTATTGGTATAATTAATATAATACTAAGAATAGAGGGATTTATATGGGTAAAACAATAAAAATTAATTTTAGAGATATTGAAGAAAGAGAATTTCCAACAGGAATAACATTAAAAGAAATAAGTGAAGCCTTTTCTCATTATTTTAATTATCCAATACTAATAGGTAAAGTTGATAATGATATTGTTGAATTAGATGAATCAATTAATCGCAGTTATAAAATTGAATTATATGATAGAACTACTAATTTAGGAAGTACTATATATGGTAGAACTTGTCAATTTTTACTTGTAGTAGCAGTAAAAAAATTATTAGGAAATGATGTAGAAGTAATTATTCAACATTCTATAGATAAAGGTTTTTACTGTGAATTAGAAGGTTGTGACTTAGATAAGCCAATAGTAGATAGAATTGCTGAAAAAATGAGAGAAATATCAGCAATGGATCTTAGAATTCAAAAAATGAGTGTATCTAGATTTGATGCAATTAAATACTTTGAAAAAAGAAAACAATTTGATAAGGTTCATGCTTTAAAATATATTAGTAATACATATGTTAATTTATATCGTATAGATGATATATATGATTATTTCTATGGGAAACTTGCTTATACAACTAAAGATATAAATGATTTTAAATTAACTTATATTAAAGACAATGGATTTGTTTTAAACTATCCAACAACATATACTCCTGATTTTACTTTGGATTATGTTCATCATGAAAAATTGTTTGATAAGTATTTAAGTTTTACTAGATGGGGTAATACTATAGGTGTTACAAATGCAGCAGAATTAAATGAATTGGTTTCTAAAAACAAATATGACGAATTAGTAAGATTATCAGAAGTTTATTATA
Source organism: Lactobacillales bacterium (assembly GCA_015059545.1). Classification (GTDB taxonomy): domain Bacteria; phylum Bacillota_I; class Bacilli_A; order RF39; family UBA660; genus OMSK01. The sequence goes on from SVAG01000004.1 coordinate 38,369, forward strand.
ATAATCAATTAGTAGAAGTAGCTGATAAAATATATGAAGATAGAAAAAATATAAAATTAGTGTTAATAGCTGGTCCTTCTTCAGCAGGTAAAACAACAACATCTAAAAAATTACAAGTTTATCTACAAAGTAAAGGTATAAAACCACATCAAATATCAATAGATGATTATTTCTTTGATAGGGATAAAACAAAAGTATTACCAAATGGAGAATTAGATACAGAATCATTAAATGCTGTTGATGTAACTTTATTTAATAAACATTTAACTAAACTATTAGATGGTGAAAAAGTAGAATTACCAGAATATAACTTTGTACTTGGAAAAAGAGAATATAAAGGAAAATACTTACAAGTTGGTAAAGATGATATGATTATTATCGAAGGATTACATGGAATTAATGATGATCTTACAATGTCAATTGATAGACGATTAAAATATAAAATATATATAAGCCCATTAACTCAACTTAATATAGATAATCATAACAGAATTCATACTAGTGATACTAGAAAATTAAGAAGAATAGTAAGAGATAGTAAGTTTAGAGGAAAATCTGCAACTGATACACTTCATATGTGGAAAGCTATAAGAGAAGGTGAAGAAAAATATATATTCCCATACCAAGATGGAGCAGACTATATAATAAATTCAGCTTTAGTATATGAAATAGGAGTATTAAAAGTATATGCTGAACCATTACTTTTTAACGTAAGTGAAAACGATGAAAGTTATCCAGAAGCATTAAGATTAATAAATTTACTTAGAAATTTCTTACCTATACCAAATGATTCAATACCAAATGATTCGGTTTTAAGAGAATTTATTGGTGGAAGTAGTTTTAATAAAGAATAATTGGGTATATTAAAATTAGAAAAGAGGAACAAAATATGATAAAAGTAGCAATAAATGGTTTTGGAAGAATTGGAAGATTAGCTTTTAGACAAATGTTTGGAAGAGAAGGATATGATATAGTAGCAATCAATGATTTAACAAGTCCAGATATGTTGGCTCATTTACTAAAATATGATTCAGCTCAAAAAAGATATGAAGGACATGATATAAAAGCAACAGAAAATTCAATTATAGTAGATAATGAAGAAATTATTGTTTATAAAGAACCAGATCCAAATAACTTACCATGGAAAGAATTAGGTGTAGATGTAGTATTTGAATGTACTGGATTCTTTAACAAAAAAGATAAAGCAATAGCACATATTGAAGCAGGAGCTAAAAAAGTTATTATAAGTGCTCCAGCAGGTGATGATGTAAAAACTATCGTATATGGTGTTAATGAAGATATATTAAATAGTGAAGATGTAATTATAAGTGCTGCATCTTGTACTACAAACTGTTTAGCACCTATGGCAAATAATTTAAATAAATTTGCTCCTATAGTAAGTGGTATAATGACAACAGTTCATGCTTATACAGGAGATCAAATGATTCTTGATGGACCACATAGAAAAGGTGATTTAAGAAGAGCAAGAGCAGGTGCTGTTAATATAGTTCCAAATTCAACAGGAGCAGCTAAAGCAATTGGTCTTGTTATCCCAGAACTTAAAGGAAAACTAATTGGTTCAGCACAAAGAGTACCAGTTCCAACAGGATCTACAACTATTTTAGTAGCAGTAGTAAAAGGAACTGATATTACAAAAGAAAAAATTAATGAATTTATGAAATCACAAGTTAATGATTCATTTGGATATACAGAAGAACCATTAGTATCATCTGATATTATTGGAATAACAGAAGGATCATTATTTGATGCAACTCAAACAATGGTAACACAAATTAGTGAAGATTTATATCAAGTACAAGTAGTTGCTTGGTACGATAATGAAAATAGTTATACTTCACAAATGGTAAGAACTGCGTTATATTTAGAAAAATATATGTAAAACTAAACAGAAATTTTAATATTTCTGTTTTTCTTTTGTTATAAATTTTATAAAAATGCTATTTGTTTTTATAAAAAATATATGTTATTTTAAATAGGAAAAGAAGACTAGAAAGGAGAATTATGCTAGATGAATTAGAAGTCTGGGAACATATCTTTTTGGAAAAAGATGATGATAGATTAGGTTATTTAATTAGAATGGTAGTAACTGATGAATGTGCTAGAGAATATGTTTTGGATAAACTAATAGAATTAAAAAATAAGCCAACTGAAAAGATAGAAATAAATATTGATATAGATAAAAGTTTAAAAGGTTATCCAATTGATTTATTAGCTGAAAAAATAGCAGAAGATATAATTAATAAAATAAAAAAAGATATTAAGACTATCTCTTAATATCCATTATAACAGGTAGAATAATAGGTTTTCTTCCTGTTTTTTGATATGTATAATTTGATAATTCATTTATTATTTCAGATTTAATTTCAGTATAATTAATTGGTCTATCTAACATAGAATTAATTGCTTTTTTAGATACATTTTCTAGATTTTTAAGTAATTCTTCATTTTCATTTACTAATACAAAACCTCTTGTAGTTATATTTGGATTTCCTAATAATTTCTTTTCTTTAGTATCTATATTAGCAACTACTATTATAATTCCATCATTAGCCATTAATTTTCTATCTTTGATAACAGCGTTAGAAACATCTCCAATTCTATTACCATCAACATATACGTCATCTGCTTGAATAAATCCTTCTTTTTTGATTTTACCTTTATACATAGATAAAACTTCACCATTTGAAAGTACAAAATTATTTTCTTTAGGTATACCACATACTACACCAATATCAGCATGTTTTTTAAGCATTCTATATTCTCCATGAAATGGTGCGAAGTATGTAGGATTAATTAATCTTATCATCCATTTTAATTCTTCTTCACTAGCATGTCCACTAGCATGTATATCATTTAAAGATGTATTAGTATATACTTTAACACCTTTTAAATATAATTTATTAATTGTTCTAGCTATACTAGCAGCATTACCTGGTATAGCACTTGATGAGAAGATTACTATATCATTTGGTTGTAATTTAATTTGCTTATGAACACCATCAGCTATTCTTGATAAAGCAGCTAATGGTTCACCTTGACTTCCTGTACAAAGTAAACATACTTTGCTAGGGTCTAATTTATTTGCTTCTTCTGGAGTAATAAAAATACCTTTATTAGTTATATATCCACCCTTAACAGATATTTCTATATTATTTTCCATACTTCTTCCAAATATAGCAATTTTTCTTCCGTTTCTTCTACAATTATCAACTATATGTTTAAGTCTATATACATTAGAAGCAAATGTAGCAATTATAATTCTACCATTTTCTCTTCTAAATATTTCACTTAAAGCATCATCAACTTTAGATTCACTTTTACTTACACCTTCAGTTAAGGCATTAGTACTATCACTTAATAATAATGTAACACCACGACTTCCAATTTCAGCCATTTTATGAATGTTAGCTGCTGGGCCAATTGGTGTTAAATCAAATTTAAAATCTCCTGTTGTTACAACTATACCATTGGGAGTTGTGATACATATACCATGAGAATCAGGTATTGAGTGAGTTGTTCTAAAGAATTCAACTTCCATAGTTTTAAATTTTACTTTTGTAGTTTCATCATAAACAACTAAGTTTTTATATAAAATATTTCTATCTTCTAATTTTTTTCTTATTAATCCAACCGCATGATTTGGTGCATATATAATAGGAATATTTACTGATTGTAATAAAAATGGAATACCTCCTATATGATCTTCATGCCCGTGAGTTATAAATAATGCTTTTACTTTATCTTCGTTTTTCTTTAAAAATGAAAAATCTGGTATAACATAATCAACACCCATTAATTCATCTTCTGGCATAAGCATTCCGGCATCTGTTATGATTATTTCATCACCTGTCATAACACAATACATGTTTTTTCCTACTTCACCAAGTCCACCTAAAGCGAATATTTTTGTATCATCGCTTTTCATTAATTTCACTTTGTAACTCCTTTCTTTTAATTTGAAATCCAACTTCATTAATTATATACTTTTTTTTAATATTTGTCTAGTTTAGATAAAATATAAAAGTTACTTAAAAAATTTTTCTTGTAATTTTAATGAATAAATATTATAATTATATTAGTAAATATAATTTACTAAAAAAAGTTAATGGAGGTATAATATGGACAATATATTTTTCTCCATTTTACTAGTTTTAATTGGACTTTTTGTTGGAATAATTGCAATGATTATTTTTAATTATATTAAGAATTCTAATACAGAATCAAAAGCAGAAAAAATGATAGCTAATGCAAAAAAAGAAGCAGATAAAGCTAAAAGAGATGGAATAATAGAATTAAAAGAAGAATCTCATAGAATTAAATTAGAGACTGATGAATATGTAAAAGAAAAGAAATTAGAAATAAAAGAATCAGAAGAAAGATTGTTAGCACGTGAAAATAGTATTGATAGAAGAGATCAAACTATGCAAAGTCGTGAACAATTATTAGATGAAAAAGAAAATAATTTAATTAATAAACAAAAAGAAATTCAAAATGAGCAAGTAAAAGTGGAAGAAATCAAAAAACAACAAATAGACGAATTAGAAAAAATAGCGGGATTATCTAAATCAGAAGCTAAAGATAAAATACTTAAAAAAGTAGAAGAAATGATGAACTTAGAAATAGCTAGTTATATCAAAGAAAGAGAATCAGAAGCTAAATTAGAAGCAGATAAAAAAGCAAAAACTATGTTAGTATCATGCATGCAAAAATATGCAAGTGATGTAGCAAATGAACAAACAGTTACAGTAGTAGCGCTACCTAACGATGAAATGAAAGGTAGAATAATAGGTAGAGAAGGAAGAAATATTAGAACAATAGAAGCTGTTACAGGAGTAGATTTAATTATAGATGATACACCTGAAGCAATAGTATTATCTTCATTTGATCCTTTAAGAAGAGAAATTGCAAGAGTAACAATTGAAACATTAATAAAAGATGGAAGAATTCATCCAACAAGAATAGAAGAATTATATGATAAAGTAAGCAAAGAAATGAATGTTAAAATCATGGAATATGGTGAAGCAGCATTATTTGATTTAGGACTTACTAAGATGGATTCAGAATTAGTAGAACTAGTTGGTAAACTTCATTTTAGAACAAGTTTTGGTCAAAATGCATTAATGCATTCTATGGAAGTAGCACATATTTCAGGATTAATTGCAGCAGAACTTGGTGAAAATGTAACACTTGCTAAAAGAGCTGGTTTATTACATGATATTGGAAAAGCAATTGATCATGAATTAGAAGGAAGCCATGTTACAATAGGTAGTGAAATTGCTAAAAAATATAAAGAAAATGAAATTGTTATAAATGCTATAGAATCACATCATGGTGATACAGAAGCAACTCATACAATATCTGTAATAATAGCAATTGCTGATGCTTTATCAGCATCTCGTCCAGGAGCTAGAAGTGATTCATTAGAAAATTATGTAAAAAGATTAGAAGAATTAGAAAATATCGCATCTAGTATAGAAGGTGTAGAAAAATCATATGCTGTTCAAGCAGGGCGTGAAGTTAGAGTTATTGTAAAACCTGAAGAAATAGATGATTTAGGAAGCTATAAAGTAGCTCGTGATATTAAAACAAGAATTGAAAATGAACTTCAATATCCTGGTACTATTAAAGTAACAGTTGTTAGAGAAACAAGAGCAATAGAAGAAGCAAAATAATGCTTCTTTTTTCTCATATTTTAACCATTGACAAAGTATAATTTTATATGATAAAATGTTGTGGTTTTGAGAGGAAGTGTAGTATGAAAAAAACAAAAATAATAACAAGTATAGGACCTGCTAGTAACACACCAGATGTATTTGAAAAAATGGTAAATGCAGGAGCAAACTGTGCTCGTATAAATTTTTCACATGCAACAGCAGAAGAAAAAATTCAAGTAGTAGAAACAGTTAAAGAAGTAAGAAAAAGAACAGGTAAAAATATAGGAATTTTATATGATACAAAAGGACCAGAATTTAGAAATGGCATGTTAGAAAATGATGAAATTACTTTAGTAGAAGGAAAAACAATTAGAGTAGTAAAAGAAGAAGTACTAGGTAATGAAGAAAGATTTTCAGTAAATCATCCAAGTGCAATTGATTCATTAGAAGTAGGAAATGTTATCTTACTAGAAAATGGATTAATGAAAATGGAAGTTATTTCTAAAGAAAATGATGGTGTAACTTGTAAAATAATAAATGGTGGAGTATTAGGAAATAAAAAAAGTTTAAGTGCCCCAGGCGTTAAATTAGATATACCTTTTATTAGTGAACAAGATAGAGAAGATATTATATACGCATGTAATCATGATGGTAACTTTATAGCATTATCATTTGTATCAAGTGTAGAAGATGTATTAGAAGCTAAAAAAATAATTAAAGAACAAAACAGAGAAGATATGCAAATAATATCTAAAATAGAAAGTATGACAGGTATTGAAAATTTAGATGCTATCGTAGAAGAATCAGATGGTATCATGGTAGCAAGAGGAGATCTTGGAGTAGAAGTTCCAATGACTATGCTTCCAATATACCAAAAACAAATAATTAAAGCTTGTCGTGAAAAAGGTAAAGTATGTATAGTAGCTACTGAAATGTTAGAATCAATGAAAAAATCAGCTCGTCCAACACGTGCAGAAGTATCAGATGTAGCTAATGCAGTTCTTGATGGAACAGATGCTGTTATGTTATCAGGAGAAACTACAACAGGAAAATTCCCAGTAGAAACTGTAACATTTATGGCTAATATATGTGAAGATGTAGAAAAATGTTATACAAATCATTTTGATTACAAGAAAAAAATAGGAATAACAGAAACTATAGCTGCAAGTGTAATTGAAGCTACAAATGATTTAGATATTAAAACAATAGTAGCTTCTACAGTAAGTGGTTATTGTGCTAAAAAAATAAGTAACTTAAAACCAAAAAGTACTATTTTAGCAACTTGTACAAGTGAAGAAGTTGCTTGTTCACTTGCTTTAAATTATGGTGTACAAACTTGTATAGTACCAATATGTAATAGTACAGATGAAGTAGTAGAACTTGGAAAAGAAAAAGCCAAAGAAATGTTTAATTTAAAAGAAGAAGATAAAATTATTATTACTGGAGGATTCCCTAATAATACTGAAAAAAGAGTTACAAACTTTATGAAAATTGAAGAAATATAATTTATATATTTTAAATTTATTAAATTTGTAGTATAATTAAATAGGTGATAATATGGATCAAATTGTACAATATGTAATTATAGTAGTAGTACTAATTATAGTGGCAATCTCAATTATGAGATCTAAGAAAAAAGATTTTAAAATTGAAATAAATAAATTAGTTTCTTATTTAGGTGGTAAAGACAATATTATTGATTATGAAGCAAATAAATCTAGATTTGTTGTTACATTAAAAGATGTTAGTCTTGTAAATAAAGAAGGAATTCAAAAAATGGGAGCACGTGGTATTGTTGAAATTGATAATCAATTAAAAATAGTACTAAGTGAAAATGCTAACCAATTAAAAAAACATATTGATGAATTAAAGCGATAATATCGCTTTTTTTATTGTTTAAAAGGATTATCATAATTTATATCGTATGATATAGATGAGGTGATAAAATGGATTACTATAGTAATATAAAGCAAGAATTAATAAATAATCAAATATATAAGAAAGTAAAAGATTATAGTAAAAATAGAAATGATTTAGAAACGTATTATAAAGTAGGTAAATTAATAGTAGAAGCGCAAGGTGGAGAGTCAAGAGCTAAATATGGAGATAATTTAATAAAAGATTATTCTAAAAGATTAACAAATGAACTTGGAAGAGGTTACAGTGTTACTAATTTAAAAAGAATGAGACAATTTTATTTAATTTGTGAAAAAAGTCCGACAATGTCGGACCAATTCAATTATAACATAACAATTTCGCATTTGGATTTATTATTATCTATAAGAGATGAATCCAAAAGAAATTATTATTTAAACTATTGCATTAAAAACAATTTATCAGTAAGAGAATTAAAAAATAAAATAAAATTAAATGAATATGAAAGATTAGATAATAAAACAAAAGAAAAATTAATTAATAATCAAGAAAATAAAATAGAAGATTTTATAAAGAATCCTATAATTATAAAAAATAGAGGATATCAAATAATAAGCGAGAAATTATTAAAATATTTAATATTAGAAGATATAGAAAATTTTTTAAAAGAGTTAGGTGATGGATTTTGTTTTATAGGAAGTGAATATAAAATAAAAATAGGGGATAGATATAACTATATAGATTTACTTCTTTTTAATATAGAATTTAATTGTTATGTAGTAATTGAATTAAAAATAACAGAATTAAAAAAAGAACATATAGGACAAATAAAAACTTATATGAATTATATAGATAAGAATATTAAAAAAATAAATATGGATAAAACAATAGGAATAATAATAGTCAAAAAAGAAAATAAATTTATTTTAGAATATGTCAGTGATAATAAAATATTTGTATCTAGATATATTACTATATAAAACATTGTAATTATTTAAAAAATATAGTAAAATTAATAATGGATAGGAATGATGATATGGGACTATTTAATTTTAAAAATATATTTAAAAAAGATAAAAAAGAAGTAGAAAGTTATGAAAAAGGGTTAGAAAAGACAAGAAAAGAATTTACATCAAAATTAAATTTATTAACTTTAAAACATAATAAAATAAATGAAGAATATTTTGAAGAATTAGAAGAAATATTAATAAGTGCTGATATAGGTGTAAATACAGTAATGGATTTTATAGATAAGCTAAAAAAACGTATTAAACATGAAAATATCATGAATGCTAATGAATTAAAAGAAATTATTGTAGATGAAATGTTCATTATATACGTTGGTAATGAAATTATCGTTAATAAAATAAATTATGCAGAAAATGGTCCTACAGTATTATTATTTGTAGGAGTAAATGGAGTAGGAAAAACAACTACAATTGGTAAAATTGCTTACAAATTAAAAAATGAAGGTAAAAAAGTTCTTTTAGTTGCAGGAGATACATTTAGAGCAGGTGCTGTAGAACAATTAAATGAATGGGGAGAAAGATTAAATTGTGATACAGTTTATAAAGAAAATGCGGATCCAGCAAGTGTTATCTTTGATGGTCTTACAAAAGCTAAGAATGAAAACTACGATGTTGTTTTAATAGATACAGCTGGACGTTTACAAAATAAAGATAACTTAATGAAAGAATTAGAAAAAATAAATAAAGTAATTGGAAATATTATTCCTAATGCTCCTCATGAAACATTACTTGTAATAGATGCTACAACTGGTCAAAATGGTATAAGTCAAGCTAAAAGTTTTAAAGAAATAACTAATATTACAGGTATAGTTCTTACTAAATTAGATGGTACTGCCAAAGGTGGAATAGTACTTGCTATAAAAGAAAGTGTTGGAATACCAGTTAAATATATAGGACTTGGAGAAGGAAAAGAAGACTTAAAAGTGTTTGATATAGAAAACTACATATATGGATTATTTAAGGAGATGGATGAATAATGAGTAGTAAAAAAGAAATCCAAAAAGAAGAAAATATGATGAAAAAACAAATAAATCAAATTGGATTATTTGTTCAAATAATATTATTAGTTATATTAGTATATTTCTTAACATTACTTATTTTTATGCCAGAATTTAGAAATGTAGTTGATTATATATTATCTTTTCTTCTAATAATTATGGCAGTTAATAATTATAAAATATATAAAAGGAAAAAAATGACTATTATATATGGTGTTATAGGAATTATATTATTAGTTTTAACAATATTAGGTGTATAAATGGATAAGAATGTTTATTTAATAAATTTGTATGACATATATGGTTCTTTATTAACTGAAAAACAACAAAATTATTTTGAAGAATATTATTTTGAAAATTTGTCGTTAAAAGAAATAAGTGAAAATTATGATGTAACTAGAAATGCAATATTCAATGTATTAAAAGAAACAGAAGATAAATTAAATTATTATGAAGAAAAATTAAATATATATGAAAAGAATAAAAAAATAAAAGAAATATTAGAATCAAAAGATAAAAATTTAAAGAAAAAAATAGAAGAAGTAATAGAAAAGGGTTGGTAAAATGTTTGGAAAAATAATATATATAAATGATAACCTTGCACATGTAGAAGTAAAAGATGGTGTGCCAGTAAATGAAGATTTAATGAATATGCATGTTATATTTGAAGATGAAAAGAAAAAAATATTAGGTGAAGTAGCAGATATAACAAAAGAACTTATAAAAATAAGATTTTTAGGTGAAATAGTAAATGGTAAATTTATAGGTGGTGTTATTAGAAAACCTAATTTATCATCAGCTATAAGAGTAATAACAAAAGATGAATTTAAACTTATAACAGGTGAAAATAATGAATCAAGTATGATGCTTGGAATGTCACCATTATACGATGATTGCCCTATTTATGTTAATGTAAATGATTTATTCTCAAATCATATGGCTATATTTGGTAATACAGGAAGTGGTAAATCTTGGGGACTTGCTAGATTACTTCAAAATGTATTTGAAAATAAAAATATAGTACCATTTAGATCTAATTTCTTAATATTTGATGCATATGGAGAATATCATACTGCTTTTAAGGAAATAAATAAAATAAATCCAAATTTTAATTTTAAATATTTTACAACTAATGTAAATGATAAAGAAGGTACATTACTTAAGATGCCAATATTCTTATTTAATGTTGATGATTTAGCACTTTTCTTAAATGCAACAGAACATTCACAACTTCCAATAATAGAAAAAATGTTAAAATTAGTTAAAATATTTGCTGAAGATACAGAAACAAGTGAAGACTATAAAAATCATTTAATTGCAAAAGCAATGATGAATATTTTATATACAAATCAAACATCAACTAGTAAAAGAAATGATATATTTGCTATTTTAAATGATTGTAGTACAGAAAAATTTAATTTAGAAGCTCCAGTACAAGGACTTGGGTATGTTAGAAAATTTAGAGATTGTTTTATAATAGATAAAGAAGGTAATTTTACAGAAAGTATTTTAGTAACAGATTATATTTCATCATTTATTAATCCTGATTTAGATCAATATGAATCAAGAACTAATAATTACTATACATTAAAGGATTTAGAAAAAGCTCTTGACTTTACTTTAATAAGTGAAGGAATGCTTAAAAATGAAAAAACTTATAGTGATGCGATTTCATTAAAAGTTAAATTACATTCAATTATTATAAGTGAAGCATCTAGATATTTCGAATATCCAAATTATATAGATTTGAATAATTATATAGCTTCATTAGTTACATGTAAAACAGGTCATAAAGCTCAAATTATAAATTTTAACTTAGAAGATATTGAAGATTCTATGGCAAAAGTAATAACAAAAGTATATACACGAATGTTATTTGAATTTACTAAAAAATTACCTGATAGAGCTTCTATACCATTCCATGTATTCTTAGAAGAAGCACATAGATATGTTCAAAATGATAATGATAAATATTTATTAGGATATAATATATTTGATAGAGTAGCAAAAGAAGGTAGAAAATATGGACTTATATTTAATCTTATAAGTCAAAGACCAGTAGAAATATCAGAAACAGTTATATCACAATGTAGTAGTTTCTTAATATTTAAAATGAATCATCCAAGAGATTTAGAATATATTAAGAAAATGCTTCCTAATATAAATCAAGAAATAATAGAAAAACAAAAAAGTTTACAACCAGGTACTTGTGTAGCATTTGGTAAAGCATTTAAAATTCCTATAATTATTAAGATGACTCCACCAGATCCAGCACCATATAGTAGTAACTGTGATGTAGAAAATAGATGGAAAGCTTAAACTTTCCATTTTATTGAACGAATTAATTTAAGAAAGGAAAATAAAATGAGAGTAGGAATTATAGGAACAGGAGCATATGGTTTAGCTTTAGCGAATACTATTCATAATAATAACCATGATATTATTATGTGGACAAAATTTGTTGAAGAAAAAGAAATGTTAGATAAAAAAAGAATACATGAAAAAGTATTACCAAATGTTAAAATATCAGATGAAATAAAATTTACTTGTGATTTAAAAGAAGTATTGGTAAATTCTAATTTAATTATATTAGCTGTACCAGCTCCTTTTATAGGTGAAATATCTAGAAATATAAAAGATTATATTACTTATCAACACATAGTAATAGCAGCTAAAGGAATAGAAAATGAGACATGTCTGTTTTTAAATGATGTAGTAGAAAAATTCATTAAAACAGATAAATTAGCTGTTTTATCAGGGCCATCATTCGCAGTAGATATTTTTGATAAAATGCCAATAGGTTTAACAATTGCATCACATAATCAAGATACAATTAATATAACAAAAAAAGCATTATCTAATGATTATTTTAAATTAAGAGAAACAAATGATGTTATTGGAACAGAAGTATGTGGTTCTATTAAAAATGTAATTGCTATTGCTTCTGGTATGTTAGATGCTTTAGGTGCGAATGAATCAACAAAAGCAATGTTTATTACAGAGTCTCTTCATGATATAAAAGAAATAATAGCTGTTTTAGGTGGAGATGAGAAAACAATTCTTTCATTTGCAGGAATTGGAGATTTACTTTTAACTTGTACTACACCTAAAAGTAGAAATTATTCTTTTGGATATACATTAGTAAATAATACAAAAAAGGAAATCGATGAATATATTAAAAATCATACAATAGAAGGTTTATACACTTTAAAATCAATTCATCAATTATTAGAAAGTAAAAATGTTTCTATTCCAATTATTGATTTGATTTATGATATTGTATTCAAACATGAAGATGCAAAAGAATTATTAAGATTTTTGATTGAAAAGTCTTAATAGTATTTTTAATTTATTGAAACCAGAATGTATAAATGATATAATAACAATATAAATCGAGAAAAAGGTGAGCTTATGAAAAATAAATATATTTGGCTTTTTGGCGAGAATAATGGAAATACAATGAATAACAATTCATATTATTTTTGGAAACAAGCTGTTAATAAACAAGATGAAATAGAAAAATATTATGTAGTTAAAAAAACGAAAAAAAATAAAAAGATTTATAATAAATTAACTAAAGAAGAAAAAAAATTTTTAATATGGCAAAATAGTTTTAAACATTGGAAAATATATAAAAAAGCAAATTTACTTTTTGTATCGCTTAGTTTTAAAGATGTTATGCCTAATAAATTATTATTAAAAAAGTGTAAGATGAGAGTAAAAAAACCAATAATATATTTACAACATGGTACACTTGGTATGAAAAAATTAGGATATGATGGTACAAGTTATAATAATAACATGTTTAAATTTATTATTTATAACAAAACTATTTTAGATCAATTTAGTGAAGAAAATGATTTTAAAAAATATCAATTATATTATAGTCCATATCATCCAAGATATATGGAACTTGTAAATAAAAAAGAAAGTTTAAAAGAAGAAAATCAAATTTTATGGTTTATTACTTGGAGAGAAGTTTTTGATAAAGGTTATGAAACAAAAAAATTATTAAAAGACATTAGAAAAGTAATAGAAGATAAAAAATTAAAAGAATTTCAAAATAAAAATAATTTAAAAATAAAGATTTGTTTGCATTCTTTATTTACTGAAAAACAAATAAAATATTTAACTAAAAATTTAGATAATAAAACAGAAGTAATTTATGCTTCTAAGGTTGATGTAATGGATGAAATTGCAAAAAGTAAATTACTTATTACAGATTATTCATCATTAGGTTTTGATTTCACATTTTTAAATAAGCCGGTATTATTATTTCAACCAGATTTAGAAAGTTATTTAGCTAATAGAGAAATATATTGTACAGTTAAAGAATTAAATAAATATAGCTATAAAACATCAGAAGAATTAGTAAATCAAATAATAAGTAATAAATATAAAATTAATGATTTCTTTAAAAAGAGATTGCCAGATAAAATTGATTATGAATATGTAAAAACTGGAAAACATATTGATAAAATGTATGATGATTTTAAAAATATGCAGTTAAATAGTGTTGCTTTTATAGGTTATAATTTCTTTGGTAGAGGTGGAACAATATCAGCTACATATGCATTAGCAGAAGGATTATTAGAAAAAGGATATTTAGTTTATATGATGTCTTTAAAACAAACATGTCCTTTATCACAAATAACAATTCCATATGGATTGAATATTGATTCAATTTATAAAGCAAATCCAAAAAGAAAGATAGAACGATTAAAAAGATTTTTTATTAGTAAAAGACATTATTCATATTTAAAATATGATTCAAATTTAAAATATCTAATACCATATTCAGGTTATGGGCTTAAAAGATATTTAAAAAATATTAAAGTAAATACAATGGTTTCTACAAGAGAAACATTCCATTTATTTTTAAGAAATGTAGAAAATAAAAATATTAATAATAAAGTTTATTTCTTTCATACAGATGGTGATTTAGTAGATAATATATTCCCAGGTGTTATTAAAATGCTTAATGAACAGGGTCTTTCTAAATGTGCATTTGTAACAGAAATGAATAGACAAAGATATATAGATAAATTAGGTTTTACAAATTATGAAGAACATATGATAGTTGGAAATTCATTAACTAAAAATTCAATTATAACAAAAGATGAAATACATGCTGTAGAAAAAAAGAAAGTTTATAGAGGTATTTATTTAACAAGAATTTCTAAAGATAGAATGAATGATTTAAATAATGCAATTGAATTTGCTAAATATTTAAAAGAAAATAAAATTGATAATATAAAAATAGATGTTTTTGGAGCTGGAGATTATGTTGACAAATTTGAGAATATCTTATACAATAATGGACTAGATAAGTACTTTGTATATAAAGGATTAACTACAAATCCTCATGAAGAATTAATTACTCATGATTTCTTAGTTGATTTTTCATTAAATCAATCATTTGGAATGACATATATAGAAGGTATATTAAACGGTTTAAAAGTTTTTGCATATGAAAACTTTGGTTCAAAAGAAGTATTAAAAGGAATAAAAGATAGTTTTATTTCTAGCAATGAAGATTTAGTTAAAAAAATAAATAATCTTCCAAAAATTAAAAAAGAAGAATTAGTAAAAAATTATGAATTAATTTCTAAAAAATATTCGAGTGAAGTAGTTGCAAATAAATTTATAGATTTAGTAAGAAAGTAGGAAGCAGTATGAAAAAGGTATTAAAAAATAGATTTCAAAAATTTGAATTTGTATTGTTTTTAATACTTTTTTTTAGTTTCTGCTTTTTTATAAATAAATCTGTAGAAGCTAAAAAGAATTTTGTTGATAGTGAACGTTCTATTTCTTACAATATAAAAAAAGGTGATAAAATAGAAAAAGTAGTAGGTAAGAATAGTAAATTATCTGATTTTTATTTGAAACTAGAAAATGTTCATGGAGAAGATCAAATAACACATCCAAAAGTAATAAGTTTTAAGAAAAAATGGAATGGTTATAAATATTGGATGGCATATACACCATATCCGTATGCTGAACAAGCTCATGAAAATCCACATATTATGGCAAGTAATGATTTAATAACATGGCATACTAAAAAATATTTTGAAAATCCATTAGATTCAGTAGATGAAAAAAATGCATTAAAAATATATAACTCAGATACACATTTATTATATAATCCAGATACTGATAGAATAGAATGCTATTGGAGATATGTGGATGATATAAAAGGTGAAGTTATAATTTATAAAAGAACAACTAGAGATGGAATTAAATGGACAGAAAAAGAAGAATTTTTAAAGGCAAAAAGAAATCAAACTGATTATCTTAGTCCAGTTGTAATGTATGAAAATAAGAAATATTTAGTTTGGTATGTTGATAGAGATAAAACAGTTAAATATATTGAATATGATAAAAATGAAAAAAAATGGACAGCACCTAGATTAATTGATATAAAATATGATTTACCACTTTTATCTTGGCATTTAGATGTTATAAAAACAGATAAAGGTTATGAAGCAATATTAGTAGCTTTTGATAGTTGGAAAAATCGTGGAAAAATGAAATTGTATTATGCAAGTTCTGAAGATAATATTAAGTGGACAAAAGCTAAACAAATTTTATCAACTAAAAATGGTGGATTGTATAGAAGCTCAATTTTATATTTAAATAATACTTATTACATATTTTATTCAGAAATAACTAGAGATAATAAAAGAGGTGTTGGTATGGTTTATGGTACTAATATCAACAAATTAAATGGACTTAAATTTAATGATATAGAAAAGTTTAAAGAATTTATAAAAAAGAATGGCTAACATTCTTTTTATTATATAGAAAATTAGTATTAAATATGATATAATTTTTTTAGGAGGATTCTTATGTTTATTTATAAAATTTATACATTAGGATTAAATTTTATTTATATGTTTATTAAAATTTTTAAGACGAATAATAAAAAAATATTTTTTTTAAGTAGACAATCAAATGAAATGTCTTTGGATTATCGTATGTTGGTAAATTATATAAATAAAAATTACCCAGAATATAAAATAGTTGTTATGACTAATATGATTGGTAAGAAATTAAAAGATAAAATTAAATATATAAGAATAATGATTGTTCAAATGTATCATTTAGCTACTTCTAAAACATGTGTTATAGATGGATATAATATAACAGTTAGTGTTTTAAAACATAAAAAGAAGTTAAAAATAATTCAAATTTGGCATTCACTTGGAGCTATTAAAAAATTTGGTTATCAAACACTTGATAAAGAAAATGGGAATAGTAGTAAAATGGCTAAAGTAATGAAAATGCATAAAAATTATGATTTGATAGTAACTGGTTCAAATGCGATGATTCCATATTTCAGTAAAGCATTTAATAATCCAGAAGAAAAATTTATAAATTGTGGATTACCTAGAATAGATTATTTAATTAAAGAATCAGAAAATAATAAAAAAATGATATTAAAAAAATATAAAGAATTAAAAAATAAAAAGATAATTTTATATGTTCCAACTTTTAGAAAAGGTAAAAATTATTATATAGAAAATTTAATTAATGCCGTTGATAATGATAAATATGAATTAATAATAAAAGGACATCCTTTAAAGAAAATTAAAAATCAAAAGTATAGTGATGATTTTACATCATTAGAACTTTTATCAATTGCTGATTATGTAATAACTGATTATTCAGCTATTTCAATAGAAGCCGCTGTATTAAATAAACCAATTTATTTTTACTTATATGATTTAGAAGAATATAATAAATCTGTTGGTATTAATATAGATTTAGAAAAAGAAATGCCTAAATCGACATTTAAAAAAGCTAAAACATTAATTAAAAATATAGAAAATAATAAATATTCATATAAAGAATTAGAAAAATTTAGAAGTAAATATTTAGATAATTTAGAAGGTAATGCTACAGAAAAATTAGCTAAATATATAGTAGGTGAGTTATGAAAAAAGTAAAAAAAATAATAATAGATATATCTAAAAAAAATAAATTATTTAGAAAGTTTTTTAAAAAATTAAGAATATTAGTAGATAAATGTAGATACAATAAATATAAATATACAACAAAAGTAGATGATAAAACTATATTATTTGAAGCCTATCAAGGTAGAAATTATGCATGTAGTCCAAAAGAAATATATCTACAAATGTTAAAAGATTCAAGATTTAAAGACTACAATTTTATATGGTGCTTTAAAGATATAGATAGAAATTTTGAAGATAAAAGAACTACTTTAGTTAAAAGAGGTACAAAAGAATATTATAAAGCATATGCAAAATCTAAATATTGGATAGTTAATTCTTTAGTACATGAATCGTTTGTTCCTAAGAAGAAACAAGTATTTGTACAATGTTGGCATGGGACACCACTTAAAAAATTAAGATGTGATATAGAATTTGATAGTCTATTAAACGATGTTAAAGATATAAGAAAAAGAAATGATATAGATGCAAGAAGATTTGATTATTTCATATCACCATCTAAATTTTGTACTGAAAAATTTACATCGAGTTTTAATCTAAAAAAACTAAAAAAAGAAAATATTATGATTGAAGAAGGATATCCAAGAAATGATTTCTTATTTAGTTATACTGAAAAAGATGTAAAAAAATTAAAACAAGAATTAAATTTACCAAATGATAAAAAAGTAATATTATATGCTCCAACATTTAGAGATAATCAACATAAATCAGGTGTTGGATATACATATGAATTAGGAATAGATTTAGATAAATTACAAGATAAAATAAGTGATGAATATATTATATTATTTAGAACTCATTATTTTGTTGCTAATAGTATAGATTTAGAAAAATATAAAGGATTTATATATGATGTTTCAAAATATGATGATATAAGCAGATTATATGTAATAAGTGATTTATTAATTACTGACTATTCAAGTGTATTCTTTGATTTTGCTAATTTAAAAAGACCTATGTTATTTTATATGTATGATTTAGATGAGTATAAAAATCAATTAAGAGATTTCTATATTGATATAGAAGAATTACCAGGTCCAATAATTGATAAAGAAGAAGATTTAATTAATGAAATTAAAAATATAAAAAATTATGAAAAAACTTATAAAGATAAATATAAAAAATTTAATGAGAAATTTAATTATTTAGATGATAAAAATAGTAGTAAAAGAGTAATTGATAAAATATTTGAAAATTTGTAAAAAACTCTATTTTATGATATAATGTTGTTGTTTAGGGGGAAAATATTATGAAAAGAGTATTAACATATGGGACATTTGATTTATTACATTATGGACATATCGAAATATTAAGAAGAGCAAAAGCTTTAGGTGATTATTTAGTAGTTGCTGTTTCAACAGATGAATTTAATGATCTTAAAGGAAAAAAAGCTTATCATGATTATGAAACAAGAAAAAAAATGTTGGAAGCAATAAGATATGTCGATTTAGTAATTCCAGAAGAAAATTGGGAACAAAAAATTTCTGATGTTCAAGATTATAAAATTGATGTAGTTGTTATGGGTAGTGATTGGGCAGATAGTGACCGTTTTGATTACTTAAAAGAATATTGTGAATTAACATTCTTGCCAAGAACTGAAGGAATATCAACAACAAAAATTAAGGAAGATTTAGGATTACAAGAACCAAATAATGATATAAATCAAATACCAGAACCAAAAAAAATGGTAAAATCAAAATTTAATAAATAAATGTGATGACTGGGTTGGAATCCACGAGCAATATGACTAAAAGAGATTCTATTAGAATAAATAAGGTGGAACCGCGGGTGATACTCGTCCTTATAACTAATAGAGTCTTTTTATTTTTAGAAAGAGGGATACTATGGAAAAAATGACAATGGAAAAAATGGTTAATTTATGTAAACAATATGGTTTTATTTTTAGTGGTAGTGAAATATATGGAGGACTTGCAAATACTTGGGATTATGGTCCATTAGGAGCAGAACTTAAAAATAATGTAAAAAAAACATGGATTAAAAGATTTATTCAAGAAAATAGATATAATGTAGGGATGGATAGTGCAATTTTAATGAATCCTAAAACTTGGGAAGCAAGTGGACATTTATCAACATTCTCAGATCCTTTAATTGATTGTAAAGATTGTAAATCAAGATTTCGTGCTGATAAATTAGTTGAAGATTTTACTGAAGGTAAAGAAACTGGTGATGGATGGTCTAATGAAAAACTAGTTGAATTTATAAATGATAATAAAATTGTATGTCCAAAATGTGGAAAGTTAAATTATACAGATATAAGACAATTTAATTTAATGTTTAAAACATTCCAAGGAGTAACAGAAGATAGTAAAAATACAATTTATTTAAGACCAGAAACAGCTCAAGGGATATTTGTTAACTTTTTAAATGTTCAAAGAAGTATGCGTTTAAAATTACCATTTGGTATAGGTCAAGTTGGAAAAAGCTTTAGAAATGAAATTACACCTGGTAATTTTACTTTCAGAACACGTGAATTTGAACAAATGGAATTAGAATTTTTCTGTAAACCTGGTACAGAATTAGAATGGTTTAAATATTGGAAAGAATATTGTCATAAATGGTTATTAGATTTAGGTATAAAAGAAGAAAACTTACGTTTACGTGATCACTCACCAGAAGAATTAAGTTTTTATAGTAATGCTACAACTGATTTTGAATATAAATTTCCATTTGGATGGGGAGAACTTTGGGGAATAGCAAGTAGAACTAATTATGATTTATCCAGACATATGGAAGTTTCAAAACAAAGTATGGAATATTTAGATCCTGAAACTAATGAAAAGTATATTCCATATGTAATAGAACCAAGTTTGGGTTGTGATCGTATGGTATTAGTAACTTTATGTAATGCGTATGATGCTGAAGAATTAGAAAATGGTGAAATAAGAGAAGTAATGCATTTTCATCCAGCATTAGCTCCTTATAAAGTAGCAGTTTTACCATTAATTAAAAAATATCATAATGAAAAAGCAGAAGAAATTTATAGAGAATTATCTAAACATTTTATGACTACTTATGATGATGCAGGAAATATAGGTAAACGATATAGAAGACAAGATGTAGTTGGAACACCATATTGTATTACAATCGATGATAATACATTAAATGATAATACAGTTACTATAAGAGATAGAGATACTATGGAACAAATTACTTTAAAACTAGACGAAGTAGTAGATTATATCAAAGAAAAAATAGTATTTTAAAAATAATTATGTTATAATATAATTGGAGTGATGATATGAAGAAGAAAATATCTTATATAATATTATTATTTATAATGTTATTGCCTATTACATCAGTATTAGCGGATGGTTTTTCATCTAGTACAACTATTAAAGCGTGTGGGTTTGATTATATGCCAAGCAAACTACCAAATTTTACAAGTGGAATATATAATATTTTAAAATTGTTAATTCCTGTTATATTAATTGTTATGGGGATGATTGATTTTACTCAAGCTATGATGAGTAGTGAAGAAAAGAAGATGAAAGATTCTCAAAAAAAATTTATAAATCGATTAATAGCTGGAGTTGTTATATTCTTAATAATGGCTGTTGTACAATTCGTATTTAGAAAAATCGGGACAACTACAAGTTATAAAAATGGTTTTGTTAATTGTATTGACTGTGTTTTAAATGGAAGTACAGGAGCTTGTGGTGGTGGCACAAATGATCTTAGAAAAGCATGTAGTGATTATAATTATACTTCATGTAAACCAAAGGATGATTATGGACATAGTTGTATCACTATAAAAGATAATAATGGTTCATTAGTATGTGTTGTAAAAGGTGAAAGATGTTCTGACTTTTCAGCCAGCGATTGTCCATCAACAACATCAACAGGTACACATTATTGTGAAGTATTAAATGGAACATGTACAGAGTCTTGTAAAGGTCGATCTATTAGTACGTGTACAGGCCGTTGTAAGTGGACTGGTGGAGATCCAAGTTCTGGAACATGCGTAGAAAAATAGTATATTTAAATAAATAGAATTTTAACAAATTTTTAAAATTCTATTTTCTTTTATACAAATATATGCTAAAATTAAATATAGTTATAGAGTAGATTAGGAGGAATAGAAGTGGGATTTCTAAAAAATTGGATAAATAAAGAAGAAGATGTTTTTTCTGAAGATGTTACTGGTGATGAATACTATGAACTAAGTGCAGAAGAAGCATTACAAGAAAATGATGGTAATAGTAAAATGATTTTATTAGAACCAAGAGCTTATTCAGAGTCACAACAAATTGCAGATCATTTAAAAGCAAGAAATACTGTTGTAGTAAATTTAAAAAGAGTAACTAGTGATCAAGCTAAAAGAATTATTGATTTCTTAGCTGGTACAATATATGCTATAGGTGGAGATTTACAAAAAATTGGTGGAGGAATATTTTTATGTACTCCTAATAATGTAAATATTCAAGGTAAAATAACTGATGATAAAGAGGGAAAAGATATACACGATAATAATGATATAAATATTGAGTGGTAATAGTTTTTAAAAGGTGATAATATGGAAAAATTTAATAGAACGCTTCGAGGATATGATCCAGAAGAAGTAAATGCATTTTTAGATAAAATTATTAATCAAGTTGAAGGTATGGTTAATGAGATGAGAGAAAAGGATATAAAGATTTCAGAACTACAATCTTTAGAAGTAGAAAATAGAAATCTTAAAGAAAAATTAGCTCAATATCAAAGAATGGAATCAACATTAAATAAAACTATTATCATGGCACAAAAAACTAGTGAACAAGTAAAAATGGCAGCTCATCAAGAAAGTGAAACATTAATAGAAGATGCTAAAAATAATGCTAATAGAATTGTTAATGAAGCATTACTTAGAGCAGAAAAAACAGAAGAAGAAGCTGCATTATTAAGAAGAAATATTAGAATATTTAAAAAACGTGTAAGAGATATAATAGAAGCACAACTTGAAGTTGTGAGCGAATTTGATCAAGTAGAAATTTAGAACAAATGATGGAGACGGTATATTAATGAATTAGTAGAGAGCTAGTGTTTGGTGAAAACTAGTATGAAGTTAATATATAGATCACTCTTGATGTTTTTATTTAAAAGATAAAACGGTAACGCGTTATAGTTATAAGTGCATAAATCTTTATGAATTAGGGTGGTACCGCGAAGAATCGTCCCTAAATTGTAAAGATTTTTTATTTTTTAGAGTATATTATGTTATAATATGTAACTATGGGAGGTTAATATGAAAAAGTTTTTAGAATTAGATAAAAGAGATATAAGTATAGTAGAACAAGAAAAATTAGAAAAATGGGAACAAGTAGATATTTTAAATAAAACAATTGAAAATAGAAAAGATTCAGAAAATTTCGTATTCCATGATGGACCAGCAACAGCTAATGGAATGCCAGGGGTTCACCATATGCTTGCTAAAATAGTAAAAGATACATTCTGTAAATATAAAACAATGCAAGGATATAAAGTACTTCGTAAAGTAGGATGGGATACACATGGACTTCCAGTAGAATTACAAGTTGAAAAAAATTTAGGATTTACTGGTAAAGGTGACATTGAAAAATATGGTATAAAAGAATTCAATGAAAAATGTAAAGAATCAGTATTTGAAAATGAAGAAGCATTTGCAGATTTTACTCATAAAATGGGACAATTCATTGATCTTAAAAATCCATATATAACTTATGATAATGATTATATTGAAACAGAATGGTGGATACTTAAAAAGTATTTTGATGAAGGATTAGTATATGATGGTTTAAAAATACTTCCATATTGTCCAAGATGTGGTACAGGACTAGCAAGTCATGAAGTAGCGCAAGGATATAAAGAAATAAGTGTTAATACAGTAACAGTACCATTTAAATTAAAAGATGAAGATGCTTATTTACTTGTATGGACAACAACTCCATGGACTTTAATGTCTAATGTAGCGGCTTGTGTTAATCCAAATGAAGAATATGTAAAATGTGAATCAAAAGGATATAAATTTATTGTTGCTAAAAAATTAGCTAATAAAGTATTAGGAGAAGAATATGAAATCTTAGAAACATATAAAGGAAAAGATTTAGAATATAAAGAATATGAACAATTATTACCATTCTTAAGTGTTAATAAAAAAGCATTCTTTATAACATGTGCTGATTATGTAACAATGGAAGATGGTACAGGTATCGTACATATTGCACCAGCATTTGGGCAAGATGACTATGAAGTTGGACTTAAATATGACTTACCAGTATTAAATCCAGTAGATGAAGCAGGATGTTATACTGATGGACCTTGGAAAGGTAGATTAGTTGTAGATTCTGAACTTGAAATAGATATAATTAAATATTTAGCAAGTGAAGATAAATTATTTAAAAAACAAAAAATGGAACATAACTATCCACATTGTTGGAGATGTAAAACACCACTTGTTTATTATTCAAAACAAAGTCTTTATATAAAAACAACTGGTTATAAAGATAAAATAATAGAAGCTAATAAAAAAGTTAATTGGTATCCATCTTATGTAGGAGAAAAAAGATTTGGAAACTGGTTAGAAAATATGAATGACTGGGCAATCAGTCGTAATAGATATTGGGGTACACCAATTCCATTATGGAGATGTGAATGTGGTCATGATATAATGGTTGGATCAAGAGAAGAATTAGTTGATTTAGCTATTGAAGATATTGATACAAGTATCGAATTACATAGACCATTTGTTGATGATGTACATATTAAATGTTCTAAATGTGGTAAACATATGAATAGAGTACCAGATGTACTTGATTGTTGGTTTGATAGTGGAGCAATGCCTTTTGCTCAATATCATTATCCATTTGAAAATAAAGAATTATTTGAATCACAATTCCCAGCTGATTTTATCGCAGAAGGAATTGATCAAACAAGAGGATGGTTCTATACATTACTTGTTATTGGAACATTTGTTAAAGGATGTAGTCCATATAAAAATGTAGTAGTAAATGATTTAGTATTAGATAAATTTGGTGGAAAAATGCATAAATCAAGAGGTAATGCAGTTGCTCCAATGCCAATATTAGAAAAATATGGTGCAGATGCTACAAGATTCTTTATGCTTCATTCTTCACCAGTTTGGACACCATTAAAATTTGATGAAGATGGAATTAAAGAAATGTTATCTAAATTCTTTAATACTTTAAAAAATACTTATAATTTCTTCTCAATGTATGCTAATACAGATAATATAGATCCAACTACATATGAAGTAGCTTATGATGATTTAGAAGAAATAGATAAATGGTTAATAAGTAAATATAATAAATTAGTTAAAAATGTAACTGAATCAATGGATGAATATGATTTAAATAAAGTTACAAAATATTTAGTAGAATTTGTGTCAGAAGATTTATCTAACTGGTATATTAGACGTAATAGAAAAAGATTCTGGGCTTCAGAACTTGATAATAGTAAAAAAGCTGTATACAAAACTACATATGAAGTACTTATTGGAGTATCAAAATTACTTGCTCCATTATGTCCATTCATAAGTGATGAAATTTATACTAAATTAACAGAAGAAGAATCAGTACATTTAGCTGATTATCCTAAATATGATGAATCATTAATTAATTTAAATATTGAAAATCGTATGGATTTAGTAAGAGATTTAATATCTATGGGTAGAAATGCTAGAGAAGATGTTAAAATCAAAGTTAGACAACCAATTAGTGAAGTATTACTAGATGGTAATAATGAAGAATTAATAAGTGATTTAGTACCTCTAATTAAAGAAGAATTAAATGTTAAAGAAGTAGTATTTATAACTAACTTAGATGAATACATGAACTTTAATGTTAAACCAAACTTTAAAGAAGTAGGTAAAGTATTTGGTCCTAAAATAAAAGAATTTGGTAGTGTTCTTGAAAATTTATCAAAAGAAGAAATAAATAAACTTAATAATGATGAAGTAATCACTATAACTTTAGCAGGAGAAGAAGTAGAAGTTAATAAAAATATGACTGATATTAGAATAAGTGCTAAAGAAGGATTTGACGTAGTATATCAAAATAATAATTTCATTATCTTAAATACAAATTTAACAGATGAATTAATTAAAGAAGGTATAGCTCGTGAAATGATTTCAAAAGTACAAAATATCAGAAAAGAAAGTGACTTTGAAATAACTGATCGTATTAACTTATATTATAGTGGAGACGAATTAGTAAAAGATTCTGTTAAAGAATATGAAGAATTTATTAAGAGTGAAACATTATCAGTTTTAGTAGAAGAAAAAGAAAATATAGAAAATAGTTATGATTTAAATGGCCACGACACATATATTGAAGTAGAAAAGAATAAAACAGCTTAATAGCTGTTTTTTTTGTATATTATCTATAATATCCTCCATAATAATTACCAGGATAATAATTATTATAATATGGTCTATATGGAGGTCTATAATATGGTCTTGGATAGAATGCTGGAGCAAGCAAACCTCCTGTAATACCTCCTAATACAAATGGTCCTAAAAAACCTCCACCTATAAATCTATCATCATTACTTTTATAAGGATTAGAACTATTATAATAAATTGGATAGTTAGAATACATAATAAAACCCCTTTCACAATATATTATGTAATAATTAGAAAAGAGTGAGAAAATGGAAGAAAAAATAAAAAAATTAAGCAGTACAATAGTAAATTATTCTTTAGAAGTAAAAGAAAATGATAGGGTATTAATAACAGTTCAAACAGATAAACCTAATACATTAGTAAAATATTTAATAAAAGATATAGTAGATAAAAAAGGAATACCTTTTGTTAAAATGATTGATCCTGAAGTAAGTGCACTTTTATCAGAATTAACAGATGATTCAAGAATAAAAGAATTAAAAAAACATAATGAATTTGATGTAGATAATTATGATTGTTTTATAAATATAAAATATTCTACTAATGATTTTGAAAATAATAATATAAAAGCTGAAACTCGTAAAAATTTAGGAGAAGCCATTAAAAAGAGTGATGCTATTAGAATAAATGAAAGAAGATGGGTATTACTTAATTATCCATCAAGATTAGATGCATATAAAGCTAATATGAAAACAAGTGATTTTTTCAAGTTTTCTATAGATGCAATGAATATAGATTATAGTAAAATGTATGATGATGTAAAACCTTTAAAAGAATTAATGGAAAAAACAAAGAATGTTAGAATAATAGGTCCTAATACTGATATAACATTTAGTATTGAAGGAATGAAAGCTATACCTTGTTGTGGTAAATGTAATATACCAGATGGAGAAATATATACAGCGCCTATAAGAAATAGTGTTAATGGTATAATTACTTATAATACAGAAAGTCCTTATCAAGGATATGTATTTAAAAATGTATCATTAAAATTTAAAGATGGAAAAATAATAGAAGCTACTGCAGATTCTAATAATGAAAAACTAAATGAAATATTTGATACTGATGAAGGAGCTAGATATATAGGAGAATTTGCAATTGGATTAAATCCAGCAATAAGAAATCCTATGGGAGATATTTTATTTGATGAAAAAATAATTGGTAGTATTCATTTTACTCCTGGTAAAGCATATCATGATGCATATAATGGAAATGATTCTAGTATACATTGGGATTTAGTACTAATTCAAAGAGAGGAATATGGTGGAGGAGAAATGTATTTTGATCATACTTTAGTTAGAAAAGATGGTAAGTTTGTATTAGATGAATTAAAACATTTAAATTATGAAAATAAATAAAAAAATCACATATATTTAAATAGGTGATGATATGAAAAAACTATTTCAAATTATAGGATTTATTTCTTTAATGGGATTTAGTTTTTTTTATACAGAAAAAACAATTAGTGTTGTAAAAGAATATGATGATATTATGATTAATATAAGAAGTATAGAAAAAGAATATAAAAAAGAACCTATACAAGCTATTATTACAGGTAATAAAATAATACCAGGTATAAGCGGAAGTAAAATAGATATAAATAGAAGTTATAGTAAAATGAAAAGATATGGTAAGTTTGAAAAATCTTTAATAGTTTTAAAAAAAATAGAACCTAATAATTTATTAGAAAAAAATAAACATAAATATATAGTAAGTGGTAATAAAAATAAAAAAATGATTAGTTTAATATTTCTAGTTGATAAAAATGATAGTATAGATGAAATAATAAATATATTAGATAAAAAAGAAATAAAAGGTAATTTCTTTGTAGATTTAAAATGGTTAGAAAAGAATAATAATTTAATACCTATTCTTGTAAGAGAAAATCATATAGTAGGTAATTTAAGTCATAATATGGATTATTTAGATAGTTCTTTTATATGGATGGAAACAATTATAGAAAAGATTGGTAATCAAAGTATTGGTTATTGTTATAGTGAAAAAGAAAATAAAGATATAATAAGTATTTGTAAAAAGAATAATAATTATACTATAATGCCTAATATAATTATAGAAGATAATCCATATACAAATGTAAAAGAAAAATTAGTAAGTGGAGGTATTATATCTTTTAAAATAAATGATAATTTAATAGAAGAACTTCCTATTATTATTAATTTTATAAAAAGTAAAGGTTATAAGGTAGAAAATTTAAATATACATTTAGAAGAATAAAAAAAAAGAATTTTTAAAATTCTTTTTTTATTCTTCTGTATTTGAATTAGAAACTAATGATTTTTTATAAGCTTTTTCTACTTCTGTATCATTGATTTTTAAATTATATGATTCTCTAATTTCTTTCCAAGTATTGTCATATAATTTTTCATCATTACTTAATTTGTTTCCAGCAATTTCTTTTAATATTTTTGATTTAGAATCTTTTAAACTAGGTTTTTTAGTATTACTTACTTTTAAAATAATATGATATCCATAAGTACTTTCAATAGGTTCTTTAGTATATTTACCATCTTCTAGTTTAATAGAAGCTTCAAAGAATTCATCAACCATATCACCTTTAGTGAAGTTTTCGATTAAACCTTCATTTTTAACTGAACCTGTATCATCAGAATATTCTTTAACTAAATCAGCCCATTTTTCACCATCATCTAATTTTTTGATTACCTTTTTAGCTGTTTCTAATGCTTTTTTTTCTGCTTCTTCAATTTGTTCATCAGACATATTATCTTCTGTTTTTGGTGAAATTAATATATGTTTAACTGTATAATTACCATATATTTCTTTTTCATAATATTCATTTATTTCATCTTCAGTAACATTTTTACCAATATATTTTTTTACTGTTAATTCTTTTTTGTATTCATTAGCATATTCATCAACTAAAGCATTTTCATTAGCATATCCATATTGAGCTAATGTGTTATTCCAGTCATAACCAGCAGCTTCATATTGACTTCTCATTGAAGCAACTTGTGCTTTACCATGTTCTTCTGCTTCTTTTAAATCTTCTTCTGATTTAATTTCTTTTTTTACAATGTAATTATCAATCATAGTAATTACAGCACTTGAACCATATGTTTCTTTTAATTCATCAAATAATTCTTCAGCAGTTATTTTTTTACCTTTAACTGAAGCAACAACCTCTTTACCATCTTTTAATTCTACTTCTTTTTTACACCCTGAGCATACTAATAACATACTACAAAGTGAAACGATTAATAACTTCTTTTTCATGCTTATCCTCCTTTAAGTTACAAGTATATTTTATCAAAATTTATAATAAATTACAAGAAAAATAAGCATAAGTAATCACATAATAAAAAAAAATCCATACAATAATGTGAAAAGATAAAAAAAGGAGGAATGTTATATGTGTAATTCAGGTGTATCAGGAGCTGCTATTGTTCTAGTTTTATTTATTCTTTTAATCATTATACTAGGGGCTTATATCTAGTAGATAAGGAGGTTTAATATGTCTTGTCAAAACAATTGTAATGAAAATGTTTGCTGTGAATCAAGACGTGGTGGGAGTGGATTTGTAATCATCGTTGTATTATATATCTTACTTGCTATCATATTAGGTTCTTGCATATATTAATAAAAGGGGAATAACCTCTTTTATTTTTTTTTAATTTATAGTA
Organism: Lactobacillales bacterium; assembly: GCA_015059545.1. Taxonomy (GTDB): domain Bacteria; phylum Bacillota_I; class Bacilli_A; order RF39; family UBA660; genus OMSK01. Next base: position 67,975 of record SVAG01000004.1, read on the forward strand.
AAATTATATTGGTGATATTATGTTAAAGGTAGAAAATGTAACCAAATATTATGGTGATTTTAAAGCTGTTGATAATTTATCATTTACAGTAAATAAGGGAGAAATCTTTGGACTTCTAGGAGTAAATGGAGCAGGTAAAACAACAACTTTTAGAATGATTATGGGATTATTAGATCCAACAGAAGGAAATATTACATTAGATGGTAAAAAAATAGATTATGATGTTACAGATGATATTGGTTTCTTAACTGAAGAAAGAAGTTTACTTACTAAATTAACAGTAAAAGAACAAGCAATATTTTATGGTAATCTAAAAAATATGAAAAATGATGAAATATTAGAAAGATTAGATTATTTACTTGATAAATATGGAATAAGTGAATATAAAGATAAAAAGATAAAAGAATTATCTAAAGGTAATCAACAAAAAATACAGTTTATTTTAGCTATATTAAATAAACCAAAATTATTAATATTAGATGAACCATTTTCAGGATTAGATCCATTTAATGTAGAACTATTTAAACAAGAAATAGTTGAATTATCAGAAAATGGTAGTATGATTATCTTTTCATCACATCGTATGGAACATGTAGAATTATTCTGTAAAAAACTTGCTATTATAATGAAAGGTAAAACAGTTATAGAAGGATATTTAAAAGATATAAAAGAAAAATATCGTAAAAAAAATATATTTATTAAAGCAAATATAAAAAGAGAAGATTTAACTAAAATACCAGGAGTAGTAGGAGTAATAGAAAAGTCAGATGAATTTGAAGTGAAAATAATAGATAATGAAGTAGTAGATAAAGTATTTGATGTTGTTAAAAAGAAAGGTAATGTTACTAAATTTGTAGTAGAAGAACCATCATTAAATGAAATATTTGTATCGAAAGTAGGTAAAGAATATGATAAATAAGTTATTATTTTTAACTAAAAATAGTTTCATGAGAAAAGTTAAAACTAAATGGTTTATAGCTGCCAATATCATTTTAGCGTTTGTTATATGTGCAGTAATGAATATTGATTCAATTATTAATTTATTTGGTGGAGACTTTAATGAAAAAACAAAAGTATATGTAGTAGATAATACAAATTATTCATTTGATTTATTAAATGAAAACTTAAAACAAGTTAGTAAAACAATAAATGATTCTGAAGATTCAGGATATGAACTTAAAAAATCTAAAAAAACAAAAGAAGAATTAGTAGAAAAATTAAAAGATGAAGAAATCATCATAATAATTAATGAAGATAAAGAAAATACTTTAGATGTTACGCTTGTTTCAGAAGGATATATTGATACAATGGATTATCAAGTATTATATGGAGCAATTAATAGTACAAAAACAATGATTGCAATAAATAATTCAAATGTAGATCCAAGTATTCTTACAAATATATATAAAGAGGTAGAAATAAAAAGAGAATTATTAGATGAAACTAAGAAAACAGAAGATGAAAATATGGAAATGATTATGACTACTGTATTTCCAATTATTATCTTACCATTCTTTATGTTATCAATTATTTTAATTCAATTAATAGGAGCAGAAATAAATGATGAAAAATCAACAAGAGGAATGGAAATAATCATATCAAATGTATCTGCTAAAACACATTTTTATTCAAAAGTAATTGCAAATAATTTATTTATATTATTACAAGGATTATTATTAATACTTTATTGTGTAATAGGATTCTTAATTAGAAAAGTAGTTCCAACTCCATCAGGAGGATTAGAAGCTGGAATATCAGAAATCATAAGTAGTATTTCAATAGTAGATTTTGTAGATAAACTAATATATATAATTCCAATTGTATTATTACTTATGGCATTAACATTTATAGCTTATTCTTTAGTAGCAGGTATACTTGCTTCTATGACTACAAATGCAGAAGATTTTAATCAATTACAAACACCAATAATTATTATTTCATTAATAGGATATTATCTAGCAATGATGGCAGGAGTATTTAAAGGTGCATTATTTATAAGAATACTATCTTATGTACCATTTATATCAGCTATTTTATCCCCATCATTATTAGTATTAGGACAAGTTGGAATAATAGATATAGTAATATCAATTGTAATTATGATATTATCAATATTTGTATTAACAAAATATGGTCTTAAAATATATAAAGTTGGAATACTTAATTATTCTTCAAAAGATTTATGGAAAAAGATGTTTAAAGCTATAAAAGAGTAACATCTTTTTTTATTGAAAAATAATATAAAAAGTGATATACTTGATTATGTATTAGAGGTGATTTTTTTGACAAAGAAAAATATCAAAGAAAAAAATAAAAATTTTGATTTCAAAGCAATTAAAGATAAAACTATTAAGACTTTATGTGATGTTAAACAATGGTCAAAAAGTTATATAAGTACAAATATACTTTTCATGACATTTGTTATTACATCTTTAATAAATGCATATTTAATAAGATTTTTTACAGTTAAAAATTATTTTAATGTAAAACCTATAGTTGCAGATTTTGCAGTTATATTAATAATAGGTGCTTTTGGATATTTATTTAAACCAAAACATCAATTTAAGTATTATTTTACTTGGTCAGTTTTATTTGTCCTTGTATGTGTTGTAAACTCTGTGTATTATGCAAATTATTTATCATTTGCATCATTCTCATTATTAAAAACTTCAACACAAGCTGTAGGAGTTGGAGATGCAATAGGAAGTATTTTAGAAATAAAAGATTTATGTTATATATATCAAATAGTTGCAATTATATTTGTACATAGTTTTTTAAAGAAGAAAAAATATTATGATAAAGTTGCTAAAATAGAAATAGGTAAAGTTAGAGCTGTAAATACTTTTATAGTGGGTATAATATTTATAGGATTATTTATTTCAATGTTAACCTCTAAAGATATAAGTCGTTTAGGAAAACAATGGAATAGAGATTCTGTTGTTATGGAATTTGGTATATATACATATCAAATAAATGATTTAGTATCAACTTTAAAAGCTGAACTTAATCCACTTTTTGGATATGATGAAAGTGCTAAAGAATTTAGAGAATATTTTGACACAAAAGAAGATACTTCAACAATAAATAAATATACAAATATGTTTGAAGGCAAAAGTGTAATTGCTATACATGCTGAAAGTATTCAAAATTTTGTACTTGATGCAAGCTTTAATGGAATAGATGTTGCTCCAAATTTAAAAAGATTAGCTAGTGAAGGATTATATTTTTCAAATTTCTATTCACAAGAAAGTGTAGGAACTAGTAGTGATACAGAATTTACATATTCATCTTCATTAATGCCATCGACAAGTGGAACAGTATTTATGAATTATTTTGATAGAGATTATAGAACTACACAAAAATTCTTTAAAGAAAAAGGTTATTATGTATTTAGTATGCATGGTAATAATTGTTCTTTCTGGAATAGAGAAACAACTCATATAAGTTTAGGATATGATAGATTCTATTGTCATACAAAAGATTATAAAATTGATGAAACAATAGGTCTTGGTCTTTCAGATAAATCATTCTTTAGACAATCTATTCCTATCATAAAACAAATAGATAAAGAAAATAAAAATTTCTATGGTACTATGATTATGCTTACAAATCATACTCCATTTACTGATATAGATGAAGTAAGTGATTATAAAGTAACTAAAAAATATCAAAAATTAAATGAAGAAACTGGATTAACAGAAGAAGTAGAAGCTCCTTATTTAGAAGGTACTACAATAGGAAGTTATTTTAAATCAGTAAATTATGCTGATGAAGCATTAGGACAATTATTAGAAGATCTTGATAAAGAAGGAATTTTAGATGATACAGTTATTATAATTTATGGTGATCATGATAATAAATTAAAAAAATCTGAGTATAATAAATATTATAATTATGTTCCTGAAACAGATTCATATCTAAAAAAAGATGATGAAGGTTATACAAATGTTGATTATTATTTCTATGAATTAAATAGAAAAGTACCATTAATAATTTGGTCAAAAGATAAAAAACTTAAAACAGAAGTTACTGAAGTAATGGGAATGATAGATGTACAACCAACACTTGGTAATATGTTTGGATTTAAAAATGAATATGCTTTAGGAAACGATATATTTAGTGTAGATGAAAATATTGTAGTATTCCCATCAGGAAATTGGCTTACAAATAAAATGTATTATAGTCAAAGTAAAGATGAAGGAAAATTACTTGACGAAAATGAAACAGTTAGTTTAGATTATATAAAAAATAATAATGAGTATGCTGAAAAACTAATTGCTTTATCAAATGATGTTATTATATACGATATGATTAAGAAACACGAGGAAGCACAAGAATTATTAAGCGAGGTTGAATAATGAAAAAAAGAAGATTAAAAACATGGCCTATAATTATATTGTTAATATTTATAATATTAATAATTTGTATAATAAGTATAATATCTAGTTTAAATAATAGTAAAAAAATAAGTACAGAAACAATAGATACAATAAAAAAATATAATTATAATTTAAAACAAAATGAAAGTACTTATTATAAAGAATTATTTAAAGAATTAAAAAGTGAATTAAAAAAAGATAAAATGGATGAAAAAAAATATGCAAGTATAATTAGTAAGATGTTTTTAACCGATTTTTTAAGTTTAAATAACGCTATTAATAAAAATGATGTAGGAGGAACAGATTTTATCTATTCTACTTATAAAGATACTTTTATAACAAAAGCAAAAGATACATTATATTTATATATTGAAAATAATATATATGGTGATCGTAAACAAGAATTACCTATAGTAGAAGAAGTGAAAATCATTAATATAGAAAACAAAAAATATGATGGAGAAAAAGTAGATGATGAAAATGCATACTATATTGATTGCGAAGTTGTTTATAAAAAAGATTTAGATTATCAAAAAAAGGTCAATTTGATTTTAGTTCATAACAAAGATAAACTAGAAATAGTTAGTATGAAATAGATCAATTGATCTTTTTTTATGTTATAATTAATTAGGTGATATTATGCTAAAATATGTAATATTAGATTTTGGAAAAGTAATTGCAGGTCCTACAACAGGTGATTGGTTTATGACACCTTGCTTTTTAGAAAATGTAGATATTAATTTAATAGATAAAGAATTATTTAAAGAAGCACTTAACAAATATGGACATTTTAAAGATGGATTAATTACTACTTTAGAAGAAGAATATGAATGTTTTTATAATTTATATAGTAATGCATTAAAAGAAATAAATTATCCTAAATATTGTGATGAAATAGCTAAAAATATAGCACATAATTTTACATATAAAAATGATAAATATACTTTTTATAATGGTATAGAAAAAGAACTAGAAGAATTAAATAAAAAATATACGTTAATATTACTTACTGATAATTGGCCATGTGTTAATAGAATATTAGATGAAAAAAATCTTACTAAGTATTTTAGTAAAATATACGTTTCATCTATATATGGAAAACAAAAAAAAGATTATGTCTTGTTTGATTACCCAATAAGTGATTATAATATAAAAGAAAAAGAAGCTATATTTATAGATGATAATGAATCACTGCTTGATATAGCTAAATTAAAAGGATTAGATGTAATGTTAATGGATAGAGAAGGTATTGTAGAAACTTCTAAATATAATATAATAAATAACTTAAAAAACTTATAAAAAACTACTATAGTAGTTTTTTTTGTGTTATAATAGGAATTTAAGGATGTGAAAGTATGAATTATTTTGATAAACTAAATGATGAAGTTAAGGCTTATTTCAAGATATTGTCTCCTGTTTTTCCAGAATGGTTAATAGATTATATAAATACAAAAGAAATGCAAAGACTTGAAAATATAAGTTTAAGTTGTGGAATGGATTATACTAATTGTTTTAATATTAGATACTGGTATTCTAATTTAGATCATAGTATAGGTGTAGCTTTAATTGTATGGAATTTTACGCATGATAAAAAACAAACATTGGCTGCTTTATTTCATGATATAGCAAGTCCAACATTTAAGCATTGTATAGATTTTATGAATGGAGATTCAGAAACACAAGAATCAACTGAAGAAAAAACTGAAGAGATAATAAGAAATAGTAAAGAAATAATGGAAATATTAAATAGAGATAATATTAAAGTAGAAGAAGTATCAGATTATCATATATATCCTATAGCAGACAATAACACTCCAAGATTATCTGCAGATAGATTTGAATATACATTTTCAAGTGGATTAATATTTCATAGAATATGGGAAGTAGATAAAATTAAGCATATTTATGATAATATTGTAATTTTAAAAAATGAAGATGGAATAGAAGAATTAGGTTTTAAAGATTATAGAGTATGTGAAGAATATATTGATATAATACATAAAATATGGCCAGAATGGGTAAGTGATAAAGATAGAACATGCATGCAATTTTTAGCTGATATAGTTACATCTATGTATATCAAAGGATATATAACTATAGATGATTTATATGTGTTATCAGAAAATGAAGTAATAGATAAAATTTTAAATTGTGATGATTCATATATTCAAAATGCATTTAAACAATTTCAAAATGCTAATAATGTTTTTAGTAGTGATAATTATATTGAAGATAAGTATTGTATTAGTGTTAAATCTAAAACAAGATATATAGTACCTTTAACTATATATGAAGATAAAATAGTTAGAATAAATGAAGTATCAGAACAATCTAAACAACAAATAGATAATTACTTAAATATGAAATTTAGTAAATATACGGGATTTAATTTTGAGTTTAAACCATATCAAAAAAAGAAACTACTATAGTAGTTTTTTATGTTATAATGATTAGGTAGTAAGGAGTGGGTTATGAAGGAATTATGTAGCAATTTAAAATTTACTTGGAAATATGCAAAAGATTTAAAAAATATATTAATTAAATATATTTTATGTAATGTAGTATCAATTATAATAAGTATAGTTGTTCCTATGATAAGTGCTAAAATTATTATAGCTTTAACTGACAATAGTTTTGAACAATTAATTTATATGGCAGTATTAATTTTCTTTATAGAAAATTTAAGAAATTTTATTCATTATTTTGCAAGATATTATTCACAAGTAATGTATAGAGAAAGTTTTATAAAAATACAAACAGATTTAGGTAAAAATATATTAAGACTTGAAAATAAAATAATAGATGAAAATAATTCAGGTGTATTTATTCAAAGACTTACTAATGACACTAGTAGACTTGCAGATATATTTAATGTATTAAATATGTATATTTCTAATATAATTATGAATATAGGAATATTTGGAGCAATATTTATAATAGATAAAACAGTATTTATATATTTAATAATCATGTTGATAATTTTATATATTATTGAACATATTAGAACTAAAAAGTTTACAGAAGAAGATAAAATATTTAGAAAAGAAAATGAAAAAGTATCAGGTTTTGTTGGTGAAATTGTAAGAGGGGCTAGAGATATCAAAATGCTTAATTCAGAATCTAGCTTTATAAATGAATTACATTTAAAAGTAAAAGCATTAAATAATAAAAGATATGATATGAATACAGTTGATAGAAAATATAGTTTACTTAGAGGTTTTACTAGAGATTTAACTGATTTATTATTAATTTTATTACTAGTATATTTAATTAAATATAATGGATTAGCAGTAGCGTCTGCACTTATAATTCACAATTATTCTACTAGAGTACCATCAATAGTAGATTATATTGGAATGTTACTTGATAGAGTAAAAGATTATAATTTATCAGCTTCAAGAATATTTGCTATTATAGATAGTGAAGAATTTAAAAAAGAAGAATTTGGTACTAAGCATTTAGATCATGTTGAAGGAAATTTTGAATTTAAAAATGTAGTATTTTCTTATGATGAAGAAAAAGTACTTAATAAAGCAAATTTTAAAATAAACGCTAATGAAACAGTAGCTTTTGTAGGTAAAAGTGGAGCTGGTAAAAGTACAATATTTAGTTTACTATGTAAAATGTATGATATTGAAAAAGGTAAAATAACAATAGATGGAATTGATATTAAAGAGTTAGATAGAGAATCTATAAGAGGTAATATAACTATAATAAGTCAAAGTCCATATATATTTAATTTAAGTATAAGAGATAACTTAAGACTAGTAAAAGAAGATATAACAGAAGAAGAAATGATAGAAGCTTGTCATGTAGCTTGTTTAGATGAATTTATTGAATCTCTTCCTGATAAATATGATACAATAGTAGGAGAAGGTGGAGTAAATTTATCAGGTGGACAAAAGCAAAGATTAGCAATCGCGAGAGCTTTAGTTCAAAAAACAGAAATAATTTTATTCGATGAAGCAACAAGTGCTTTAGATAATGAAACACAAAGTAAAATACAACAAGCAATTAATAATATGAAAGGTGAATACACTATATTAATAATTGCTCATAGATTATCTACAGTAATAAATAGTGATAGAATTTTATTCTTAGATAATGGAAAAATAGTAGATGAAGGAACACATAAAGAATTATTAAAAAATAATAAAGAATATAAAAAATTATATGAAGCTGAAATAACAAAGTAGGTGATTTATGAAAAAAGATCTTTCTTTTTTAAAAGAAAATTTAATAGCTCATAGAGGAGCACATAATATAAATAAAGGTATACCTGAAAATAGTATAAAATCATTTGAAGAAGCAATCAAACATAATTATATTATTGAACTAGATATACATTTATTAAAAGATAATAATATTGTAGTATTTCATGATGATGATTTAAAAAGAATGACAGGTTTAAATAAAAAAATTAAAGATACTACATATGAAGAAATTAAAGATTTAAAACTTCAAAATACAGATAATTATATACCATTATTTAAAGATGTTTTAGAATTAGTAGATGGAAAAGTTCCAATTATTGTTGAATTTAAACATGACGTTAAATGTGGTAGATTAGAAAAAGAAACTATGAAGTTATTAAATAAATATAAAGGTAAATATGTTATGAAAAGTTTTAATCCACTTACATTAATTTGGTTTAAAAAGAATTATCCAGATGTAATTAGAGGACAATTATCATATAACTTTAAAGGTAAAAAGATAAATTTAATACATAAATTTTTCTGTAAAAATATGTTGCTTAATTTTATTACTAAACCTGATTTTATATCATATGGAATTAAATCAATGCCAAATAAAAAAATTAATAAATACAGAAAAGATATACTTATATTAGGTTGGACAATAAAAACAAAAAAAGATTTAGAAAAAGCTAAAAAATATTGTGATAACTTTATATGTGAGAATTTAGAAGAATTAAATAATTAGCACTAAAAAATAGTGCTTTTTAATTTTATAAATGATACAATAAATATAGAGAGTAAAAAAATATTGACAATTAAAAATCATTATAGTAAAATACCTTCAAACGAAAGGAGTGTGATTAATAATGAAAAAATTAGAATTAAGAAATATTGTTATTTGTGAAAATAGTGGGTTAATCGCACTTCTTTTAGCTATATAAAATATGGTTATTATTGTTGTGTGTAACTCTCTATTTTAGAGAGTTTTTTGTTGTAAAAAACTCTAGAATGGAGTGATAAGATGAATAAAAATATAATAGTAACAGGTGTTTCAAGAGCCGGGAAAACTACTTTAGCAACCAAAATAGCTAATGAATTAAATTATAACTTAATAAGTATAGATGATATGATTAGTGCTTTAGAAGCTTATCCAAATCTTAATATACATCATGATGGTGACATGGAAGAAGTATCAAAAAATTTTGTACCTTTTCTTAAAATATTTTTAAAAGAAACAGTAGATAATAAACCATATTATGAAGGTCAAAGATATGTTATAGAAGGAACTTATATTGATTTTGAAGAAATAATACCATTTTTAAATGACGGAATTTGTAAAGATAGATATGAAATAATAGGTTTAGTGTTAGATAATGAAAATGAAGAAGAATTATTTGATATTATAAAAAATAATGATACAGAAGATGAATGGACATATTGGTGTGATGATGAAGAACTTAAAGGTAATGTTAGATATTTTATTGAAAGAAATAAATATTTTAAAGAAAAATTTAATAAATATAATATAAAAACTATTAATTCATCTATTAATAGAGAAGAAGAATTTAATAAATTTATATCTTTATATGGAGAAAAAGATGGGAAGAAAAACACAAATAAAATGTAGTGGCTCTATTGATAGATTTGAAGAAGTAGCAAGTTTTATATATGATAGATTTGGTAATTCAATAAAATATATTGCTGATGTTGCTGGTGGGCAAGGAATGCTTAGTAGAATACTAAATAAAAAATATAATTATGAATCTGAAGTAATAGATCCTAGACATTATCAAGTAGTAGGAGTTAAAAATAGAGAAAGCGAATATTATAGTAGTATGGCTGATTACTATGATTTAATTGTAGGGTTACATCCAGATGAAGCAATAAGAGAAGTTGTTGAATCAGCTAAAGTACGACCTATATTAGTTTTACCTTGTTGTAATTTTTGGGATAGAACTAAAAAATTAGGTACAAAAGAAATGGTAGAAGAAATTACAAAATGGTTAAAAGAAAATAATATTAAATACGAAATAATAACATTTAAGTTTAAAGGGCCAAAAAATATTGGGATCTTAACATATAAAAAATAGAGGTGATAAAATGAATGTAGAAAAATATTGTTTAATAAATAATTTAGGTAATGTAGTTAATATAACAAAATTAATAGGTGGATTAATGCATAAAATGTTTAAAGTAGAAACAGATAAAGGAATATATGCTATTAAAGTATTAAATAAAGAAGTAATGAGTAGAGAAGAAGCTTATGATAATTTTGTTATATCAGAAACAATTGCTAATAGGGCAAAAGAAAATGGTATAGATGTATCTTGTGCTATAAAAATAAATGGTAATTATTTAAATAAATTTGAAGATATGTATTATATGGCATTTAATTTTGTTAATGGTAAAACATTAAAAGATGAAGAAATAACTATAGAACATTGTAAAAAAATAGGGGATGTTTTATCAAAAATACATTTATTAGATTATAAAGATATAGGTTTAGAAAGTAATATAATAAAGTATAAAAAATTATATGATTGGGAAAGTTATATAAATAATCCTAATTTTTCAAATATGTATTATAAAGAATTATATTTAAATAACTATAAAAAATATAATTCAATATTAAAAAGAGCAAATGAAAGATTTAATAATACTAATATAGTACAAACCATTTGTCATAGAGATATGGATCCAAAAAATGTAATGTGGAATAATGATAATCCAATAGTTATAGATTGGGAATCAGCATCACTTGCAAACCCACATAGAGAGTTATTAGAAGATGCTCTATCTTGGTCAGGATTTTTAAGTAATAATTTTAATCAAGATAAATTTGTTGCTGTAATAGAAGCATATTCAAAAAATATAGATATTAAGGATGTTGAATGGTATGACGTTATATGTGGTAATTTAGTAGGTAGATTTGGATGGTTAAAATATAATCTTGAAAGAAGTTTAGGAATAAAATCAGATGATTTAGAAGAAATGAAACTAGCTGAAAATGAAGTTTCTAAAACAATAGATGAAATAAATAGATATTTAGATTTAATAGGTACTATGTATGATATTATTAATGAATTAATAATTACTAATGATAAAAATTATGATGAAATTATAGAAAAGATAATTGATAATAATGAATTATTAAAAGGTAAAGAATACGAACTTATAAATTCAGGTTTTACAAATACGATTTATAGAGTAGAAGATTATATAATTAGAATATGTACTAATTTAAAAAATGAAGAAAGATTTAAAAATGAAATAGATTTTTATAATAAAAATAAAGATAATGATAAAGTTCCAACCTTATATGTAGGAGACATAACTAAAAGTATAGTTCCATATTATTATGAAATAATGGAAAAAATAAATGGACAAACTTTATATGAAGTATGGTATAAAATAACAGAAGAAGAAAGAAAAAATATTGTAATAAAGATTATTGATATTTTAAAATCATTTCATAGTTTAGATGTAGAACCTTATGATTTTAATAGTTTTATTAAAAATAAAATATCTACATTATTAGAAGAATGTGAATTAACTGATGAAGACTTTTATTTATTATTAGATATGTGTGATACATATTTTAATGAAAATAAATTTGGACTTATACATGGTGACTTACATTTTGATAATTTTATATATGATGGTGATAAATTAAGTTTATTAGATTTTGAAAGATATATGGTAGGACCAATTGATTATGATTTTAAAATATTTTCAAGATATGATAAAGAACCTCATTTATGGGCGAGTGCTAAAACAGATATGATAACTGTAGAAAATGACTATCAAAATTTAATGAATATGTTTTTAGAAAATTATCAAGAATTAAATGAAATACCCTATATAAATGAAAGATTAGAATGTTATAAAATAATAGAATTATTAGAAAATTATAAAAATACAAAAAATGAAGATAGATTAGAAGAAATAGTTGATAGAATTAACAATTTAAAAGTGAAAAAAACATTAAAATAGAAAGGAGTGATTCCTATGTGTAAAGTAATTCTTATATGTGGCAAAATAGCTGCTGGTAAATCATATTATGCAAGAATTTTAAAAGAAAAAGAAAATGCTGTTATTTTATCAACAGATGAAGCAACATATGATTTAATTAATAATGAACAAGGAGAATTTTATAATATATTTGCTACTAGAGTAAATAATTATTTAAAGAAGAAAACTGTTGAAATAGTTAACGCAGGTGCTAATGTTATATTAGATTGGGGATTTTGGACAAAAGAAGATAGATTAAAAATTTCAGAATACTTTAAATCACATAATATAATTTATGAATGGCATTATATAAGTATAGATGATGAAACATGGTATAAAAATATAGAAGAAAGAAATAAAAGAATAGAAGAGGGTAATGGGGGTTCTGATTTTTATGTAGATGAAGGACTTATGAATAAATTATTATCTATGTTTGAAATACCAAATGAAGAAGAAATGGATGTAGTTTATAAAGTAAAAAGAAAATAAGGGGGACAATATGACAAAGATAAAATTAATTATTCCAAAAATAGAAGAATTATATTATAGGAAAAAACTATTAGAAGATAAAGATACAATGTCATATAATCAAGGTTTTGATTTAGATATAAAAGGTTATGATAAGGAAACAGGTATTATAATTAAAACAGATGAAGAATTAGAAAATTGGTATTATAAATGGGTTAATAATGAACCAAATAGATTTTACTATTACATTTATGATACAGAGAAAAATAAATATGTTGGAGAAATATATTGCTATTATAATTCAGATTTAGATATGTATGATACAGGTGTTATTGTAGAATCAATTAATAGAGGTAATAATTATTGTTATGAATCATTGATAGAATTTGAAAGAATTGTATTTGAAGAATATAATATAAATGCTCTTAGTGATATAATACCAATTGATAGAGTAGGTGCAATTAAATCATTTAAAAAAGCAGGTTTTAAAGAAACAGAATTAATTAAAGAAGAATATGTATTTGGAGAAAAACAATTAGCAAAACAATTATTAATTACAAGAGAAGATTATTTAAATAGGAGATAATATGAAAGTAATAACAATTAAACAACCATTTGCAACTTTAATAAAAGAAGGATTAAAAGAATATGAATTTAGAACTTGGAAAACAAATTATAGAGGAGATATTTTAATTCATGCTGGAAAAAGTATAGATAAAGTAGCAATGACAAAATTTGAACATTTAAATTTAGAATATCCAACTGGATGTATTATTGCTAAAGCAACTATAACAGATTGTATCTTAATAGATGATAATTTTAGAAAAAAATTAAAACTTAAAAATAATTTAGTATATTCTGGTATAATAGATGATGAAGAGTGGAATGGTTATGGTTTTAAATTAGAAAATATAGAAGAAGTAGAACCTATAGAAATAAATGGTAAATTAAGTTTGTGGGATTATAAGGAGAAATAATATGAAAAAAATAATTAGTATACTAGTAACAATTTTATTATTTTGTGGATGTAGTAACGGAATTAATCTTAATAATAATTCTAAAGAATTAAAAATAAATTTATATAGTAATTCTTCTACAGGATATGAATGGACTTATAAAGTTTCTAATGAAGATATAATAAATATATCTAAAAGTTATAAAACAAATTGTCCTAGTGATGTAGCAGGTTGTGGTGGAGAAAACGTATATACTATAAAACCACTTAAAGAAGGAAAAGTAACTATTACATTTAAATATGCTAGAAGTTGGGAATCATCAGAATATGATTTAGAAGCAATATATGAAATAGTAGTAGATAAAGATTTAAATATTACTGAAACACATGAGGGTACATATTTTGAAGAAAAATAAAATTCAATCTTATGATTGAATTTTTTCTATTATATTAATTAGTTCATTAAAATCTTTAACTTTATAATCAGATAACTCATTTATTTCATCTCTATCATTATCAGAATATTTATCATATATATTTATAACATCTATATTAGCTGTTTTAGCAGCTATAATACCACTTAAAGAATCTTCTATAGTAATACAGTTTTTAGTATTAATATTTAATTCATCTAATAGTTTTAAATATATTTCAGGATCAGGTTTACTATTATGTACGTCATCTTTTAGTAATATTAAATCAAAAGTATCATCAATATTACATTTACTTATGATATTTTTATTTTCATTTTTATAAATATTCATATCAAAATTAGTAGTATTAGATGCGATTGCTAAGATGAAACCTTTTTCTTTAGCAATTTTAATAAATTTGTCAGCATTTTCTTTAAAATCAACTTTTGTTTTAAGTGTTTCATAACAAATTTTTTTTCTTAATTCATGAATTTCATCAAGTTCTAATTTAGAATTATATCTTTCTTTTAAATAATTGTCATAATTTAGGTAAATATTTCCAACTCTATTGTTTGCTAAAAAATTATCTCTTTCTAATCCGATGTTATCATGTATTTCTCCACCAATAGCTTTTATAACTTCTTTATCTATTTCATTCCATATTCCTATAGTATCAAGTAAGGTTCCATCTATATCAAATATTATAACTTTTTTATCTTTAAACATTTTTACACCTCAAATATTATTTTATATAAATAATTTTTTTGTGTCAATTGTATATTCAACTAATATTATATGATATAATCTTATTAAGGGAGGTTATATGAAAAAAATAGTTATTTCAGGAAGTAGTAAATTACAAGATAAAGTAAACTATTGGTTAAATCATTTTAAAAATAAAGGATATCAAATTTTAGATTATCCTAAGTTTGTATCTTTAGATAATTATGAAAATGAATTACCAAAAATATACAAAGACTTTTATAGTGCTTTAGAAAATACAGATGTTTATTTTTTAATGAATGAAGAAAAAAATGGTATTAAAGGATATATAGGAGCAAGTTCAATTGCAGAATTAACTTATGTTGTAATTTTAAATTTAATTCATAATAAAAATATAGACATTTATATTTTGAATATGCCTAGTGAAGAAGTTTCTTCATATGATGAAGTTAAATTCTGGTTAGATCAAGGTTGGATAAAACTATATGAGGAGGATTAATATGAATTTAAGAGAACAAATAGAAAAATATATACCTTATAATGAACAAGAAGAGGTTGATAAAAAATCTTTTTTAGCTTTTATTGATACTTTTGATGATGTATTAACTAGAGATAATATATTTGGTCATTTTTCATCGTCTGCATTTGTTGTTAATAAGGAAAGAACTAAAATGTTAGTAGTATATCATATTATTAACGATGGATGGATTTATCCAGGTGGTCATGCAGATGGAGAAGATGATTTATTAGGTGTTGCTGTAAGAGAAGTTGAAGAAGAAACAGGTTTAAAAACTAAAGTATTGGATGAAAATATATTTGCTATTCAAGCAGCTCCTGTAAAAGGGCATATTAAAAAAGGTAAATATGTTCCTGCTCATATTCATTATGATGTATTATATCTTTTAGAAGCAGACGATATATTAGAATTATCATTTAGAGATGATGAAAGTAAGGGCGTAAAATGGATAGATTTTAAAGATGCTACAAATAATGAAATAGTGGATTTTATTAGACCAGTTCATAAAAAAATAATAGAAAAATTACAAGAACAATAAGAGGTGATTATATGTTAAAAGCAATTACAATTAATGATGATGAAGCGTATTTAAGACAAGTATCAAAAGAAGTTGATATTAAAAATGATAACGAATTAGAAAATGATATAAAAATATTAGAAGATTTCTGTAAAGAAAATTCAGTTATGGCAATGGCTGCTATTCAGTTAGGTATTCCAAAAAGACTTATATATTTAAAAAATACTAATTTAGATATAATTCAAAGAATGCAAACTAATTCTTCTACTGAAGAAGATGAAATTTATAATGAAGCTAGAGTATTAATTAATCCAGTTATAATTAAAAGGGAAGGTTTAACAGAATATTGGGAAGCATGTGCTAGTTGTTTAGATAATTTTGGACATGTTTTAAGGCCATATAAGATTGAACTAGAATATGAAGATATAAATGGAGAAAAATATAGAGATACATTTATAGGATTTGAAGCAACTGTGTTATCACATGAATTTGATCATTTAAATGGAGTATTACATATGGATATTGCAGAAGAAGTATTAGTAATGCCTGCAGAAGAAAGAAAAATTTGGAGACAATCTCACGATTATAAAATATTTCAAGAAGATGGAGATTATGAAGAATTAAAGAGTAAACAAAAAATATATAAAAAATAAATATTAATTAATAGGTTACATATATACTTAATAATTTACTTTTTTACTATAATATAGTGAAGGGGGAGTTTATATGTACGGATATGGTCCAGAATATGGATGTGGCTATGGTGGTATAGGATGGATTTGGATTATAATTGTAATATTTATAATATTCTTTATTTTCTGTAATAATGGTAATAATTTAGGATATAATAGATGTTGTTGATAGAATATAAAAAAGATTTATAAAATTTTATAAATCTTTTTTTGTATAATTGTGTAAAGTTTTGATGATTATATTTGAAATAGAAATATGAATATTATATAATAAATGTAATGATGGAGGAATGTAAATGATATTAGATGATATTAAAAAAGTATCGAATGATATGGTAAAGAATTTTGTTGAAGAATTAGGATATGATGGGGAATATTATGTAACAACATCAAAATGCCCAATGATATTTGGAAACATTTTAGTACCTGGAAAATTTTATACAGCAGGTAGTAAAGAATTACAACACTTTTTATCAAGAATAAATTTAGATGAAAAGAGAAAAGAATATGTCAATTCTGAAGGATTGATAGTTGTAAATAAAATTTATAAAGAAAAACCAGCAGATGCTGATTTATATACTACTTTTATTCATGAACAATTTCATTCAAATAGAATGTTGTTAATTAATAAACAATACAATGAAAATGAAGATATAAATTCAGTTTTTTATAGTAATGGTCATTTTGAACAAAATAGTAATAGTAGTCATCCATATTATGCAGATGCATCTCAAGATATTTTAAAAGGATCAATTGATGATAGTAAACAATTAATTGATAAGTATGATGAAATGTCTGATGAGAAAAAAGAAGATATTTCATTCGAAAATGAAGTTGTTGAAGGAAAAATGAATGAACAATTTAGAATAGATGAAGCTTTAGTTGAAACAATGTCAATAGCTGCATATATGAAATTTAAACAACCAAATCTTAGTATCATGGATATAGTAAAGAATATAAATGCAAAATATGATGGTGAAGATATACATGCAATTACTAATATTATTATTAGACATAATGATTTAGAATTATTTAAATGGATGTTAGATCCACTTTCATATCAATTAGATGATATAAATTATGACTATTTTGAACATTATATAACTTCTGAAGATATGCAAGATTTAAAAGATTTAAAAGATTCTGATGAAATAGTTTTTGATGATGACAGTATTGATGAAGAAATATTAAATTCTAGAAAACATTATTAAAAAGATGATTTAATCATCTTTTTTTATTATGTTTGTGTCTTATTTTTTTTATAAAGATAAAAATAATTAATAAAATGGATTAAAAAAATACAATTTAATCTTTGTAAACAAAAGAAAAACCTTATATTTCAAAGGTTTTTAATTTCTAAATGGAGCGGATGAGGAGAATCGAACTCCCGTAGTCAGCTTGGAAGGCTGAGGTTCTACCATTAAACTACATCCGCATCAAGTAGACATTTATAATTATACCAAAAAAATAAACGATGTCAATAAGTTTTAGAAAAAAAATTAATTTTTTTTGTAACTTATATAAATATTATATTAAAAATAGTTAAAAATATTCAATTTAAAAAAATATGTTTAATTATTTTTAGATTAATGTTATAATAAAAAAGATACTATAGATTGAAAAAAATAAAAAAAAGTAATATAATTTATTATGTAGAAATGGAGAGTTAGTATGAAAATTATAAAAAACAATAAAGGTATATTTATTACATTGTTTATAATATTAATTTTTGCAATTGCTGGTATATTTGCTTTAAAGGCATTTTTTCCATCAGGAAATGAATATGGTAATAGATTAAAAGGAATTGAAAAAGTTAGTTTTTCAGATAAAGAAATAACTAAATTAGAAAAAGAAATTAAAGATAGAGAAAAAGTAAAAAAAGTATCTATAAATATTAAAGGTAAATTAATAAATATAATGCTTACAGTAGAAAATGATGCTGATATATCTGATATGAAAGATCACTGTAAGGAAAAATTAGAATTATTTGATGAAGAAGAATTAAGTTATTATGATTTACAATTTTATTTGATAGCAGAAGAATCAAAAGAATCTAAAGATGATAAAGAATCTAAAGAAGAAAAAGAAGAAGATACTAAATATCCTGCTATTGGTTACAAACATAAAACAAGTAGCGAAATAAAATGGTCTAATAACTAAGAGGTGGTAACATGAATAAGAAGAAAATAGTAATTATAAGTGTATTAATTGCAATAATAGCAGTAATTGCAACTAGTGTATATTTATATTTAAATAGAGAAGATAAAAATACAACTTTAACTATATTAGAAAAACAATGGATTGAAAAAAATAAAAATGAAGTAATTGATTTATCAATAGTAAATAATGTTCCAATCTTTAATTATGATGGAGAAGGAGTATTCTTTGATTTTATTAAATCATTAGAAAAAACTACAGAACTTAATTTTAATAAATTATCTTATGAAATTGGTAAAGAACCAACAAGTTCTTATGCATTTAAAATTGTTGATAAAGTAAAGGATAATCATATATTAATATATGAAGATAATTATGTATTAATAACAAAAGAAAATATAAAATATAACAATTTAAAAGAAATTAATTCTTATACCGTTGGTGTTTTATCTAAAGATTTAGATAGTGTTAATTATTATTTAAAAGCAAATGAAAATTTCTTATATAAAGCATATGATAGTAATGATAAATTATTAAATTCTATTAATGATGTTAATAGTGGTATAGATGCAATTGTTTTACCTAAAACAATCTATATGAAAGAAATAGTAGAAAAAGAAAATTTTAATATAAGTTATAATATAACTGAAATGAAAAAATATTATGTTTTAGAGTTAGGTGATTCTCAAAAATTAAATAATATTATTAGAAAATATTTTGAAAAATGGTATAGAGAAGAGTATCAAGAATCATTTAATGAAAATTTTTCAAATAATTATTTTGCATTTAAACAAATATATCAACAAGAAAAAGTTAATTTTAGTGGAAAAAGATATAAATATGCATTCATTAATTATGCTCCATATGATTCATTAATTGGAGATAGATTAGTTGGTATTAATTATGAATTAATAAAAGGATTTGCTAAAGTAGCAGGTATAGAAGTAATTTATGATGAATATAAAAACTATGAGGAATTAATAAAAGCATTTAATAAAAATGAAATAGACTTTTATTTAAATGCATCAAGTATAAATGAATATGATTTAGATATTTATGAAACCGTATCTATATATGATGAAGAAATAGTAGTTTTATCTAAATTAGATAAAAATCTTACTATAAATTCTATTTCATCATTAAAAGATATGAATGTTATAACAATAAAAAATAGTAAAATAGAACAAGAATTAATAGATAATAATATCAAAGTTACATCATATAATAATATAAACAATTTATTAGATAATAAAAAAGATAATGATGTAATTGTTATAGATAAAGCTACATATGATACTTATATTTATAATTCATTAAAAGATTATAAAATAGATTATATTTATAATTTAGATAATTCATACAATTATATTGTAAAAGATATAGAAGATAATAAAGTATTTTATAATTATTTAGATTTTTATTTATCATTTATAAATGAAAATGAATATAAAAATAATATAAATCATACTATGTTTGTAGAAAAAATTACTGATAATAAACCATTAATAATAATATTAGTAGTATTTGTTATTTTAGTAATAATTTCAACTGCTATTTTAATTAAAAAACTTAAACCTGAAAAGAAAAAGGTAACAATTAGTAAAGAAGATAAATTAAGATATATCGATATGTTAACATCTTTAAAGAATAGAAATTACTTAAATGATTCAATGGAAAAATGGGATAGTAGTGAAATTTACCCACAATCTATAGTTGTAGTTGATTTAAATAATGTTGCTTATATTAATGATAATTATGGACATGAAGAAGGAGATAATATAATTAAAGAAGCAGCTTCTATATTAATCAATACTCAAATTGAAAATACTGAAATTATGAGAACTAATGGAAATGAATTCTTAATTTATATGGTTGAATATGAAGAAAAACAAGTTGTTTCTTATATTAGAAAATTAAATAAAGAATTAAAAGATTTAAATCATGGATTTGGTGCTGCTATAGGATATAGTATGATAACTGATGAACTTAAAACACTTGATGATGCTATTAATGAAGCAACACTTGATATGAAAACAAATAAAGAGGAAACTCAAAATTAAAAGTCATTTTTGACTTTTTTTTATATATTTTGGTATACTATATATAGTAGGTGAGTTATGGATACAATAAAAAGATATTTAAAAAAATTATTTAAACTTATCAATAAAGAAGAAATGAAAATATTACCTGGACATTTATCCTTTTTCTTAATATTGTCATTAATTCCAACGATAACGTTAATTGCTATAATATGTCATATATTTGGTATTTCTACTATGGATATACTTAATTTTGCTTCTACTATAGTACCAGAAGCTGTTATGGATTTAATAAGTCCGTTTGTTGATTCAAGTGGAAATGGTGGAATGTTATTATATTTTGTAATTGGTTTTATATTAGTATCAAATGGTGCTCATGCAATTATTCTTACATCAAATACATTATATGAAATAAAAGATACTAATTATTTAAAAGGAAGAATAAAAGCATTATTCTTAACCATACTATTAATGTTCTTATTTGTTTTTATTCTTATAGTTTTAGCATTTGGAAATATGATATTAGGTTTTATATTAGATTTTAAAATATTTAGTAATGTATCAACTTTAATATATAATTTATTTATATATTTAAAATGGCCAATAGCATTCTTTATAATTTATATTTTATTAAAACTTATTTATACAATAGCACCAGATAAGAAAATTAAAAGTGAAAGTGTTACTAGAGGATCTATATTTACAACAATTGGATGGATTATTATAACAGCGATATATTCTTATTATGCCAATAATATAGCAAATTATGATATGTTTTATGGTAATTTATCTAACATAATTATCCTTATGATGTGGATTTATATTATAGCTTATATATTCGTTATAGGAATAGCTATAAATGTTAGTAGTTATAATAATATGGAAGAAACTACTAGTGATAAAACTGATTAAATTACAGATACTATAAAAGGATATATATTGTTACCGTATATATCTAGCAGACTACCATATAGTATCCGATTTAGTTTTACTGTGAACTAATAAGTATTATGAATTAGGTAATATCTCCTTTATCTCATATAAACAAAAAAGGACATTAGTCCTTTTTGTTTTCTATATAATAAGCATAATATTCATCATATGTAATTTTTTCTTTATATATTTTTGTAGCTACATCTTTACCTACATATCTATAATGCCATGATTCATAAGAATATCCAGTTAATTCTTCTTTATCTTTTGGATATCTAAGAATAAATCCATATTTATGAGCATTTTCACTTAACCATTTAAATTCATCAGTATTTTCAAAATCGTTCATTTTACTACCATAAGTTACAATATCAAGTGTAAGTCCTGTTTGATGTTCAGAGTGTCCTGGTCTTGCTGCAACACTATCTGCCCATTTTTCTCCTTTATTGTTAGAATAAGAATTCCATAATTTTTCTTGATAATCATAAGTTCTATATGCTGATGTAATAATAAGACTTAAATCTTCTTTTTTTGCATCAGTCCACATTTCAATAAATTTTTCATAAACTTCTTTTTTTATTTGATTTTCTCCATATGCATATAAGTTTTTAACATCAACTAAATCTGTAGGAGTATATTCTTTAGTAAGATTATTGTATTTATTTACTAACATTAAATTGCCATCTTCTACTTTTGTTTTAGTAACTGCTTTTTCATCATAAAATTTGTAATTTGCTTTAGTATTAATCATGCTTATAGTATATGATAAATCATCATTTTCACTTTTTTTATAATATTCTATATATTTATCTAAATTAGAAAATATAAAATATTTTTGTTTCATAAATTTAACTATTAATTTATTATATTTTTTATTAAGTAGTTTATTTATTTGTTTGTTATCTAATTTCTTTATCTCTTTTATTTCTTTTTCTGAATATCCGATTTGTAATAATTTATAGTCATAACTGTTTTTATAATCAATTCTTTCTTTAATATTTGAAATTCCCGCAATCAAAGCAATTATAATAAGTAGTGAAAGTACAAACAATTTTATGACTTTCTTTTTAATTCTTCTTCTTTTTTTCATAGTATCACCTAGTTTAATTATAACATGTTTTATAAAAAAGTAAATGTATATATTTAAATATTTAAAACATTATAATAATAAGAAAATAGAGGTGTATTATGGAACTTTTTTTATTATGTTTGAAAATATTTTTTGTTCGAATAATAGATGTATCATTAGGTACTATTAGAACAATAGTTACAGTTAAAGATAGAAGAATTATTGCTTCTTTAATAGGTTTTATAGAAGTATTTGTATGGTTTGTTATTGTAAAAGAAGCTTTAAATACAGATGAAACAAGTTTATTTGTCGCAATTTCTTATGCTTTAGGTTTTTCAACTGGTACATATATAGGTTCTTATTTATCTAACAAATATATAAAAGGAAATTTTGGAGTACAAGTAATAACTAGTAAAGAAATTTTAATTAAAAAATTAAGAAGTGTTGGGTATGCTGTATCAGTAATAGATGTTAAAGGTCATTATGAAGATATAGAAAAATTTATGTTATTTATAGAAATAGATAAACATGATTTTAACCATTTAAAAGATTTTATAAAATTATATGATAAAAAAGCTTTTATTGTTGTAAATGAAACTAAGTATGTACAAAATGGATATTTTCAAAAATAATATGTTATAATTATACTAGGTGTTAGTATGAAGAAAATATTTAAAATATTAATTTTCGTTTGTGTTGTTTTTTTTATAATAGGTTTTGTTAGATATAAAAAGAATAATAAAATATATAATATGTTAACAGATGATTATAAACAAAAATATTATATAAATGAATTATATGAATCTAAAGAAATAAATTATAGATTAATATTAAATAAAAGAGAAAAAAAACTATATGATTTTTATATTAATAAAATTATTAATTTTGAAAATAATTTTTCATTTGATTTAAGTGAATATGATTATACTTATAGTCATGAATATTTTGAAAAAATATCAAAAATTAATAGAGCTGTAATGATGGATCATCCAGAACTTATTTATTTTGGTTATCCAGAAATGAGTAAACAAAAAAATTCGAAAATAGTTACTATAAAAATACATTATATAATGAATAAAGAAGAATACTTAAAAAATATTAAAATGATAAAAAATCAAATTGAAAATATTAAAAATGAAACTATAAATATGGATGAATATTCAAAAGTTAAATATGTTTATGAATATTTAGGAAATAAAAATAATTATGGAAATCAATCTGATCCAGTTAGTCAATCAGCATATGCAGCATTTAATGATAATTTATCTCCTGTGTGTGCTGGATATGGTAGGGCTTCACAAATTATTTTTAATAATATAGGTGTTACTTCTATGTTAATATCTGGTGATTTAAAATCTACATGGCTTACAGGAGATAGTCATGAATGGAATGTAGTAAAAATAAAAAATCAATATTATATATATGATGTAACACAAAGTAGTATTTTAAAAGGTACTACTGGAAAAATATCGTATGTAGGATTTTTAACTAAAAATAAAAGTATTTATTCAGCAGAGTATAAGAAAAGTAATCCTTATATAAATGGAAAAGAATATGACTATTATGAGATGAATAACTTAGTTTATTCATATAATAGAAAAAAAACAAATGAATTAAAATCATTATTAAAAAATAAATATACAGAATTAAAAATGAAAAATATAAGTGAATTTAAAAATGATTATTCCGATATAAAAATGGAATTAAATTTAAAAACATATTATGTTATAGATGATATTGTTGTTTTAGAAAAGAATAATTAATTATTCTTTTTTTTATTTAATTTCATAATCTTTATTAGAGGTGAATTATGAAGAAATTTGTAGGTATGTTTTTAATATTATTATTTGTATTTCCTAGTATCGTAT
This sequence comes from Lactobacillales bacterium, assembly GCA_015059545.1. Classification (GTDB taxonomy): domain Bacteria; phylum Bacillota_I; class Bacilli_A; order RF39; family UBA660; genus OMSK01. Next base: position 92,912 of record SVAG01000004.1, read on the forward strand.
TAGCTAGTGATACAATAAGTGTTAATAAGGAAGTTGCAGATATAGCTGGAAATGCTAAAAGTGCTATTTTAATAGAAGCAACAACTGGTAAAATTATATTTGAAAAGAATTCGCATGAAAAATTAGCTCCTGCTTCTATGACTAAAATTATGAGTATGTTACTTATCATGGAAAACATTGATAAAGGAGTTATTAGTTGGGATGATACAGTAACAACAAGTGAAAATGCATCTAGTATGGGTGGAAGTCAAATACTTCTTGAAACTGGAGAACAAATGAGTGTTTATGATATGTTTAAAGGTATAGCTGTAGCAAGTGGAAATGATGCTGTAGTAGCTTTAGCTGAATATATTGCAGGATCAGAAGAAGAATTCGTTAATATGATGAACAAAAAAGCTAAAGAGTTAGGATTAAAAGATACAGTGTTTAAAAATCCTCATGGTCTTGATACAGCAAATCACTATTCAAGTGCATATGATATGGCTTTTATTGCTAAAGAATTAGTTAAATATGAAAAAGTATTTGAATTTACTTCCATTTATGAAGATTATTTAAGAAAAGGTACAGATAGAGAATTATGGTTAGTAAATACAAATAAATTAGTTAGATTTAACCCAATAGTAGATGGACTTAAAACTGGATTTACTAGTGAAGCAGGGTATTGTTTAACTGCAACAGCTAAGAAAAATAATATGAGACTTATATCAGTTGTAATGGGAGAACCTGATACTAAAACAAGAAATAGTGAAACAACAAGTTTACTTGATTATGGATTTGCTAAATATAAAGCAGAAAATATAGTAACAAAAGATACAGTAATAGATAAATTAAAAATAGAAAAAGCTTCTAATAAAAGTGTGGATATTACACCAATTAATGACTATTCAGTGATTTTAGAAAAAACAGATAAAATAGGTAAAATAACTTATGATTTAAAATTAAAAAATATAAAGCTTCCTATTAAAAAAGGAGATAAAATAGGTACACTAATAATAAAAGAAGATAATAAAAAAATAAGTGAAGTAGATGTTACTGTAAAACAAAATTTAAAGAAAGCTAATATGTTAGAATTATATGGAACTTATTTAAAAAGTATATTAAATGGAAATATTAATTTTTAGAACATTTTATATGTTCTTTTATTGTTTAACAAACAAATGTATGGTATAATTAAATAGAAAAGAAGACAAAATATAAAGAGATAGAATAAAGAAGATTTGTAGTAATATTTATACTTAGTATAAGAGGAGGAAACAAAATTGAAAGAAAATAAAATAGATACTATTACAAATTTATTTGAAGGTAGTGAAATAAGAAGCATATGGGATAGTGAGAAAGAAGATTACTATTTTAGTGTGGTTGATGTTATTGGTGTATTGACTGAAAGTAGTGATCCTTCACATTATTGGAGAACCTTAAAATCAAGAATGATTAAAGAAGGAAATGAAACCGTCACAAATTGTGACAGGTTCAAATTAAAAGCAAAAGATGGTAAAATGCGTATAACTGATATGCTAGATACTGAAGGAATATTTAGATTAATTGAATCTGTACCTAGCCCTAAAGCAGAACCATTTAAAATGTGGTTAGCGTCTTTAGGAAAAGAAAGAATTGATGAAGTTTTTGATCCAGAAAAAGCAATTGATAGAGCTATTGATTATTATCGTAAAAAAGGTTATTCAGATATCTGGATTGAAGTTAGATTAAAAGGTATACTTAATCGTAAAAAATTAACAGATGTATGGAAAGAAAATGGTATAACTGAAAATTATGAATATGCAATGTTAACAAATGAAATATATAAAAATTGGTCTGGTATGAAAGCTCAAGAATATAAAGATTTTAAAGGTATTAGAAAAGAATCATTAAGAGATAATATGACAGATATAGAAGTAATACTTACTGACTTAGGTGAAGTAACTGCAAGAGATATAGCTAAACAAGAACGTCCTCAAGGTTTGAAAGATAATTTGGCTGTTGCTAAAAGAGGTGGAGAAGTATCTAAAATAGCAAGAGAATCTTATGAGTTACAAACTGGTCATAGTGCTATAACTAATAAGAATTCTATTGGTGGAAGATATATTGATACTAGTAAACAATTAAATTAAAATATATAATTAAGGAAGGTGATAAGATGGATAAAATAATAATGCATATAGATGTTAATAATGCCTTCTTATCATGGAGTGCACTTGATTTACTTAATAAAGGTTATAAATATGATATTAGAAATAGTTATGCAGTAATAGGTGGAGATGAAAGTAGAAGAAGTGGAATAGTACTTGCTAAAAGTAATAGTGCTAAAAAATTAGGAATAGTAACAGGAGAAACTTTATATAGTGCAAGACGTAAATGTAAGGTTCTTAGAACTTATTATCCTAATTATCATTTCTATCAAAAAATGTCTAAAAGTTTATTTGAATTACTTAGTAAATATACTGATGATATAGAAGTAGCTTCTATAGATGAATGTTATATGGATTACACAAAAATAAAACATTTATATGGGGATGAAGTAGAATTTGCACATAAACTAAAAAAAGAAGTATATGATACTTTAGGATTTACTGTTAATATAGGAATAGCTAATAATAAATTATGTGCTAAAATGGCTAGTGATTTTTCTAAACCATATAAAGTACATACTTTATATGATAGTGAAGTTAAAGAAAAAATGTATCCTTTAAAAGTAGGGGAATTATTTGGAATTGGAAGAAAAACAGTTCCTAAATTAGAACAATTAGGAATAAATACTATTGAAGATTTAGCTAATTTTGATCCACTTGAACTTTCTAAATATTTTAAAAATCAAGCTATTAAAATGATCGAAAGTGCTAGAGGTATAAATAATGATCCAGTAAAAAATATAAGAGATGAAAGAAAATGTTTAAGTAATGAAACAACATTAGAAAAAGATTTTACAGATAAAAATGAAATATTAGTTATTTTAAGAGAAATAAGTAATAATTTAGCTAAAATACTTAGAAGTGAAAACAAATATTGTAATGTAGTAGAAGTACATTTAAAAGATAATATGTTTAAAACAATATCACATCAAAAGAAATTAAATAATGCGACTAATTTAACAAATGAAATATTTGAAGCTACTAAAGTACTTTTAAATGAAATGTATAATGGTGAACCTATTAGATTAATAGGTATAAGATTAGATAAATTAGTTAGTAAAAGTAATCATCAAGTATCTTTATTTGAAGAAATAAAGGTGAGAGATAAAGATATTAAATTAGAAGAAACTATTGATTCATTACAAAATAGATTTGGTGATAAAATAATAGGCAGTGCTAATAAAAGTAATAGAAATATAAAAAAGAAATACTAGTTTTTAGTATTTCTTTTCTTTCTTAATATATAAGGTGGTACTTGGTCTAATGATCTTTTAGTAACATTTATACTTTCATATACATCTTTATCATCAGATACTTCAAATAAAGCATCATCTAAAATTTCATTTAAAGTATTTTTAATACCGCTAGCACCAATACCTTTTTTATGTGCTATTTCTGCAATTTTTTTAATAGCTGCATCAGATACATTTAATTTAACATTTTTTTCTTTAGCTAAATTTTTAAATTCGTCTAAACAATTGTTTCTTGAATGTCTAATAATATTTTCAATATCTTCTACAGTTAATTTTTCAACATTTATTAAACTAATTCTTCTTAAAAAATCATCTATAAGGCCATATTTTTTTAAATCATCTAATGTTATTTCTGAAAATTCTTTTTCAGAATTTGTAATATCACTACAAAAACCTATATTTTTTTTCTTTTTTACTATGTCTGTGAAAGCTCCTAATAATATAACAGTTAAATTATTTGTACTAAAATTAACATAATGTTCTTTTTCAAAAGAACCAACATTTATTCTAAAACTTGTTCCTTCCATTAAAGATAGTAAAGAATTTAAAAATCTCTTTCCAGATACATCATCATCAGATGTGTTAACTTTTTTATCTATTTCATCGATAACTAATATTCCTTTTTCAGCAAGTGCTAAATTATTACCAGCTATATTATATAATTTTATAAGCATTTCTGATACTGAAGCTCCTTGGTATCCTGCTACTGAATATTGTTCAGAATCTTCGACAATTATTGGAATATTTGCTTTTTCTGCTATACTTCTAAATATTTCTGTTTTACCGCATCCACTAGGACCAATAACAAGTAAATCTGTTTTGTTTCTATAATTTTTAATTTTAGTATTTTTATCGATTGTTATTATTGCTTTTTTTATTGCTTTATCTTGTCCAAAAACGCTTCCTTTTAAATAATTGTATACTTCTTTAACATCAAATTCAATATTTACTTCTTCTTCAGAAACCTCATATTTTTGTGAAAAATCTTTTATAACACTTTCATTTTCATTAAATGTATTATGTTCACAAGTTGCTATAATTATTTTTTCATCAGTATCTGGTTCAATTTTATAAGTACTTGTTATATCTTTTTCTTTATCATATTCTTGGATATAATCGTAATCAGTTATATCATCTCTATATTCAATTGTAGCATCTTCTAATGAATAACCTGCATATATATTTGTTAACTCTTTAATAGGCAAAGCAAATCCAATTCCAAGTTCTTCTTCTGACATTGTACCTTCATATAAATTTCCAATATTTTCTTCAAATCCATCTACTTTAAAAGAAAATTGATTAATAGGTATACATTTTACTACGTTAAGTGGTGTTAAAGTAGTAATATTTTCTTTTTCATAGTTTTGAAGTTGAAAAACGATTCCAATATGTGTATATTTTTCCATAAAACCACCCCGATTAGTTTTCTATTCTAACATATTTAAGATTTAAAAACAATCATTTTTATGATATAATTTTTATGGAAAGTAGGTTATTATGAATAAAGAGATAATAAAAAGTATAAGTAATGATTTAAATATAAAAGAAATACAAGTAGAAAAAACATTAGAACTTTTAATGGAAGGTAATACTATTCCTTTTATTGCACGTTATAGAAAAGAAGTAACAGGTGCTTTAGATGAAGAAAAAATTAAAAGTATAAACGAAGTATATGAGTATCAAGTTAATTTATTAAGTAGAAAAGAAGATGTTATTAGATTAATAGATGAAAAAGGTTTAATGACTGATGAATTAAGAGAAAAAATAATGAGTGCTACTAAATTAGTAGAAGTAGAAGATTTATATAGACCATATAAAGAAAAGAAAAAAACAAAAGCTACAGATGCAATTAATAATGGACTTGAACCACTTGCTAAAATGATTATGTCATTTAAAGTAACAGATTTGGATTCTACTGCATCTAAATATATAAATGATAAAGTTAAATCAGTAGAAGAGGCTATACAAGGTGCATCTTATATAATAGCTGAATGGATAAGTGATAATGCATATTACCGTAAATGGATAAGAAATTTTACATATAGAAATGGTATTATTGTATGTAAAGTAAAAAAAGATCATGAAGATACAAATAAAGTATATGAAATGTATTATGATTATAATGAAAAGGTAAGAGAAATTAAACCTCATAGAGTACTTGCTATAAATAGAGCAGAGAAAGAAAAAGTAATTACTGTAAGTATTAGTGTAGATAAAGATGAAATATTTAACTTTCTAGAAAGTAAAAATATTAAAGATGAAAAAAATGTAGCTTGTAACATTGTAAAAGAAGCTATTAAAGATAGTTATAAAAGATTAATAGAACCGTCTATTGAAAGAGAAATAAGAAGTGAATTAAAAGAAAAAGCAGAAGTAGTTGCTATTGATAACTTTGGTAAAAATTTAGAAGGTTTATTATTACAACCTCCTATAAAAGAAAAAATAGTTTTAGCGTTTGATCCAGGATTTGTTAATGGATGTAAAATAGCAGTTGTAGATAAAAATGGTAAATACCTAGATTCAACAGTTATTAAACCATTCTTAAAAAATATAAGTGAAACTAGTATTAAATCTTGTAAAGAAGAAATAGTAAGATTAGTAAAAAAATATAATGTTGATATTATAGCTATAGGAAATGGTACAGCATCACGTGAAAGTGAAAAATTCTGTAGTGAATTAATTAAAGAATATAATTTAGATACAAAATATGTAATTGTATCAGAAGCAGGAGCATCCATCTACAGTGCATCTAAACTTGCTATTGAAGAATTTCCTGATTTAGAAGTAGAAAAAAGAAGTGCTGTTAGTATTGGTAGAAGACTTCAAGATCCATTATCAGAACTTGTTAAAATACCACCAGATGGTATAGGTGTAGGTCTTTATCAACACGATGTATCTGCAAAAGATTTAAAAGAAAATTTAGATTTCGTTGTTACTAAAACAGTTAATAATGTAGGAGTTAATATAAATACAGCTTCAACATCTTTATTAAAATATGTTTCTGGTATAACAAGTAAAAATATAGAAAAAATTATTAGTTATAGAGAATCAAAAGGTAGAATTAATTCAAGAGAAGAAATCAAAAAACAAAAACTATTAAGTGATAAAGTATATGAACAAGCTATTGGTTTCTTAAGAATAACTGAAGGTGTTAATATTTTAGATGAAACTAGTATTCACCCTGAAAGTTATGATATTACATTAAAATTATTAGAATCATTAGATTTAAAATTAACTGATATTGGTAGTGAAATATTAAAAGAAAAATTAGAAAATATAAATTTAGAAGAATACACTACTAAATTAAATACAGATATTTATACATTAGAAGATATCGTTAAATCACTTATTACACCTAATAGAGATCCTAGAGATGAAATGCCACAACCAATATTAAAAAGTGATGTTTTAAATATAGAAGATTTAAGTGTTGGTATGAAACTTCAAGGTACAGTTAGAAATGTAGTAGATTTTGGAGCTTTTATAGATATAGGACTTCATAATGATGGATTAGTTCATATATCAAAAATAACTGATAAGTATATAAAACATCCTAGTGAAGTATTAAGTGTTGGAGATATAGTTGATTGCTATGTAGATCAAATAAATGTCGAAAAAGAAAAAGTGAATTTAAGATTAACAGAAAAATAGATTTTTATCTATTTTTTTTCTTGACTGAAATTATATAAAAAGATATAATTTTTATAGTAAAGGAAGTGTAAAGAATGAGACACAAAAATAAAAAGGGATTTACACTAATAGAACTTTTAGCCGTAATAATAATTATAGGAATAATTGCTCTTATTGCAGTTCCAAAAATGGCTAATGTAATAAAAGATTCTAAAAAGAAAACTTTTGAAAGTAGTGCAAATGGACTAGTAGAAAGTGCTAAAATATATTATTCTTCAAAAACAGATGATGTAGATTTTGAAGGTAAAGTTTTTAAATTTGGAAAAAATGGAGATATAAGCGGATTAAAATTTAAAGGGGAAAAACCAACAGATGGTGAACTGGTAGTAAATTCATCTGGTGAAATAAAAATGTACATAACAGATGGTGAATATTGTGCCTTTAAAGATTTCAAAAGCAATGTTATAACTATAACTGAAGGAAAAGAATGTGTTCTTAAATCTGAAACACCTATAATTAGTTTAGCAGTAAACAAAGTTACAACAAATAGAATTTCTTTAGTAGCAGAATGTAGTTATGAATCTGGAAAAGAAATTAATATAGATAAATATGAATTTAGTAAAGATGGTGGAAAAACTTGGAATTCAACATCTGATAAAAATTATTATACATATAGTAATCTAGAACAAAAAGAATATACATTTGCAGCAAGATGTATAACAACAGCAGGAACATCTGCTTCAAAACAAATAGTAACAAGTACAACAAAAATAGATGAAGTGATAATTAATGTACCAGAAGGATGGGCAAGAGAAAAAGAAATAACAATTTCTTATCCAAAAGGTAGATATGAATATCAATATCAAGAATTAGATAATGATAGTACAATAAGTGAAGATAAATGGGTAACTGTAGAAGAAACAGAAAACGGAAGTACACATAATGTATTTAAGAAAACATATACTGAAAATAAATATATAATAGCTAGAGTGTTAGATAATACAGGTAATTATGTTGATTCAGCAAGTACAGCTATTCAAAAAATTGATAGAACTCCACCAGTATGTGGTAATTGGACAGGTAATTCTGAATGGACAAATAAAAATGTTACAGTAAAAGTATCATGTAATGAAACACAAGATGAAACTAACAATATAAGTGGATGTTCATCAAGTAGTTATGATGTAAAAACATATTCAACAACAACAAAAACAGAAGCATTATCATATACAATAAAAGATAATGCAGGTAATGAAACAACATGTTCAGATACAGTAGATGTTTATGTTGATAAAACAGCTCCGTCAATACCTACTATAGTTAACTCAAGTAGTGGTAATTGGACGAAAGATGATGTAACAATTACAGCATCATCAACAGATACACATTCAGGTATAGATCAAATATATTATGGTTATGCAGATTCACCAACATTAACTAATTGGGGAACTGATTATGTAGAAATTACGAATGGTAAAAAAATAAGTGGTACTTGGACATACGCAACAAATACTACAGTATATATTAGAGCATGTGATGTTGCAGGTAATTGTTCAGCTAGTACAACAACACCATTAAAAATTGATCATACAGCACCAGATGCAATAACAATAAGTAGTGTAGATAATAATGCAACCAGTATAAAAATAAATTATACTGGTGGAGCTGATTCACAATCGGGTATTTTAAAATATGTATGTCACTATGGTACAAGTACTTCATTAGGTTCAACAAAGGATTTATCATCAACTGCTACAAGTTGTACGATAACAACAAATACAGGAACAAAATATTATTATAAAATATGTGCAATAAATAATGCTGGATTAGAAACATGTAGTAGTGTTGGAAATGTAACAACATGGATAGGAATACCAAGTGATACATATACTACAGGTGATGAAATTACATATGGTGGAAAAACATGGTTAGTTGTAAAAGATAATGGTTCTACTACAACATTGATAAGTAAATCAAATATAGCTACAGGAGCATATACAAGTGCAACAACTTCAATAGATAGTTATATAAGTGGAAATACAACATTTGCATTAGATAAATCATTATTGGCATTAACAGGAGCAGGATTACCAACAAGAACAGCAATGCCAGCTAATTCAAGTGGAACACCATTCTGGACAAAAACAACAGGTGGAGATGGATATTATATTTTAAATAGTAATGGAGCTACAACATATACAAAATATTCACGATCATCAACATCAAAATATACCTCTACAGTAACAGATGGTAATGTAACAACAGGAACAACTACAACGATATATAATGGTTTAAGTAGTAGTACAGCAGCTTTAAGTGCAGAATCAAGTGCAACAAATATAACTTTAACGAATGGAGGATATAGTAATTCTCCAATATATGCATCAACTGATCGAACATCGGCAAGTTATACAGCAAGTAGTAATATTTCTACATATACAAAATATATTACAGCAATAACAGCACTTCAACCTACTGATGCATATAGTGGACAAATTTATGGTTATGCTGTAGACATATTTACGGCTACTCCAGGTACTGCTAGAACTTCTAGTTCAACTAAAACTGTATCATACTGTAATAAAACAAGTGGTGTAGCAAGTGGAACTGTTAAAATAAATTCAACGATGGCAAGCAACACCTCTATAACAGGTAATGAATGTGCAACATGTAAACTTAATTGTATGGATGTAGCAACTATACGTTATGGATGTTCTGGATCAGGATGTCAAAGTTATTGTGACACTACTGCTGAAGTTAAAAATCAATTGTTATGGTATTATAATCAAGAAGTTGGATCTACACAAACTGTTACATTAACAGCATCTTCTAGTAAATGGAAAGCAGGAACAGTTAACGTTGCAGATTCAGCTAGTTGTACTAAATATAATAATTATACATTATCAAGTCCAACTAAAAATATAGGTATAAGAACTGTGATAACAGTAAAAGAAAGATAAAAAAATATCAGATTATTCTGATATTTTTTTTCCTTGATAAGAGTCTCTTCTAACTAATTCTTTATCTATTTCATTTAATACAGTAAATTTTTTAGGTAACCAATTAGGTTCTATTAAATCTTCTAATTTAGGATCACCAGTAATTCTATTTATAACTATTTCTGGTCTTAAATATTCTAATTGATCACATACAATGTCTACATATGCTTCTTTAGTTAAAATATGGAATGGTTTTTCTTTGTAAATTTTTTCTAATTTTGTGTTTTTTAAAATACTTAACATGTGTATTTTAATTCCTTGAATATCTAATTTATTTAAATATTTAATTGTTTCAATCATCATATCTTTTGTTTCATAAGGAAGTCCATTTATAACATGAACTACAACATTAATATTTCTTTTTCTAAGTTCATTAACACAGTTTTCAAAACAATCTAAAGAATGACATCTATTTATAAAATTAGATGTTTCTTCATGTATAGTTTGTAAGCCTAATTCTATTGTTAAATATGTTTTTTTAGATAATTCTTCTAAATAATCCATGCATTCATTTGTTATAGAATCGGGTCTAGTTGCTATATTAAGACCTATAACATTATTAAGTTTTAATATAGTTTCATATTTTTCTATTAAAATATCTAGTGGAGCATATGTATTAGTGTGAGCTTGAAAATATCCAATATATTTACCATCTTTCCATTTTTTCTCCATTATTTCTTTTACTTCATTAAATTGAGTTACTAAATCTTTATCTTTATCTCCTGCATATTCACCACTACCTAAATTAGAACAATAAATACATCCACCATATCCAACAGTTCCATCTATATTAGGACAAGTAAATCCAGCATTTAAACTTATTTTAAATACTTTAGAATTAAATTTATTTTTATAAAAATAATCAAGTGTATGATATCTTTTATTATTATAAGAATATTTAAACATAAAATCACCAATTCTATTATACCTATAAAATAATTGAAAATATAGTGAAAATTACTAAATTTTAACAAAAAACTTTATAAATTAATATATTTTTGATATAATTATTATGGAGGTTATAATATGAAAAAGAATAGTGTTATTAAAGCCATATTATTTGCATTTTTGGCATACGTGGTTTTAAGTTGGATTATTCCAGGTGGAGCATTCTCTCAAGGTTCTTTTACTAAAGGAGATACAAATCCTATTGGAATAGGGGATATAGTTATTTATCCTATAACAACTTCTATTACATCAGTATTTGCTCTTATCGGTATAGTAGTTTTATTAATCGGTGGACTTTATGGTGTAATGAATAAAACAGGTGTATACCAAAAAATGGTAGAAGGAACAGTTAAAAAATTTAATGGAAAAGAAAAAGCATTCTTAATTACTTCAATATTAGTATTTGCTATTTTAGCTTCATTAACAACTTTAACACTTCCATTAATAATTATGGTACCATTCTTTGTAGCTGTAATTTTATCATTAGGTTACAATAGAATGACAGCATTATTATCAACTTTTGGTGCTATTTTAGTTGGTAATATGGGAACTATAGTAGGTTACAATGCTAGTGGATATAATTATGTTAATTATTTCTTCCAATTAAAAGTAACTGATAATATAGGTGCAAAAATAGCGTTATTAGTTTTATTAGTAATTATTTTAACATTGTTTGTTATTAAAACTAGTAAACTACAAAAAGTGGAAACTAAAAAAGGTAGAAAATCTTCTAAAAAAGAAGAAGTTGCTACTGAAAGCTTAGAAATACCTTTATATAAAAAGGTAGAAGAAAGCAAAAAAAGCAGTATTCCATTAGTTGTTATTTTAGTTTTAACACTTATCGTTGCTTTAGTAGCAATGTTTGATTGGGCTGGAGCATTAGGTGTTGAAAAGACAATCTTTACTGAATGGTATAATGATATTATGGCAGTTAAATTAAATGGATATCCATTATTTAAAAATTTAATTGGTTCAGTAAATCCATTTGGTTATTGGTCAAATTTTGAATTATCAATGTTATTAATTATAGTAATTATAATAATAGGATTTGTTTATAATTTAAAAGTAAAAGAAACATATGAAGCAGTGGTAGAAGGTATGAAAGAAATGCTACCAGTTGCTGTAGTAGCTGTTTTAGCTAATGTATTATTATTTGTAGATGTTACATTATTAAATAATTCATCACAAACAATAGTAGCAACAATATATAATGTATTCTTTGAAATGTCAGAATCATTTAATTTTGCAATAGTAAGTATTGTTTCAGCTATTGGTTCATTAGTTAATAATGATGTATATTATTTAATAAATAGCTTATATGATCCAGCAACAGCATTATATGCAAAAAATTTAAAAGAATTTACATATATTATGCAAGTTATTTATGGATTTGTTATGATGGTTGTACCTACAAGTGTAGGATTAGTAATAGGTTTAAAATATTTAAATGTTTCATTTAAAGAATGGTTTAAAGAAAACTGGAAATTATTATTAAGCTTATTAGTTGCAGCATTATTAGTAATTGCTATAGTAGCGTTAATTTAAGGGTTAAAACCCTTTTTCTTTTTGTAAAAAAATGATAAAATAGTTATGTGATAGTATGAAATATAGTATAAATGGTATAGAATGTAATGTTGTAGTAGAAAAAAAGAATAATAAAAATACTTATTTAAGAGTAAAAGAAAATAATCAAATTTTAATAACAACTAATTATTTTACAAGTAAGAAACAAATATTAAAAATATTAGAATCAAATGAAAAATTTATATTAAAAAATTTAGAAAGATTAGAAAAAAAACAAGAAAAAAACGATAAATTTTATTTATTAGGTAAAGAATATAATATTATATTACTTCCTAATTCTAAAGTAGAAATTATTGATAATAATATATATGTTGATAATTATAGAAAATTAGAATTATGGTTAAATAAAGAAATGAAAAAATTATTTTTATCTAGGTTAGATTATATATATAATAAATTTGAAGAAGATATACCATATCCTAGTTTAAGAATTAGAAAGATGAAAACTAGATGGGGAGTATGTAATAAAAATGCTAAAGTAGTTACACTAAATAGTGAATTATTAAGATATGATTTAGAAAAATTAGATTATGTAATAACACATGAATTATCTCATTTTATATACTTTGATCATTCTAAATCATTTTGGACATTAGTAGAAAAGTATTGTCCAAATTATAAAAAAATAAGAAAAGAATTAAGGGATTAATATGGAAGATTTAAAAAATGAATTTAGTTTATATATCAAAAATAACTATGATATGAGTAATGATAATATAATAAGAAAATATTATCATTCATATAGAGTTATGGATTTATGTAGAATAATTGCTAAAAGTGAAAATATGAATAATAATGATATAGAAATAGCTTCATATATGGGTTTATTGCATGATATAGGAAGATTTGAACAATGGAAATTATATAATACTTATAATGATTTAAAATCTATAGATCATGCTGACTTAGGTATTAAAATATTATTTGATTATCAAAAAATAAAAAGATTTTATTTACTTAAAGATAATTATGATGAAATATATGATGCTATAAGATATCATAATAAATTAGAAATACCTAATAGTTTATCAGAACATAATAAAAGAATGTGTAAGGTACTTAGAGATGCAGATAAATTAGATATACTTTATTTAATATCAATAAAGGCAATTAAAACAGAAGAATCAAACGAAGAAATATCTTCTAAAGTAAAAGAAGCATTTTTAAATAAAAAATCAATTGATAAAAAAGATGTTAAAAATCCAAATGATAGTATATTACTTAGATTTGCTTTTATATTTGATTTAAACTATAAAAGTTCATTTTGGTATTTAAAACAATATAAGTTAATAGATAGAATATATGATAATTTAACTAATAAAGAAATGTTTAAACCATATTTTGAATTGGTAAAAAATTATATTGACAATTATAAATAAAATTAATATAATTAGATAGTAAATACAAAGAAAAAGAGGAGTAATTATAGGCGTTTTATAGAGAGTTAGTGGTAGGTGTAAACTAATAAACAAATATAATGAAGGTAGCTTTGGAGTAGAATATCTGAATATTTAGGATATTACGTAATTATGCGTTAAATAAAAGAGGTAATTATTTAATTACAAATTAAGGTGGTACCACGTATAATCACGTCCTTATATAGGATGTGATTTTTTATTTGGAGGTTAGTATGAAAGAAATATTTGATAAATATGTTAGTAATTATAATTTAGAAAATGAAAAAATCAGATCTAGATATAAACATTGTCTTAGAGTAATGGAATTGAGTAGAAAATATTCTAAATTATTAGGATTTAGTGATTATGATGTAGAACTTGCTACATTAATTGGATTAATACATGATATAGGAAGATTTGAACAAATAAAAATATATGATAGCTTTGATGATTCTAAAACAGTAGATCATGCTCATTTTGGTGTTAAAATCTTATTTGAAGAAGGAATGATTAAATCATTTTGGAAAAATGAAGAAGATTATGAATTAATAAGATTTGCTATAGAAAATCATAATAAATTTAAAATACCTAATATAGATGATGAAAGAATAATGAAACATGCAAAACTAATTAGAGATATGGATAAATTAGATATTGTTTATTTATTAGGATATTTAAAAGATTTTAATACAAAAGCAACTAATGATGATATATCAGAAGAGTTTGTAAATGGTATTAAAAATCATCATTCATTACTATATAAATATAGAAAAAATCCTAATGATGATATAGTTATAAAATTTGGATATGTATTTGATATATATAATGATATTTGTTTAATTGAAATGAAAGATAATTTAAATCATTATTATGAACAAATAGGAAATAAAGAAAAATTTGAAAAAATATATTTAGAAGTTATGAAATATATAGATGAAAGGACTTGTTAATATGTTAGAAACAAAATATAATCATTTAGAAGTAGAAAAAGGAAAATATGAAAATTGGAAAGATAAAGGTTATTTTAATTCTGGAGATTTATCTAAGAAACCATACTGTATAGTTATTCCACCTCCTAATGTAACAGGTAAATTACATTTAGGACATGCTTGGAATACAACATTACAAGATATAATAATCCGTTATAAAAGAATGGATGGATATGATGCATTATGGTTACCAGGAATGGATCATGCTGGTATAGCTACACAAGCTAAAGTTGATAGAAAACTAAAAGATGAAGGTATTGATCCTAGAAGTATGACTCGTGAAGAATGGTTAGAACATGCTTGGAATTGGAAGCATGAATACGCTAAAAATATCCATGAACAATGGGCTAAAATGGGATTAAGTCTAGATTATACTAAAGAAAGATTTACATTAGATGAAGGACTATCTGATGCTGTTAAAAAAGTATTTGTTGATTTATATAATGAAGGATTAATCTATAGAGGAGAAAGAATCATTAACTGGGATCCAGAAGCAATGACTGCTTTATCAAATGAAGAAGTTATTTATAAAGATGATGAAGGAGCATTTTATCATTTAAAATACTTTGTAGAAGGGACAAATGATTATTTAGAAGTTGCTACAACTCGCCCTGAAACATTATTTGGAGATACTGCAGTTGCTGTAAATCCTGAAGACTCTAGATACAAAGATTTAATAGGAAAAAATGTTATTTTACCTATTGTAAATAAAGCAATTCCAATTGTTGGAGATCTTCATGCTGATCCAGAATTTGGAACAGGTGTGGTTAAAATAACTCCAGCTCATGATCCTAATGACTTTGAAGTAGGAAATAGACATAACTTAGAAAGAGTAGTAGTAATGAATCCAGATGCTACTATGAATCAAAATGCAGGTAAATATGAAGGAATGAGTCGTGAAGAATGTAGAGAAGAATTAATTAAAGATTTAAAAGAACGAGATCTACTTATTAAAATAGAAACTATGGTACATAGTGTAGGACATTCAGAAAGAACTGATACTGTAGTAGAACCATATTTATCTAAACAATGGTTTGTTAAAATGAGACCATTAGCTGATAGAGTATTAGAAAATCAAAAAAATAAAGATACAAAAGTTAATTTTGTACCAGAAAGATATGAAAAAACAATGAATCACTGGATGGAAATAACATATGATTGGTGTATTTCTAGACAATTATGGTGGGGGCATAGAATACCTGCATGGTATAAAGGTGAAAAAGTATATGTAGGAATAAATCCTCCAGAAGGAGAAGGTTGGGTTCAAGATAATGATGTTCTTGATACTTGGTTTTCAAGTGCTTTATGGCCATTTTCAACATTAAATTGGCCTAACACTGATGATGAATTATTAAATAGATATTATCCAAATAATTGTTTAGTAACAGGTTATGATATTATTCCATTCTGGGTTAATAGAATGACTTTCCAAGGATTACATTTTACAGATAAAAGACCTTTTAAAGATTGTTTAATTCATGGATTAATTAGAGATAAACAAGGTAGAAAAATGTCTAAATCATTAGGTAATGGAGTAGATCCTATGGATGTTATTGAAAAATATGGATGTGATTCATTACGTTATTTCTTATCAACAAGTTCTGCAGCAGGTATGGATTTAAGATATGATGAAGAAAAAGTTTCATCAACATGGAACTTCATTAATAAATTATGGAATGCTTCAAGATTTGTTTTAATGAATTTAGAAGGATTTAATGAATCAGATTATACATTAGATAATTTATCTATTAGTGACAAGTGGATACTAACTAAAATGAATAATTTAATAGAAAATGTAAGAAATCATATGGAAAAATATGAATTCAATGTAGTAGGTAGTGAATTATATAGTTTCATATGGAATGATTATTGTGATTGGTATATTGAACTTTCTAAAGGAGATATGTCTAATACAAATAAAAGTGTACTTTTAAAAATTTTAACAAATATTTTAAAAATGTTACATCCTTTTATGCCATATGTTACAGAAGAAATATATTCAATGTTACCTATTAAAGATAGTGAATCTATTATGATAAGCAAATATCCAGAAAAAGAAAATCATATTTATGAAGAAAAAGAAATAATGGATAAAATAATAGAAGATATAGTATCTATTCGTAATTTAAAAGCAACTAATAATATTACAAAAGCTGCGTATGTTAATTATGAAATAGAAGAAGCTTATAAAAATATCTATGTAAAACAATTAAAATTAGATAAACATGAATATGTAGATAGTTCTGATTTACAAAATATTAATTATAAATCTAAATATATTACTATTAATTATTATGAGCAAAAAGAAAGTAATAATGAATCTAATTTAGAAGAAATTAATAAATTAAAAGCTTCAATAGAAAGAAGAGAAAAACTATTAAGTAATGAAAATTATGTTAATAAAGCTCCAGTTAATATAGTAGAAATGGATAGAAAGAAATTAGCTGAAGAAAAAGAAAAATTAGCACTTTTAGAAAATAAGTAGAAATACTTATTTTTTTTACAAAAATTACCATATTTTCTATGTATATATAATAAATAAAAGTAAAAAATAATAATGTGATTAATGTCAATAATTTACAAAATTCAACAAAAAATTTTTAAACTACTTGACTATATCAGTTGCATTATGATATTATAGTAATGTAAAAAATAGAGGAGGAATAAAAAGTATGAAACAAAACAAAAAAGGTTTCACATTAATCGAATTATTAGCTGTTATCGTAATTTTAGCTATCATAGCATTAATTGCTACTCCAATCATCTTAAACATGATTAACGATGCTAGAGAATCAGCTGCAAAAGACAGTGCTTATGCATATTTAGATGCTGCTGAAACTTATGTAGCAATGAATATGATGTTTACTACAAGTAATGGATCAGTAGCTACTGAATATAATGTAACACCAGCATATGTTGAAGGTGGTTGTGATGTTAAAACTACATTAAAAGAAGGAAGTTGTGGTTGGGTTGCTGCTTTAAACGATACAGTTAAAGGTACTAAACCAACAGCAGGAACAATTACATATAAAGATGGTGCAATAGCTGACATGTCTTTAGAATATGGTGAATATAAATTCACTTTAGCTCAATTACAAAGCTAATAACAAATAAATTCGATTAACTTAAAAACTAGTTTTGCTAGTTTTTTTTATTTATGTTTGCTATAATTAATAATAGGTGAAAGTATGAAAAATATTGTATTTAAAACAAAATTTGATGAATGTAAAACATTAAAAGAAATACTAGATAAAATAAATGATACTTTCTTTGAAAAATCATCATATTATTTACTTAATTTATGGATATTATATCCATTACTTATGATGTTTATAACTTATAGAATTAGTAATGTTTTAGCTAGAAATATAATGTATTATATTTTAATAATAGTTGGTATGTCTGGGATATTAATTGGAACAATATATACTTTAAAAAAATTTTATAAAAAAGAAAAATTTAATATAAAAAAATATTTACCTATTATATTTGGAATTGTTTTATTGATATGGTGTATATTTACTAGTTTTTTTTCAGAAAGAATAAGCTTGTCATTATTTGGCGAAGGTTATAGAAGAGAAGGATTATTTACTTATTTCTTGTATTCAGGTGTTTTATTATTAGGAATAATGTTAAAAAATAAAAAATTATTATTAAAAACATTTAATAATTTCTTATTTGTACAAATAATAGTAGCTATAATAGCTTTAATAAATAATTCATTTACGTATTCATTAATGAATAATCAAGAACCTTATACAGGAATATTTTCTCAGTTTAATCATTATGGTTATTATTTAATGTTTGGTGTATTATTATCTATATTCATGTTTTTAGATAATAATAAATTATATAAAAAAATATTGTATTTAATTATTTATGGATTATTATTGTATACTTTGATTATGAATGATACATTTGGAAGTTTTTTAGCTATTTTTGTAACATTTATATTAATAATTATTTATTATATTTTTATTAAGAAAAAGATTAAAATATTAATACCAATAATATCTATATTTATTTTAGTTTCTATGTGTACTTATAAGTATAATCAAAATGTTGTTTGTAGAAATATAAAAGGATTATTGGTAGATTTAAAAATAGTAAATGAAGTTGTAAAAGAAACAAAAAAAGTTGATAAAAAGAATAAAAATAAAAAATTATATAAAATTAATTATATTGGTACTACTAGAGGTACTTTATGGAGATATGGTTTTAAATATATTGGAAATAGTCCTATCGTAGGAAAAGGTATAGAATCAACATATTATTTATATCCAAAAGATAATATTAATCAATCTAGACCTCACAATATTTTAATTCAATTTGGTATATTTACTGGTATACCAGGTATAATACTTTATATTTTATTTATAGGATCAATATTAATTAGGAACCTTAAGAAAATAAAAATATTAGATAATTTAAATATATTTAGCTTATTTATAGTAGTGTGCTATTTAATATCATCTATGTTTGGTAATTCTATGTTTTATACATCACCATATTTCTTAATTTTCTTAGGAATAATTTGTAAAAATGCATTTTATAAAAAAGAATTAACTTAAATTCTTTTTTTGTTTAAAAAAATGTGTTAATATTATTATTAAGGAGGTATAGCTATGTTAAAAGAAAAATTATTACCAGCTGATACATTTGTTGTTGTAAATAAAACTGTATTAAATGATCAAGATAGAAAAATTTTAACGATGTTATATCAACCTATTATAGGATCAAATTCTATTAGTTTATTTTTTACATTGTGGTCTTATTTAGATAAATTAGAGTTAATGAGTATAGAGTGTACACATCATCATTTAATGATGAGTATGAGAAATAGATTAGAAGAAATAATAGAATCAAGAGAAAAATTAGAAGCAATTGGTCTTATTAGAACTTATGTAAAAAAAGATAATATAAATAATTATATATATGAATTATATTCACCTTTAAATCCATATGAATTTTTAAACAACCCAATTTTAAGTGTATCTTTATATAATAATGTGGGTAAAGTAGAATATGAAAAAATAAAAGAGTATTTTAAAATACCTAGATTTAATTTAAGAGATTATGAAGATATATCTTGTAATTTTTCAGATGTATTTGAAGTATCAAATATTAGTTCATTTGAAAATATGACTAATGATTTAAAAAGAGTAAATATAAATAAATTAAGTTTAGTATCTAAAATAGATTTAGAAAATGTTATATCTTTAATACCAGATGAAATGCTAAATATTAGAAGTATAACAAGAGATACAAAAGATTTAATCTATAAATTATCTTTTATATATAATTTAGATGATGAACAAATGAGTGAATTAATAAGAAATTCATTAAGTGATAAAAAAACAATAGATAAAAATCTATTAAGAGAAAATTCTCGTAAATTCTATCAATTTGAAAATAGTGGTAAATTACCATCTATTGTATATAGAAATCAACCAGAATATTTAAGAAAACCAGTTGGAGATACATCTAATAGAGCAAAAATGATATATCAATTTGAAACAACTAGTCCTTATGATTTCTTAGTAAGTAAACATAGTGGATCAACACCAACTAAAAATGAATATAAAATATTGGAATATTTACTTATAGATATGAATTTAAAACCAGGTGTTGTAAATGTACTTATAGATTATGTTTTAAAAATTAATAATAATAAACTAGTTAAAAATTTTATAGAATTAATTGCAGAACAATGGTCAAGAAGTAAAATAGAAACAGTAGAAGATGCGATGAATTTTGCTGAAAAAGAATATAAGAAAACAAAAAATATAAAACAAACTACTAAAAAGATAGAACAAAAACCTGATTGGTTCAATAAAGAAATTAAAAGTAGTGAAGCAACAGATTCAGAAATAGATGAAATAAATAAAATGTTAAGTGAATATTAGATTAATTTCTAATATTTTTTTATAAATTCTATTAATTTAGTAAATAAAATGTTATAATTGATTTAGTTAGTAGGTGGGAATATGCAAAAACTTAAAGATAGTATTAAATTAGAAAAAAGTAATGATTTTGATTTATTAGGAGCATTTAATGAAGCATTAAAGGATCCTAAATTTAAAACATTAATTGATAAATTAAAATTACCATATGAAGAACTTTCTAAATATACAACAGTATTAGAAGATTGTAGTATTGAATATAATCATTGTCTAAATTGTAAAAATATATTAGATTGTAAAAACAAAATAAAAGGTTATGCATATTTACCTGAAATAGAAAATAAAAAAATAAAATTTGGATATAAAATGTGTAAGAAAAATGAAAAAATAACTAAAGAAAATAAACATTTAGAAAATGTATATTGTTATAATATTCCAGCACAAGTTAGAAGTGCTAAAATGAAAGAAATAATTACAGATGATAAAAATAGATTTGCTACTATAAAATGGCTAAATAATTTTATTAAGAATTATGATTCTAAAAAGCCAGGTAAAGGACTATATTTATACGGTTCATTTGGTAGTGGTAAAACTTATTTAATATCAGCAATGTTTAATGAACTTGCTAAAGAAGGAGTTAAAAGTGCTATTATCTTTTGGCCTGAATATTTAGTAAATTTAAAAAGTTCATTTGGACAAAGTGATTATCAAGAAAAAATAGATAAAATAAAAAAAGTTTCATTATTATTAATAGATGATATAGGAGCAGAAACTACTACTGCATGGAGTAGAGATGAAGTGTTATGTCCTATAATGCAATATAGAATGCAAGAAGGCTTACCAACATTTTTTACATCAAATTTAGATATTAATATGTTAGAACAACATCTAGCAACTTCTAAAAATGGAATAGAAGAAGTTAAAGCAAGAAGAGTTATTGAACGTATTGATTATTTAACAGAAAAAATAGAAATGGTTAGTAAAAACTATCGTAAATAAGTAATTGGGGGATTTTGGTATGTATAGTTTAGAAAAGAAAATAAAAAGAATTGATAAAATTAAATCTTTAGAAGAAAAGAAAATATATATTTTAAATTTAATTAAGAATTTTAATAATAATAAAAAAATTATTACAATTGATTATATCTATACTACTTATCAAGGTAAATATAATAGATTATTACAAGCAAAACGTTTTTATAGTGAAAATAATAAGGAAAAGAAACTATTTAAATTAAATAAAGAATTAGAAGAAGTACAAGAAGTATGTGATATGTTATCTAGTATTAAGAATTCAATATCTAAAGAACATAAACATTCAATAAAACTCCTTTTATCAGAAAAACAAATTAAAGATGTAGATTGTGCTATTAATCATGATACATATAGTTTGATAAAAAAATTAAATGAATCAGATAGTTCTACTATGAGATTAGAAATTTTAGATGAATTAAAAGAAATATATAATGCTTCTTTAAAAGAATTAAGAAAACAAGATAAATCAAGAATATATGAAAAAATAAAATTGATTAAAATATTAATTAATTTTGTTAATGATTCTATAAGAGCAGAACATAAAAAAGTATCTAAACAAAAAAGAGAAAATATAAAATTAGATGAAGAAAAAGAAACTTCTACTTTAAGTAGAAGACAGATGCAAATAATTAATGATATGAAATGTGGTAAAGAATTAATATCATATGATATCAAAGATATTTTAGCGGCATATAAAGAATTTATTACTAGTTTTGTTAATGTGTATCCTAAATATGTATTAATGTATGCTAGAGATATAACTGATAGGATAGTAAATGATACTATTAATTATGATGAAGTGATTATTTTAATTGGATCTATCAAAGACACTATTAAAAATCGTTTATTACAAATAAATAAAGAAAATGAACAAGAAAGAGCTATATTAAAAGAAATAAGAATAGTTTTTGATTTTATATGTAAAAATTATTCAGAAGATAAAACTAAGACAAAACATCATTATGGTTATGATGTAATATATCATTTTTTACAATCTGAAGAAGGTTATCCATATTTAAAGAAAATAGCGCACCATATGCCTAGTTTAGTAAATGTAAGAAGTAATGGTGAACATATATTAATTACAATATTAAAAGAATTTATTTATAATCAAAAATTAATGTTAAAAGATAAAAATAGTGATTATATAAATCCGGATTATTTAAAACAAGTATATATATTATTTAGTCATTCAGAATATTTAAAAATAACTAAGGATGAAAAAATAGAAATAGATCATTTAATTAATAAGTATATAGATTATCTAAAGAGTAATATCGATAAATTAGATAGACATAAAGAGATGAAAGCTGAAATATGTGCTTTAAAAACTAAAAATTATTTTATGAATAAATCAGCCAAATTAAAGAGCATAAATGATGGTCAATTATTATGGCAAGCTAATTATATACCACATAATAGAGAAAATGCTTTAAATAGACACGATAGAATAGATATATCAGATGAAAAACCAATTTGTTTTAATGATAATACTTGTTATTCTGTAATAGAAAATGATAATGAAAAAATATTAAAAATTAGTGTTTTAGATTTAGCTTGTATGATTCCAAATAATGCTACTATAGATAGTCAAATGTATAATGATATGATTGAACATAATGATATTCATTTTCAAATATTAAGACATTTAAGATTTGATTATAGTAAGTTGAATCCTACAATTACATATGAACTTTCTTTTGATAAAATAAATTCAACTGTTAAATTTAGAATTTATAGAAGTAAGACAAGTGTTACAAAATGTGATGATAAAGATTTATTCTATGAA
Organism: Lactobacillales bacterium; assembly: GCA_015059545.1. GTDB lineage: Bacteria > Bacillota_I > Bacilli_A > RF39 > UBA660 > OMSK01. The sequence continues at coordinate 116,565 of SVAG01000004.1, forward strand.
AGTAATGAAACATTAAATAAATTATCTAAATTAACACATAAACTAGGACTTGCTAATAATATACCATGTGATTATATGAATATTCCAACAATTGAAATAATTGCAAAACAATTATTAAATATTCAATTAATTGAATATTTAGATAATAATAATATTCCTTTTATATATGGTGGAATAGAATATATTAATGATTATATTAATAATATGAATAATTTAAATACTATTTTTTCTAGATTAGATAGAGATGAATTTAAAGAAATTTATAATTTAATAAATAGTAATGTAGGTGAATTTGGTTATTCAAAAGAAAAATTTGAAACAGATGGAATATATGAATTAAGTTTATTAAATAATGTAAATTATTTAATGTTATTTAATCAAAGATTAATAATTGATTTAATTTTAAAACAAGAAGAATTAAAATCAAAAGAAGAATATCAAAAAGAAATAGATGATTTAGAACATAATTTAAATTTAAGTATAGATCATATTAGACCAAATGATATGAAATTTAAAAATAAAAGAAAAAGAAATAAGTTAAAAGAATATAATTTTGGTTATTGACAAAATGATTATAAATGGTAAAATTAGTTTATAAAGATTTTGATTAGGACACGTTTATTAGATGATATTTTAAGAGAGTTATCGGTTGGTGTAAGATAATAATTAGTTTAATAAATACTACCTATGAATTGAGCTCGAAAGAGATTTCCGGTTAATACCGTTATACAATTAAGCAACAAGGTAGGATGGTACCGCGTTTATACGCTCCTTAAATTATTTTAAGGAGTTTTTTATTTAGGAGGGGAATAAATTTATGGAAGAGAATTTTGCAGATTTATTAGAACAGTATTTAGATGAAGAAGAAATAGAACTGAAAAAAAGAGAAGATGAATTAGAATTAGTTAAGGAAACAGTACAAATTCAAACAGAATCGAATTTTAGTAAAGAGGATTCTATAACGATTGATAGATATGTTAATGAATTTTTAGGTATACCAGGTGATTGTTCAAATTTATTACATTGTGGGCTTAAAGATTTAGAATGTGAATATGTTATGGGAGTTGATAATAATTTTGCTAATAAAAATCCTGAATTAGTACATCAAGGATATTTATTGTTAGTAATAGATGCTCATAATAAAAGAGGTACTTATATAAATCCTTATCATTTAAGAAAATATATAGATAATGATGCTGAAAAAGAATTGAAAGCTTTTTATAAAAAAAGTGTACAGGATTTTAAGAAAATCGATTTATTATATAATGAATATCAAATGTTAGTAAAACAAGTAAGAAATAATGAAAAATTTTATAATTTAATTGTTGAAGCACATAAAAGAAGACAATTAAGAGAATTAGAAATGAGGGAAAATGATGATCAACATAAAAGAAAATGAAAATTTAAGTATAATGAATCATAGTTGTGCTCACTTAATGGCACAAGCTATCAAACATTTATATCCAAATGCTAAATTTTGGGTAGGACCAGTAATATCTGAAGGATTTTACTATGATATAGATTTAGAAGATGAAGTATTAACAGAAGAAGATTTACCAAAGATTGAAAAAGAAATGAAAAAATTAAGTAAAGATGGTAAAAGAATAGTTAGAAATGAATTAAGTAAAGAAGAAGCTTTAGAAATGTTTAAAGATGATCCATATAAAGTAGATTTAATATCTAGAATGGACGAAGAAGAAAATGTTATTTCTTGTTATACACAAGGAGATTTCACTGATTTATGTAGAGGACCACATGTTGATACTGTAAAAGTATTAAAAAACTTTAAATTACTTAAAGTATCAGGTGCTTACTGGAAAGGTGATGCAAATAACAAAATGCTTCAAAGAATATATGGTGTTTGTTTTGAAACAGAAGAAGATTTACAAGCACATTTAAATGAACTTGAAGAAGCTAAAAAAAGAGATCATAAACGTTTAGGTAAAGAATTAGAATTATTTATGATTAGTGAATATGGACCAGGATTTCCATTCTTTCTACATAAAGGAATGATTGTTAGAAATTTATTAGAAAACTATTGGTATGATGAACATACAAAAGAAGGGTATGAATTTATTAAAACACCTATAATGCTTAATAAAGAATTATGGGAATTATCAGGACATTGGTTTAACTATAGAGAAAATATGTATACTTCAGAAATTGATGATAGAACATTTGCAGTTAAACCTATGAACTGTCCAGGTGGAATGTTAGTATATAAAAATTCATTACATTCATATAAAGATCTTCCATTAAGAATTGGAGAATTAGGACAAGTACATAGACATGAAGCAAGTGGAGCTTTAAATGGTTTATTTAGAGTTAGAACTTTTACTCAAGATGATGCTCATATATTTATGACTGAATCACAAATTGAAGAAGAAGTAGTAAGACTTATTAATTTTATTGATAGAGTTTATGCAATGTTTGATTTAACATATGATATAGAATTATCTACAAGACCAGAAGAAAAATATATAGGTGATATAGAAATATGGAATAAGTCAGAAAAAGCACTTCAAGATGCATGTACTAAAGCAGGGCATGAATGTAAAATAAATCCAGGTGATGGTGCATTCTATGGACCAAAACTTGATTTCCATATTAAAGATTCATTAGGTAGAGTATGGCAATGTGGAACTATTCAATTAGATATGAATTTACCAGAAAGATTTGATTTAACATACATAGACAAAGATGGATCTAAGAAAAGACCAGTTATGTTACATAGAGTAATATTTGGTTCAATAGAAAGATTTATAGGTATTTTAATTGAACATTATGCAGGTGCTTTCCCAACTTGGCTTTCACCAGTACAAGTTAATATAATTCCAGTTAATAATGAATATCATTTAGAATATGCTCGTGAAGTAAAACAATTATTACTTGATAATAATATAAGAGTAGAACTAGATGATAGAGATGAAAAACTAGGATATAAAATGAGAGAAAGTCAAACTAAGAAAATACCATTTACTTTAATATTAGGACAAAATGAAGTAGATAATAAAACAATTAGTTATCGTAAATTTGGTACACAAGAAACAATTACTTTAAATAGTCAAGAATTTATAGATATGTTAAATTATGTAATAAAAAATAAAGAAAGATAATATTATCTTTCTTTAATATTTTAAATTATTTTTTATATAATTAATAAAGGTGATATTATGAAAGAAAAAAATGTATTAAAATTTTATGTACTAGCAACCACTTTAAAAAATAAAGTAAGAAGTGGATTATTACTTTGGAAAGTAGATAAAGATAGATTAGAAAGTGTTGCTGAACATATATATGGAACTTGTATATTAGCTATTGGAATAGATAGTGAATATGATTTGGATATTGATTTAAATAAAGTATTAAAGATGTTAGTATTACATGAACTTGAAGAAGTAATAATAGGTGATTTAACACCTTTTGATGAAGTAACAAAAGAAGAAAAATTAAATAGTGGTAAAGAAGCTGTATCTAAAATATTAAAAGATTTAGTTAAAAAAGAAGAATATGAAATCTTATTAGATGAATTTAATTCTCATATTACAAATGAATCTATATTCGCATATATGTGTGATAAAATGGAATGTGATATTCAAATGAAATTATATGAAGATTTAGGATGTAATGATTTAAATAAAGAAGATTTAAAACCATTAAAAAATAAAAAAATACAAGAATTAATAGATAATGGTTCTAATACTATTGCGGATATATTTATTGAATATGATAAAGAATTATATAAAGATAATAAAGTATTTTTAAGTATATTAGATTATATAAAGAAAAATAATTTAAAAGATTTATTAGAAATAGAATAATTAATAATTTAATGTTTATAATATTAATGCCTAGATAATTTTCTCTCTAGGCATTTTTTTAGTATATATTTTAATTTAAAGGTTATAATAAAAATACCTAGGCGATATTATCCCTAGGTTTTTATTTTTTAAGTATATAAATCTACAAATTTTATGGTATAATAGATTATATAATAGGAGGGGTAGAATGAATAATTCTAATAATGAGATGGACTGGGCAGGAAGTATTTTTAATCAACAACCAGTAAATCCAATAAATAATGTAGGAACACCACAAACAAATAGTATTCCTCAAGTAGAAAATAAAATACAACCACAACAAGTGAATCCAACAAGTAATGTAGGAATAGCTCAAACAAATAGTATTCCTCAAGTAGAAAATAAAGTACAACCACAATCAATAAATTCAACAAGTAATGTAGGAATGGCACAAACAAATAGTATTCCTCAAGTAGAAAATAAAGTACAACCACAATCAGTAAATTCAACAAATAATGTAGGAATAGCTCAAACAAATAATATTGCTCAAGTAGAAAATAAAATACAACCACAACCAGTGAATTCAACAAGTAATGTAGGAATAGCTCAAACTAATAGTGTTTCACAAGTAGAAAATAAAGTACAACCACAACCAGTGAATTCAACAAGTAATGTAGGAATAGCTCAAACAAATAATATTCCTCAAGTAGAAAATAATATGAATCAACAAACTAATAGTTCTCTAAATACTCAAAGTGATAATGAAAATTTATTAAGAGCTTTTATTGGAAAAAATTATGAAAAAATAACGACAAGAGTATTTAATTTTGCAGGTTTCTTTTTTACAACGTTATATATGTTTTATAGAAAAATGTTTTTATATGGATTAATTGTATTTATATTAAATTTAATTATTATTAATGTTATAAAAAATATGTTTGTTACATTAGCATTTAATATTTTTGTTGGTTTATTTGTTAATAGAATATATTTAATGTATGCTAAGAAAAAAATTAAAAATATTGAAAATGCAAATCCACAAAAAAGTGAAAGTGAAAAAGCTGTTTTATGTGAAGTTAAAGGTGGAACAAGTGTAGGTAATGTTATTTTAGGATTGATTGTTGAATTTGTAATTGCAGTTGTTATTGTTATTATCATGTCTCTTGTAGGTATTGCATCTATTTTTGGTAGCTTATTTAAATCACCAATGGATAACTATGAAAAAAATTATACGGTTGATGGTCCTTATGATGGTTCAATGAGTTATAGTACAACAGTTAAACTTAAAGATGAATTTGATATGGATGTACCTGATGACTTTGTAGAAGGATTTATGCATGATGAAGCTAGTTATAAATATGAATATAGTGAAAGTGAAGGTTCAACAAGCATATGTAGTTTTTCATTTGCTAAAGTACTAGGATATTCATCAGCTTCTAAATTAGCTAATGAAATGTCTAGTTATTATAGTAATAGTGAAGCAACACCTGTAGCAGTTAAAATAGTTAATGATATTAATTGGTATCATTTCTCATTTGATGGAATGATGGATATGGATGAAATGTATTTAATGAATAAAGGAAAAGATGTATATTTATTACACTTTGAAATAGATGATGATCGTTTAACAGAATGTAATAAGTATAAAAATGAAGTTATTAATTCAATAAATGTAAAATAAAACTATACAATTATGTATAGTTTTATTTGTTATGAATATGTTATAATTAATATGGTGATAGTATGAAATATAACGAAATAAAAACACCAGAAGATTTACTAAAATTTATGGAAGAAAATATTATTTATGGATTTGTATCTAGAGATAATAAAATATATGATGATCCTAATTCAGAAGAATGGAATAATGATTGGTATCATGAATGTATAGTTCAGGATGGCGAAGGGTTGTTAGAAACAAAATATGGTACGTGCTTTGATCAAGTTGAATTAGAAAGAAAATGGTTTAGTGAAAATAACTACAATTTTAAAACAATATTTTTATGGTTTGAAGTAAATAAACCTAATAACTTACCAACACATACATTTTTAATATATGAAAAAGATAATAAATATTATTGGTTTGAACATGCTTATTTTAATTATAAAGGAATACATGAATTTAATAGTGAAGAAGAATTAATGGAATATGTAAAAGATAAACAATTAGAATATGCAATAGAAACAAAAAGAGCAACTTTAGAAGATAAGAAATATATAAATATTTATGAATATGATAAACCATTAAAGAATTTAAATATGGAAGATTATATAAATTATGTAATAAGTAGTGATTTAATAAAATAAAAACAAACAAATGTACGCAAAATTATTGACTTTGAACTTATACTTTTAGTATAATATTGTTGAAAAAATATTAATCTGGAGGTATAAATGAATAAAGTAATTGATTATAATGAAAAGATATTTGAAAACATAAAACATTTTGATGAGTATGGAAATGAGTATTGGAGTGCTAGAGAGTTAATGCCATTACTTGAATATAGTAAATGGGAAAATTTTAATAAAGTTATAAAAAGTGCGATGATTGCTTGTGAAACTAGTAAAAATGATCTTTATGACCATTTTCCTGAGTTCAGGAAAATGGTTGATATAGGTTCAAAAACAAAAAGAGAAATCATAGATTATCACTTATCAAGATATGCATGTTATTTAATAGTACAAAATGCTAATCCCAAAAAGAAATCAGTAGCTTTAGGACAAACATATTTTGCTATTCAAACTAGAAAACAAGAAATAACTGAATTAGAATATTCACGTCTTTCAGAAGATGAAAAAAGATTATATAGAAGAAAACAAACAAAAGATGGTAATAAAACATTATATAAAATTGCTAAAGAAAAAGGTGTTAAAAATTTTGATAAATTTACTAATGCTGGATATAAAGGGTTATATAATGGTGAAACTGCAAATGATATTGCAAAAAGAAAAGGTTTACGTTATAGAGAAGATATATTAGATAATATGGGAAGTGTAGAATTAGGTGCTAATATTTTTAGAATAACTCAGACAGAAGCTTTATTAGAAAAACAAAAAATTCCTAGTGAACAGACTGCAACTAATACACATTATAAAGTTGGAAAAGCTGTTAGAGATACTATAAAAAAACTTGGTGGTACTATGCCAGAAGATTTACCAACTCCAGAAAAATCTATAAAAGAATTAGAACGTGAAGAAATATTAAAACTAGAAAATAATAATTTGACAAAATGAAAAATACTTGACAAAAAAAGTTTAATATTATAAAATAACATAGCAAGTGAGGAGATATAAGCAATTTATGTGAGCTATCTCGGGTTAATAGCCTACACAATTATTAAAGTAATTGGAGTCACGAATAATAATTTATTCGTGGCTTTTTTGTATTTTTTTACACGAATAAGAAGGAGGGATAGTATGATAAAAAATTTGGAAACATTATCTGATAAGGAAAAATTAAAAATGATATTGAATGGATCTAGTTATGCAATGCATGTAGCTTATTCAGATAAAGAAATGTATGAAAAATCTAAAGAAGGAAAATTAGAAAATATAGAAGAGTATCAAAAACGTGATATAAATATTCTTTCATTATTAGAAGGATTAGGATATCCAATGGATGAATTAGGAACATATTTATATAAAGATGTTATTGTAGAAGTGTATGAAATTGTAAAAGATGTTTCTAAAAGAACTGATATGGATAAATGTAGAGATTTAATGAAAGAATTAAATGATGCTTATTCTAATTTTTATAGATGGATTGCACGTGATGATAAAGAAATGGGAATTGCATCATTTCATTTATATATAGAACAAGCTATATCAAAAATAGATGAAGAAGCTATTGATCAAGAATTAGCTATTAAAGTATTTGGATCAAATCCAGAAGATATGAATTATGGATTACAAGCATTCCAATTAGCGTCTTATGTAGCTAATCATTATTCAATGAAACCAGAATTTAACAAACAAAAAATAATGAGTTTATCAAATTTACAAAAAAACATTAAATTAAAAAATGCAAGTGAGTGTGTATAAGTATTTAATGCGAGCTACACAGGGATAAAATCCTACACGTGAAAACACGGAGTCACAATCTATTTAATAGATATGATTCTGTGTTTTTTTGTATTCTAATATGTTATAATTATTATAATAGGGAAGTGATAGTATGAAGATTATAGAAGTAAAAAAATTATTAAAAGAATATAAATATAAAGTAAAAGATGAAAAAAAAGGATTCTTTTATAATTTATTTAATGAAAAAGAAAAAGTATTAAAAGCTGTAAATAATATTTCTTTTGATATTGAAGAAGGAGAAACTGTAGCTTTTATTGGACCAAATGGTGCTGGTAAATCAACTACAATAAAAATGTTAACAGGTATTTTATATCCAACAAAAGGTGAAATAAAAATATGTGGATTAACACCTATTAAAGATAGGAATGAATTAGCTTATAATATTGGAACTGTATTCGGACAAAGAAGTCAATTATTACCAAATTTACCATTAACAGAAAGTATGGAAATGTTTGGAACTATGTATGATATGGATAAAAATCAAATAAAAAAAAGAACTAAAGAATTAGTAGCGTTATTTGAATTAGAAGAATTTATAAATCAACCTGTTAGAAAGTTATCTTTAGGGCAAAGAATGAGAGCTGAAATCGCAGTTTCATTAATTCATAGCCCTAAAATTATCTTTTTAGATGAGCCTACAATTGGATTAGATGTAGTCTCAAAAAAGAATCTAAGAGATTTATTAATCAAAATTAATAAAGAAGAAAAAGTCACAATCTTTTTAACAAGTCATGATACTGAAGATATTCAAAGTATATGTGATAGATGTATAATCATAAATCATGGAAAAATAATTATTGATACTTCTACAAAACAATTAATGAAAGATTATGTAAAAAATAAAAATATTATTATAACTCCTAATACAGTATTTGAAGAATTTCCTGAATTAATAAATGGAGTAAAATATGAAAAGAAAAGTAAAAACCAAATAATTGTTAATGTAGATACTGAAGTAGTAAGTACTCAAAAAGCTTTACAAGATTTAATTAAAAAATTAGACATAGATGATATTAATATTGAAAATGAATCACTTGAAAACATTATTAGAGGTATTTATGAAGAAAATTAAATTTGCAATTACAGTCATAAAAATATTTATGAAGAATCAAATACAAGATAAAACAAATTTAATATTAGATGTTTTCAATATGGTTTCAAGATGTTTAATAGTATTCTTACTATATGCATATATATTTAAGCTAAATAATGGAACTATAAATGGAGTAGATTATAAAACTACAATGTGGAGTATGTTTATATATTTTGGTCTAATGATATTAAATATAAGAAGATTAGATAATATTATTATGACAGAAGTTAAAAGTGGTAATGTAGAAATGTTTATGAATAAACCAACTAGTTATTTATTAATTTCTTTTTATAAAGTTTTAGGACAAGGATTATTTTCGTTTTTATTTATTAGTTTATTGGGTTCTATAATTATGGCATTATTTGTTGGAATACCAAATTTAAATTTATCTATATTTATTCCAACATTTATAATTACATTATTTTTAGGACAAATATTAGGATTAATGATATATGCAATAATAGGTTTAATGGCATTCTTTATTCAAGATATAAGACCTATACATTGGATAGTAGATAAATTTGTAATGATTTTAGGAGGTAGTTATTTACCAATTTCAATGTTTCCACCTTTTATGAAGGCAATTGCTTTTTTAAGTCCATTTGGAGCTATTAATTTTGCTTCAAGTACTGTATATGAAACATGGAATAATGAATTTATTATAAGAATTGCTATACAAATAATATGGATAATAATATTTTATATATTATTAAAATTTGTTTATAACAAAACAAAAGAAAAAGCAATGATAAATGGAGGTTAGTTATGGGAAGTTTAAAATTAGCGATGTTAAATATTAAGAAAAATTTTAAAAATGAAAAAGAATTAAAAAGCTCGTTTATTATTTCTGTTGTTGGTATGGCAATAAATAATATAGCATTCTTAATTTTATGGTATTATTTTGGAAAAACAGTGGGAGAAATAAATGGATGGAAACCACTTGATATATTTGGTTTATATGGATTTACATCAACAACATTTGGATTAGTAGATTCTTTGTTTAATGGGTTATATAAAATTCCTGAATATATAACTACGGGTAATTTTGATAAATACTTATTAACTCCTAAAAATATATTATTAAAAGTATCAACATCTAAAATATCTACAAGTGCATTAGGAGATTTATTGTTTGGAATTGTATGTTTTATTATATTTGCTTTCTTTAATAAGTTAACAATAATTCAATTAATGTTATCATTATTATTGATTATTTTATCATCAATAATTTTCTATTCATTTTCACTTATATGTATGAGTATTTCATTTTATTTAATGGATGGTCATAATGTTTCAACTGGATTGTATGGTACATTTGTAAGTAATTCACTATATCATGGTGGTGCATTTACAGGGGTTTTAAGAGCTATATTTATATTTATAATACCTTCGTTATTAGTAGGAGCAGTTCCTGTTGAAATAGTAAAAGGTTTATCTTTAGATGGTTTAATAGTTGTTATCTTTTTAGCAACATTTTGGTTTTTATTTTCTGTTTTCTTTTTCTATAAATCATTAAGAAAATATGAAAGTAATAATTTCTTTGGATTTGGTGGATAAGTTATTATAAAAAAGGAAGTGGTAATATGAAATTTTATTTAGAAGAACCAACGATTGAAAGAAAAGAAGATGTTATAGATTATTTAAATGAACATGTTAAATATAATTCTAATATCAATGGAACAGGATCATTTGATAAAATATTAGATGGTTTTACTTATGAAGAATGCTTAGATAGAATAAAAAAACTAACTAATAGAGAATATGCTAAAAGTATTAATAGATGTCCAGGTAAAACATTTTTCTTAGTTAGAGAAGAAGATAATAAAATAGTTGGTATGATAAATATTAGATATGATTTAAATGAAGAAATGCTTAAGTTTGGTGGACATATTGGATATGGTATAAGACCAACTGAAAGAAGAAAAGGATATAATAAAATTAATTTATATTTAGGACTACACAAAGCATATGAAGAATTTAATTTAGATAAAGTAATGATAGATTGTTCTGCAACAAATATAGGTAGTGATAATACAATTAAATCATTAGGTGGAATATTAGAAAGATCAGAAGTAGATCCATCAGATGACACATTAACAAATGTTTATTGGATTAATGTAAAAGAATCATTAGAAAAATATAAAGATATTTATGAACCATTAATAAAAAAAGAAAAAACATATTAAGAGGTGATAGTATGGAAAATATTTATTTAAAATTTCCAACAATTGAAGAAAAAGATAAATGGATTGAATACTTAAAAGAATATAGATTGGATAATTCAAAAGCAAAACCTTTAAGTTGTACAGAAGATTTAAATTATGAAGAATGGTTAGAAAAAATAAATAAAGAAAGCAAAGGTATAGATTTAGAAGAAGGAAGAGTTCCATCAACAGTATATTTTTTAATGGATGAAGAAAGAATTGTTGGTAATTTATCTATAAGACATAATATTGATAATGATTTTTTATCTAAATATGGTGGACATATTGGATATGGAGTAAGACCTAGTGAAAGAAGAAAAGGTTATGCTACTAAGATGTTATATCTAGCATTAGAAAAATGTTCTGAATTAGGTATAGAAGATGTAATGGTTTCTTGTAAAGAAGATAATATTGGATCAGCTAAAACAATAGAAAATAATGGTGGTATATTAAGAGAAGAAATTTTTATACCAGAAGAAAATACAAATTTTAAAAAATATTGGATTAATGTAAAAGAATCATTAATTGAAAAAAAGAAAAGGTGATTATATGATAATTAATACGTTTGATAATAAATCAGAAGCGATCATTAATCCTAAAAGAAAGGATAATGCAATTAAAGTAGATGTTTGTATTGTTACATTTTCAAATATTATTGAACAATATATTTTAGATAATTATAATTGTGAAAAAATCGCAGAATATAAATTTGTAACAGGAATAACACCAATTTATGGTTTTGAATATAATAATCATAAATTTGCTTTTTTTAAAACTTATGTAGGTGGACCTGCATGTGTTGGATCAATTGAAGATGCTATATCTGAACTTGAAGTAGATAAATTTGTTTTATTTGGAGGAGCTGGATGTTTAAATAAAGAAATTTCAAAAGGTAAAATTATGATTCCTACAGAAGCATATAGAGATGAAGGTACATCTTATCACTATGCTCCAGCTTCTGATTATATTAATATTAAAAATAGTAATGTAGTTGCTGAATTTATGAAAGAATTTAATATTCCTTATGTTTTAGGTAAAACTTGGACAACTGATTCATTTTATAGAGAAACTAAAAATAATTTTGAAAAACACAAAGCTGATGGTTGTATATCTGTTGAGATGGAATGTGCATCAGTAGAAGCTATGTGTCAATTTAGGAATTTAGATGTTTATATATTTTTTATGAGTGGAGATTTATTAGATGCACCAGAGTGGGATGAAAGAAAAGTTCCAGGTGAAATAAAAGGAACACAACATGATGGTAGATATTTTGATATTGCTTTAAAATTAGCTAATTATATATTATAAAGATAATTAAGGATGTGGTAATATGAAATATATAGGAACAAAAGAATTAGAAACAGAAAGATTAATACTTAGGAAACTAACAAAAGAAGATGCAGAACAAGCATATTTAAATTGGTGTAGTAGTGATGAAGTATCTAAATATGTTATGTGGGAAAAACATAGTAATATGGATGTAACTAAAAAATTATATGAATTATGGGAAAAAGAATATGATAATTTAGATACTTATAGATGGATTGTTCAAATTAAAGATACAAATGAATTAATTGGAACTATTGATGTAGCTTCTAAAAAATTTATTAAATATGGTGCTTGTGAAATAGGATATTGTTATGGAGAAAAGTATTGGGGCATGGGATATGCTACTGAAGCATTAAAAGCTGTAATAAAATTTTTATTTGAAGAATGTGATACAAACGTTGTATTTGCAGAACATATGAGTAATAATATTGCAAGTGGTAAAGTAATGCAAAAAGCAGGTATGAAATATGAAGGTGTTCTTAGAAATAGAATAATTGATAAAGATAATAATTTAAATGATTTAATTAGTTATTCAATAACAAAAGAAGAATATTTTAAATAATAGGTGATAGTATGAACTATGTAATAAGAAAAAGAAAAAAGGAAGATTGCAAATATATTCAAAAAATAATAACAAGATGTTGGCAGGATACTTATAGAGGAATAATTAATGATGAATATTTGGATTCATTAAGTGATAATGAAGAAGAAAGAATAAAAAATTCAGAAAATAATTTTGATGAAAATAGTACTTATTTAGTAATAGAAATAGATAATAAAGTAGTTGGATTTACAAAATATGGAGTATCAATAAAAGAAGGATATGGTGAAATATTTGCTTTATATCTATTAAAAGAATATCAAGGGAATGGTTATGGTAAAAAATTAGTTGCTAGTGCTATAGAAGAACTAAGAAAAATGAATTTTAATAAAATTTTAATAGGTTGTTTAAAAGATAATCCTTCCAATAAGTTTTATGAACATCTTGGAGGAAAAGTAGTTGATACTAGAATATTTGAAAGATCAGGACAAAAACTATTAGAGAATGTTTATTGTTATGATATATAAGAGGTGACTATATGAATATAAATTATAGAAAAACAACTATAGATGATGCATATGGAGTAGAATATGTATCCGCACATAGTTGGAAAGAAACATATACAGGATTTATGCCAGATGATTATTTAAATAATAGAATTGCTAATATAGAAAATAAATTAGAAATAACAAAAAAATTTTTACAAGATAAAGATACTTATTATGTTGCTACTGTAGATGATAGAGTAGTAGGTATTTGTTATTATAATAAATCAGAAAATGAAAAGTATCATGATTATGGATTATTAGGAGCAATCTATGTATTAAAAGATTATCAAAAATTAGGTATAGGGAAAGAATTATTTAAAATAGCTATAAAAGGATTAATAGATATGGGATATAATAAAATGTATCTTGAATGTTTAGAAGGTAATCCAACTATTGATTTCTATAAACACTTTGATGGTGAAATAGTTGAAACAATTGATTATCAAATAAAAGATTTTAGTGTTAAAGCTGATATAGTTTTATTTAATGATTTAGAAAATATATTAAATTATTTTAATGAAGAAAAAAATATTAAAAGATAGGTGATAATATGCCAGAACTACCAGAAGTAGAAACAGTAAAAAATAAATTAAAAGGAAGATTATTAAATAAAAGAATATTAGATATAAATATTCTTTATAATAATATAATAGAATATCCTAGTGTTATAGATTTTAAAAAAGAAATAATTAATCAAAAAATAAATGATATAACAAGAAGAGGTAAATGGCTTATTTTTGAACTAGATGATTATTATTTACTAAGTCATTTAAGAATGGAAGGTAAATATATATTTAGAGAAAAAAATGAATCAATAGATAAACATGAACATGTAATATTTATATTAGAAGATGAAGAATTAAGATATAAAGATACTAGAAAATTTGGTAAGATGCATCTAATAAAAAAAGACGAATTATTATCTCGTAAACCTATAAGTGAATTAGGATTAGAACCATGGGATAATAATTTAAATAATAAATATTTAAAAGAAAAATACAAAAACAAAAAATTACCCATTAAAACTGTTATACTAGATCAAAGTATAATAGTAGGAATAGGTAATATATATGCTGATGAAGTATTATTCTTAAGTAAAATAAATCCTTTAAAAAAAGCTTGTGAATTAAATGATTTAGAATTAGATAGTATAATAGATAATACTAAATTGGTATTAGAGCGTGCTATTAAATTAGGAGGTACTACTATTAGAAGTTATGAATCTAGTGAAGGAGTACATGGTAATTTTCAAGATGAATTATTAGTTCATAATAAAGAGATATGTCCTAATTGTAATATTAAATTAGATAAGATAAGAGTAGGTGGAAGAGGAACTTACTATTGTCCTAATTGTCAAAAATAATGTAAAGTTGTGTCAATTTACACATAAATAAAAAAAATACTATTTACAGTATTTTTTTTACTTGTTATACTAAATTTGTAAAAGCATACAATATAATATGTTTTTACTAGTCAACATTTCATAAAAGAATAAAAAAAGGAAACTGTCCCCCTGAAGAACAGTTTCATAAAAGAATAAAAAGGGGTTGGCTAGTGTGATACTAGCACTAATCCGGGAATTCCGAATTAGTGCTTTCTATGATAATCTAAAATGCTTCATAAGTCAAGCATTTTTTTATTATTTTTAAAACTTTTTTTCTTTTTTAATTGACATACGAACATGTGTTTTATATAATGATGATGGTAGGTGTTATATGACATTAGAAAGTATTAAAGGACTAGGACCTAAGAATTTAAAATTATTAAATAAACTTGGAATAAATACTATAGAAGATTTAGTTAGCTTTTATCCATTTAGATATGATGTTATAAAAAGAAGTAATCTAAATGAATTAGAAGATCAAGATAAAATTATAATAGATGGTATAGTAGAGACAATACCTAGTATATTTTATTTTAGTCGTAAAAGAGATAAAATGACTTTTAAATTAAATACAGGAGAAAATATATTTAACATAAATATATTTAATCGAGGATTTTTAAAATCAAGACTTAAAGTAGGAACTTCTATTACTGTAATAGGTAAACTAGATAAAAAACATAATTTAATAGTAGTAAGTGATATTAAATTTGGTAGTATCTTAAAAACAACTATAGAACCTATTTATCATACAACATATGGTATAGGAATAAATACAATAAAAAAATATATAAATGAAGGACTTAAAGATTTTAATACTATAGATTATATTCCATCATATTTAATAGATAAATATAAATTTATAGATAAAGAAAATTCTATTAAAATAGTACATAATCCAACCGATTTAAAAGTTTTAAAGAATGCTTTAAATAGACTTAAATATGAAGAATTATTTTTATTTATGTGTAAAATGAATTATTTAAAAAATAATGATAGAAATAAAGTAGGACTTAAAAGAGTAGTGGATAAAAAAGAAGTAGATAAATTTATAGAAAGTTTACCATTTAAATTAACTACTGATCAATTAAATTCTATAGAAGATATATATACTGATTTAATAGAAGATTATAGAATGAATAGATTATTACAAGGTGATGTAGGTAGTGGTAAAACAATAGTTTCTATAGTAAGTATGTATATAAATTATTTAAGTGGTTATCAAAGTGCTTTAATGGCACCAACAGAAGTATTAGCAACTCAACATTATCAAAATATAAAAAATATATTTAAAGATTATAATATAAATGTAGAATTACTTACAGGTAAAACAACTACTAAAGAAAAAAATAAAATATATAAAGAATTAAAAGAAGGTACTATAGATATAATAGTAGGTACGCATGCTTTATTTACAGAAAAAGTAGATTATAAAAATTTAGGATTAGTTATAACAGATGAACAACATAGATTTGGTGTTAATCAAAGAGCTAATTTAAAGAATAAAGGTATAACACCAGATGTACTTTATATGAGTGCTACACCTATACCTAGAACTTATGCATTAACACTTTATGGTGATATGGAAATATCTAATATTAAAACATTACCTAGTGGTAAAAAAGATATAATAACAACTGTTAAAAAAGATAATGAAATAAAAGATGTATTAGAAAGTATGTATATAGAACTTAAAAATAATCATCAAATATATGTAATTGCTCCATTAGTAGAAGAAAGTGATAAAGTAGATTTTACTAATGTATATGAATTAGAAGAAAAGATGAATAAAGCATTTGGTAAATTATATAAAGTAGGAGTATTACATGGTAAAATGACTTCAAGTGAAAAAGAAGAAGTTATGACTAAATTTAAAAACAATGAAATACAAATACTTATTAGTACAACTGTTATAGAAGTAGGTGTAGATGTTAAGAATGCTACTATGATAGTTATATTTGATGCATATATGTTTGGACTATCATCACTTCATCAATTAAGAGGAAGAGTAGGTAGAAATGATTTACAATCATATTGTATTTTAATAAGTAATAATGAAACTGAAAGACTTAATATTTTAACACAAACTAATGATGGATTTAAAATAAGTGAAGAAGATTTTAAATTAAGAGGTAGTGGAGATTTATTTGGTGTTAAACAAAGTGGTGATATGGTATTTTCAGTAGCAGATTTAAAAAGAGATTACAATATTCTTTTAAAAGCTAAAGAAGATAGTATGTATTTTTTAGAAAATGAAATAGAAAAAGAAGATAATAAAAATATACTAGAATTAATAAAAAATAATTTTGGTCTAGATTAATATTGACAATTTAAAAATTTCAATTTATAATTATAATAGCGTGATAGTATTCACGCCGAC
Organism: Lactobacillales bacterium; assembly: GCA_015059545.1. Classification (GTDB taxonomy): domain Bacteria; phylum Bacillota_I; class Bacilli_A; order RF39; family UBA660; genus OMSK01. Next base: position 133,924 of record SVAG01000004.1, read on the forward strand.
GCTCTTACGGTCTAAAGTGTGAGAGTGTAACCAAAACCCCCTGAAATTCCAGCCTATATGGCTGGATATTTTTTTTATTTAGAATGTTCAGTTTATTCAATACTTGATGATATTGAAATGTAAAAAAATATATAATCTTAGTGTAATGACAATATTACAGTTGTTTGAGACACCATCATCACTATTGTCATCTTGTCATAAAAAGTAGTTGAAAAAAATGACTATCTTTTTAAATTCTAAAAATTTAATTTAAAATAAATATTCTTATATAATATTTAGTATACATATAATAAAAAAAACTGCATAAAATACTAAAAAATATGTATTTTAGGAGAAAATGTCTCCTAAAATGTTGTAAAAATAGAAGAAAGGTGATAAAATGTATTCAGAGGGAAGGTGTTATATTATGTTATTGCAATTTAAATTTAAAAACCATAAATGTTTTTATGATGAAACAATTTTAGATTTAATGGCAACTCAAGAAAAACGACACATTAATTCTACGATTGATATCAATGGGAACAAAATTTTACCAGTTATAGAAATTCATGGTGCTAACGCATCTGGTAAAAGTAGTACACTTGAAGCATTACATTTTATGTTTGAAATGATTAGAATGTCAAGCAGAATAGATATTAATAAAGATTTACCTACAGTTCCATTTGCATTTAGTGATAATACTAGAAAAGAAAATAGCGAATACGAAATTTCTATTTCTCTTAATGATTATGAATATAGATATGGCTTTTCAATGAATAAAAATGGATTTGAAGAAGAATGGTTATATAAAAAGAAATTTTCGTCATCAACTAAAGCGAATCAAAAAATAATTTTTGAAAGAATTAACGACAAAGTTGATTTTGGCAAATCTTATGAAAAATATAAAAAAACTTGGGAGCTTTTTGGAGATAGTACAAATTTAATAACAAATAAATTGCTAGTTTTAAGTAATGTAGCAATTAAAGAAGAAAAAGGAATTTTAAGAGATATTTATAATTATATTAATAAATTTAATTTTAGAATAGAAAGTGTTTTTCAACAACAAGTTAGTATTGATCTTCTAAATCAAAATAATTTGTTATATAAAAAATTTCAGAAAATAATTAACGAATTTGATCCTTGCTTGTTAGGTATCAAAATTGATGAATTAAATGATGATGCAGGTAATAAATCTTATAAAATTAGTGGTGTGCACAAAAATATAGATAATAATAAAATTCACACATTAATTCCTCTGCAACGTGAATCAGATGGTACAGTAAAAATTTTTAATATTATGCCAACAATTCTAATGAATTTGGAAATTGGAGGTTTATTGTGTATTGATGAGTTAGATGTTAAACTACATCCTTTATTATTTAAAAAAATTGTTAATATGTATAAAGATAAAAATATAAATAAAAATAATGCACAATTAATTTATACAGCACATTCGACATTTTTATTTAATAGTGATGATTTGAGAAGAGATCAATTGTATTTAGTTGAAAAAGACTCATTTGGAAAATCTAGATTATATTCATTATCAGAATTTAGAAATTTAAGAGTTGATGCAGATTATGAAAAAAAATATTTAACGGGGCAATTTGGCGCTATCCCATATGAAAATAAGTAGGTGAAAATATGGGTAGTGATAACTTTTTTAATAAGCATAGAGAAGAAAGAAGAAAAAGGAAAGAAAACGTAGAAAGACAAAGATCTAGTAATTGGCTTGTAGTGTGTGAAGGTGCACAAACAGAACCCAACTATTTTAGGGGTGCCGTTTCAGCTATAAATGAAGGGCTAGAGGATAAATATAAATTAAAAGTTAAAATAGTTGGTAAAGGTATGAATACAATATCTTTAGTAAAATCCGTTGAAGATTTATTAAATGATATCGATGAATATAAAACTTCTACAATACCTTATGGAAAAATATTTGTCGTTTTTGATAAAGATAGTTTTAGTCCAGAATCTTTTGATAAAGCTGTATCTATGTGTGAAAAAAATGGGTATATTCCTTTATGGTCAAATCAAGCCATTGAATATTGGTTTTTATTACATTTCAATTATATAGAAGCTAGAATGGATAGAACTTTATACGAAAGTAAAATAAATGAATATTTTAAAATAGCAGGATTAAAATATAAATATAGGAAAAATGATGAAGAAATTTATTCCAAATTATCTAAATATGGTTCTTTAGGACAAGCACGAAAAAATGCTTCTCGTATTCATTTAAATCATGATAAAGATACACCATCAAATTCAGAAAGTTGCACAACAGTTTATAAATTTTTTGAAGAGGTAGACGAAAGATTAAAAGAATTGGAATAATTTATTATTAATGTGATATAGCTGATTTATATTTCAAGTTAAGACAATTCATAAAGGTAGTTGAAAAATTAATTCAACTACCTTTTCAACTACCAAAATTTTAAATTTGATATATTTATTAATTGAAATAAATATTTTTAAATGTAATAAAATAAAGGGAAAAGTATTTATATAAACTTTGAAGTGCATGAATGCTAACCGCCACTGAAATTCTAGCTTATATGGCTGGATGTTTTTTAAAATTAGGAACATAAATACTTAATTATATTTTTATAAGTTTGATAAAGTTTACTAATTTGGTATTTAAAGTCTTTTATTTTTAACTAAAATACCACAATCGATTGTTTTTTGTGGTAAAATACTTTAAAATTATATTAGGAGGTAATAACATGAGATTACTATTAAATGGTGGAGGTAGTGGAGAACAAATAGTATCTGCTATAGAAAAATTAAATGAAATAATAGATCATAATAAGCCATTATTATATGTACCACTTGCTATGGATGAAAGTGAACATCCTAATTATGATGATTGTTATGAATGGATTAGTGGTCAACTTAGAAATATATCTATTCCAAGTATTGATATGACTAGAACATTTGAAGAATTAGCTTTTAAAAATATGGATGATTATAGTGCTATATTTATAGGTGGTGGAAATACATATAAATTATTAAAAGGTTTAAAAGAAAGTGGAGCTTTTGATAAAATAAAAGAATATGTTATTAACGATGGTGTTGTATTTGGTGGAAGTGCAGGTTCAGTAATATTTGGTAAAGATATCAATATAATTGCAACTATGGATCCAAATGATGTAGAACTAAATGATACTATAGGTTTTAATTGTTTAAATGGAGTCTCAATATTTCCGCATTATACTAATAAAAAATCAAGTTTAACAGAAGAACAAAATATTGAAAGACATAATAAATTTACTAAATCAATTATAGATTTTTCATTATCAGTTGGTCCAGTAATCGCATATCCAGAAGAAGATACATTATTTATTAATGGTGATAGTGTAGAAATGATAGGAGATAGAGATTATTTTCTTATAAATGAAGGCAATATTGTTAATTATCAATCAACGGATAATAAAGAAATGGATAATTTAAAAATAATCAAATAATATCTAGTTTATACTAGATATTTTTTTATGAAAATACATAAATTACCATAAAATAATTGCAAAAATATAGATACATGATATAATAAATAAGCAAAAGGACGTTTTATTATGAGGATTGAAGAGAAAATTAAGTGTTTAAATGAATTAACACAATTAATTACAACAAATGTATTTAGTTTAGCTGATATAAGAAGAGTATCAGATAGTTTTTTTTCAAAGTATGTTGATTTATTGCATATTGGAAGAATTGAAATAGTTTCAAATACTCCAAAATCTATATATGATCGACAATTAGTTGAAAATAAAATAATTGCGTATTCTAGTAATAATGTATCGGACGAATTTATTGTGAAAAGAAATGAAGTTGTTAATGCAGAAAATAAAGGAACTTCAAATGTATTAGTGTATCCAATAAAAGGTTATACATTTAAAGAAGATGAAATTGAATTTATACTTAATGTAGTTTCATTATTTCATTTATATTTTGCTAAAAAAAGATTAGAATTTTTAATTGAAGAAACAAGATATAAAGATTCATTAACAAATGTATTAAATGTTGCGGGTTTAAATAAGTTTTTTAGTGCTATAAATAATTCAAATGAATATGTATATATTTTTAGTAATATTAAAAACTTTAAATATATAAATACTATATACAGTAGAGAAGATGCAGATAAAATATTAATTGCATATACACAAAAACTATCATCACTATTGGAAGATTCTGAAGCACTATGTAGACAGGGTGGAGATAGTTTTATATCTTTAGTAAAACAAGAAAATTTAAAAAAATATTTAAAAAAATTAGAACATGTTAGTATTAAATTTAAAGAAGATAATTTAGATTTATCTTCAACGATAGGATACTATGAAAATAAAGAAGGTTTACCTTTAAGTGATTCTATTGAACTTGCTAATACAGCATATGCAATCGCAAAAAGAAAAAATGTAAGTATCTTTAAATGTACAGAAGAATTAAATCAAAAAATGATAAGAGAAAAAATTGTTAAAGCTGAAATAGTAAATGCACTTAAAAATGGAGAATTTATTAATCATTATCAACCAAAAGTAGATTCTTCTAAAGATGAATTATGTGGTGCAGAAGCACTTGTAAGATGGAATAAAAATGGTAATTTAGTCTTCCCAAAAGATTTTATTCCAATATTAGAAAAAGAAGATAGTATAATTGATTTAGATTATTATGTATTAACTAAAGCATGTCATGATATAAAAGAGTGGGAAAGCTTAGGATTAGAACCAGTAAAAGTAAGTGTTAACTTTTCTATGAAACATCTAGATGATAATAATGCTGCTAAAAAAATAATTAAAATAATAAACCAATATGGTGTAGATCCTAAATATATAGAAATAGAATTAACAGAATTAACAAATATAGAAAATATTACAAAAATGAATAAGTTTATGAGTTCACTTCAAAAAAATAATATATCAGTTTCAATGGATGATTTTGGGTCAGGATATTCTTCAATTAGATTATTAAAAGAACTAAATTATGATATTGTTAAATTAGATAGAGGTTTAATTGATAGTTTACACAATGATCAAAAGAAATTAATTATCTTAAGAAATATAATAACAATGTTAAATGAAATAGATATTGATGTTATTGCTGAAGGTGTTGAAACTAAAGAACAAATAGATGTATTAATTGAATATGGTTGTAAAAGAGTACAAGGATACTATTATGATAAACCACTTGAAGTTAAAGAATTTGTAAAAAGATTAGAATCTAAAAATTATAAAAAATAATATCTAGTTATGACTAGATTTTTTTATTAATTTACTTTTAAATAAATTTATTGTATTATAGAATTAATAAGGATGGTGTAAATATGATAGAACTTTTAAATGTGTCTAAAACTTATAAATCTAAAAAAAGTAAAAATACTAAAGCTTTAGATAATGTTTCAATCACATTTGATGATAAGGGTATAACTTTTATATTAGGTAAAAGTGGTAGTGGTAAATCAACATTACTTAATATTATAGGTGGACTTGATAAATATGATTCAGGAGATATGGTAATTCTTGGAAAAAGTAGTAAAGATTTTACACAAGCAGATTTTGATTCTTATAGAAATACTTATGTAGGTTTCATATTTCAAGAATTTAATATTTTAGAAGATTATGATGTATATGAAAATATAGTACTTGCACTACAACTTCAAAAAAAGGAAGTAAATGAAAGTGAAGTAGATGAATTATTAGATAGATTAGAATTAAAAGAATTAAAGAAAAGAAAAGTAAATGAATTATCAGGAGGACAAAAACAAAGAGTTGCGATAGCACGTGCTTTAATTAAAAATCCTAAAATAATTTTAGCTGATGAACCAACTGGAAACTTAGACAGTAAAACTGGAAATCAAGTAATGGAACTTTTAAAAGAAATAGCTAAAGAAAAACTAGTAGTTATTGTATCTCATGATGAAGAATATGCTAAAACATATGGAGATAGAATAATAGAAATAAAAGATGGTCAAATTATAAACGATACTAAAGAAGTAAAGAAAAGTAATACTAATCAAAATACATATAAAACTATTAAATCATATCTTCCATTTAAAGATGGATTTAAATTAGGAGCAGGAAGTTTAAAACATAAAAAAGTAAAACTATTATTTACTATTTTTCTTACAGTAGCAACACTTGGATTTTTAAGTTGTGCTGATACATTATCAAGTTATAAATTTAGTGTAGGACATGCTAAATATGTAAGTGAAAAAAAAGAACAATTTATTCAAATAGAAAAAAAACATATTTTTAAAGACAAATATGGTTATAACAATATAACTCTTCTTTCAATGGATGATGAATCAATAAAGGAAATAAAAAATAAAATAAATAAAGAAAGTTATGATGTTTATAAATATAATGATACATATGACGGAGAAGCAGTTAGTATAGGTAGAATTTTACATATTGAAAATGATACATCATATGATCCTGCTGAAATAGTTGTTACAACAGATATATCTAAAATAATAAAAGAAAATGTAAAAGGTAGAATGCCTAGTGCTAGTAACGAAATTGTTATTTCTAATCATGTAGCAAATCAAATAATTAAAAATGGCGTAGAAGTACATGAATATGTAGTAAAAAATGAATTTAAACAATCTAAAATATTTAAACCAAATACATTTGATGAAATATTAAATTCAAAATATAATTATTATTTTGGAAACAAAACAAAAGTTAAAATTGTAGGTATTATAGATTATAATTTAAATAAAAGTGATAGAGAATATAAAAATAATGTACTTAATAAAATATATGTATCTCCAAATTTTATAAAAGATTTTAAACAAGATGATTTAATTACTTTAACGTCTTCACTACAGGCACAAGTAATAGTAGAAGGTATAAGTGTTAATAAAAATAATCAAATAGGAGCTTACAGAGAATCAACTATATTAAATCATCAAGTAGAATATTTTGATGGTACAAAATGGAAAAAGACAAGTAGTTTAAAAGATAATGAAGTAATACTTCATGTTGATCAAATTGCTAATGGATATAATTATCATGAAGATTTAAATAACTATATTAATAGAAGTAATGGTGATTATTCAGTTTTAACAAAAAAATTTATGGCTAATTATATAAAAGAAAAAAATCTTATAGGTAAAAAAGCAGATTTAAAACTTTATTATGATAGTTATGAAGGAGACTTATTAAAAGAATTTAAAGACTTTACTATAATTGGAGTTTATTATGATGATATGCATTGTAATAGTGGTCAAAATGGTAATGATTGTATAAATTATTCAGTAAATTATTTTTCTAAAAATATATTAGGTGAATATATTCAAAAACAATTAGATAGAACAAGTATATTATATCCAATGACTAATAGAAGTGACTTTAAAAAGACAACAGATATGTTTCCTGTAGAAAGTGAATTAGCAATTAAATCAACTTATAGTGAAAAATTATATGATGAAAAATTAGTGCTTGATTCAATAAAGAAATTAGCTTTCTATGCAAGTTTAGTTTTCTTAGTATTTACAATTTTCTTAATTATTAATTTTATGCTTACTAGTATAAGTTATCGTAAAAAAGAAATTGGTGTTTTAAGAGCACTTGGTTCTAGAAGTAGAGACGTTATGAAAATATTCCTATGGGAAGGAGTTGTACTTTCATTAATATCTGGTACAATTGCTTCGATATTACTAGTTATAGTATCTGATATAATGAATTCATTTATTATGAATACAACAGGTATGTTAACAACACCATTTATAGTAGGTATCAGACAATTTGTTGTTATATACTTCTTAGTATTTGCAGTTACTATTATATCTAGTATTTTACCAATATTTAGAATTTCTAAAATGAAACCAATAGATGCTATTTTAAATAAATAATAAAAATATCTAGTTTATACTAGATTTTTTTTATAAATTGTTTAATTTTACTTTAAAAAAAACTCAATTTGTTTTATACTTGAATATATAGAAGGTGATATTATCAAAAAGGCTATTAAAAGAAATAAATTTATGTTTATATATATTTTTCTTTTAATAATATCAATTATTACAGTTTGTATAGGTTTAAAAGATGAAAAGTTTACTAAACAAAATAAATATAAGAATTTTGAAGATAATTGGTATTCAGAAAAAGAAGAAGTAAATTTAGAAGAAATATATAAATATAAAGAAGTAACTAAAAAACTTCCTAAAATGGAAAAAGATGAACATTTATATATATTTGTAAAAAGTATAATGGTAGATGTTTATGTAGAAAATGAAAAAATTTATAGTTATAAAGATTATAATAAAAATCTGTTTGGTAAAACACCTGGTTCTTATTTTATAGATTTACATATTAATAGAAATTATTCAGAAAAAGAAATAAAATTAAAAATAGATAATGTGTATAATGATAAAAGTGGTAAAATATCAAGTGTTTATTTTGGTAACTCTGGAAATATAGTATCAGAATTTGTATTTAAACACTTATCAGGAATAATATTATCAGTAGTTATTATATTTATAGGTATTATTTATTTCTCATTATATTTTATCTTAAGAATGCATAAACTTACTAGTATGAGATTATTTAATTTAGGAGTATTCGCAATATTTATGGGACTATTTATGTTAACAGACTCTAAATGTTTACAAATATTAAGTGGTAATGAATATGCATATCATATGGTAGCAGAAATATGTATGCTACTAATAGTAGTACCTATAATGCAATTTTTAGGTAGAGCATATCAAAGTAGTAGTAATAAAAAAATAATAAATGCTTTATCTATATTAGGAATAATGAATTTTGTAATATGTTATATATTAAATTTAATTAATATATGTGATTTTCATGAAACAATATTTATAACACATGGAACATATATATTATGTGTTATATATATACTATATCTATGTATTAAATCATTAATACATAAAAATAAAAGTGAAAAAATACATAATATAGGATTACTATTTATATGTATTGGATCAATAGTTGATATTATATTATTTTATTTCTTTGCTGTTGTAGAATCATCTTTCTTTACTAGATTAGGAGTATTAATATTCCTATGTTTAGAAGGATATCAATTCTCACAAGATTTCTTATATTTATATAGAAATCAACAAAGAACATCACTATTACAAAAATTAGCATATGAAGATGGATTAACAAGTTTATTAAATAGAACATCATATATAAATGATGTAGAAAAATTAAAAAATAATGATAAAGGATTAATAGCTATATTTGATGTTAATGATCTTAAAAAAGTAAATGATAAATATGGTCATACAGAAGGAGATAATTTAATATTAACAGTCTCATCTGCTATTAATGAATATTTCTCTAAAATAGGGAAGTGCTACCGTATAGGTGGAGATGAATTTGTCTTTATATCAGAAGAAAATATAGAAAATGAATTTAATAAAGCATATAAAAAAATTATAAACTATTTAAATAGATATAATAAAAATAGTGATAAAAAATATAATATAGGTATTGCTATGGGATATTCTTTAATTACTAAAAATAATAAAATAGAAAATGCTTATACATTAGCAGATAAGAATATGTATAAAAATAAAAAGCAAATGAAAAAAAATAAATAAATCTCTTTTAATAGAGATTTTTTATTAGGAATATAAACAAATTAAAATCTTTTAATTCATTTTAATTTATGGTATATTATTTATATAATATAAACATTGAGGTGTTAAAATGATTGATTTTGATAAAAAAATGGATGATATAATTAGTGATTATTATAGTACTATAGGTAAATTTGATAATGTTTCAAATTTAATGTCATTAAGAAATTATACAATAAATGAAAATGATGATGATGAAACAAAAAGAATAAAAGAAGCTAGAAAAAATGAGTTATTAATAGATTTAGGAAGAGTTGCAGAGCTAGCTTTTAAATATCTTATAAAAATAAGAAGAGCAAATTTGTTTCCAAATGAACCATATTCAGATACCATCATTAATGGAAATAAAGTTAAAGGGTTTAAAGAAAAAGAAACTTTGTCAGCTGGTGTAATAAGAGAGCTTGGTACTAAAGCTAAAGCTTCAAATGATGATATTAATTTTCTCATAAACTTTGAAGGTATGAAGCCACATTCGCATAATTTTTATTATTTATATTTAATAATAGATAAATTTATGCCTGATATTAAGGATAAAATTAATGAAATAGTTGGTTTAAAATTAAAATCTGATTATGTTGATGAAAATTCTGATAAATTTTATAGTGAAGCATTAATGTATTTTCTTTTTCCAAATTGTGAAGTAATAAAAAGTGACATAGAAAATGAAGGATTAGCAGAAAAAATACGAAATGAAACACAAAAAATGAAAGAAACAATTTCGTATAGTGGAGATATATTTACAAGATTAAGATATTATGCAAATAATACATTTGATAAGAGTTTTAGTGTTGAAGAATTATATACTATGGTATCAAAAATAATCTTTTTTATAAAAATAGTTCATTTTTTTAATGAAAAATTGGATTTTGATCCAGAAGTTGCATTCTCTTATTATTTGTTAAAAAATGATGATAGAATATGTAAATTTGATAATAATATAACACTTAGTGATGATAATATAAAAGAAATTTATGCACATAATAAATATAGCAAAAATGCTGATATTATTATGATAAGTTTATTTTGTACATCTTTATCAGCGGATGAAATAATTGAAATTTTTAATAGTAATGAAATAAATGAAAATGATTGTTTTAGTATTTTAGCAAGAGATTTAAATTTAGAAACAGTATTATATTTTAGGAGTATAGGAATAAATAATTATGATGATATGGATTATGAATTAATAAAAAAATCTATTACACCTGAAGAAAGAATGCTAAATGCAGTGTTTGGTCAAAGATATACTTTAGAAGAATATAAAGTTTTACGTGAACGACATGATGCTAATCAATTTCCTGGAATATTAGATTTACTATATTGGATGTCACCAGCTGAAATTGATGAATTAAGAAAATATCCTACTAGTTTAAAATTTTTTATAAATGAATTTGATTTTTTTAGAGCTAATGAAATATATAAAAAAAATATCTTTAAAAAATTATTGAATATGTCAGAATTTGATGAAAATCCTGATGCATGGTATGGTGTAAATCCGAAAAAATGGCAGATATATTCTAATATCTCAAAACTTTTGATGAAAGATCCTTTAAATAGTGGAATAATTAATAATCTAAATTTTGATATAGATAGAAATCTAGAAAACATAAAAGAAAATATAAAATTTTTTAAAAATAATAAAAAATTGTTGAGAGTTATGCCTTTAATGTTAGATTTTGAAGATAACAAATATATTTTAAATATACTAATAAATAATGGCTTAGATATCAATAATTTAGAAGAATTTGATTCTACAATTCTATGTTTTCCAGTAAAATTGGTGGAATTTATAGAAAGATTATTTTCAATTAATAATATACCTTTAATTGTAGATAATAATGTTAATCCATTAGTTTTAAATGTTATTTCTTTAATAAGTAATAATATGACAAAAAATCCAGTAATAGATAATTTGGTATGTAAGAAGACAGGAATGGATAAAGAAGAATTACTTAAAGGAAATAAAAAACTTGAAAGTTTACTTAAAAACAGAAATGTTTTGATGGATTATGTAAATAATAATAGTACAAATTTTTCAAAGAAATAAAGAAATATATCATTATTTAAATAATTAAAATCTCTTTTAATAGAGATTTTTTTTTAGGATGTGCTATAATTTAGTTAGAAGGAGGATTTATGATAAATAAGTATAGTATAAGTAAAGATGATAAATATTATAGAGCATTTCCTGATTTAATATTAGTAAACGATACATTAATATGTGTTTTCTCTGAAATGTGTGATGAAGAAAATGTATATAATATATGTATAACTAAATCACTTGATAGAGGTAAAACATGGAGTGATAGAAAAATATTAGTATCTAAATTAGATGATAATGGTAGATGGGATGCTCCAAGAATTAACAAGATGAAAGACGGAAATATTATTGTTACTAGTTCATGGTATTTAAATGGAGATAAAGATAAAAAAAGTAGTTATATTTATATGTTTTATTTAGATAATGAATTAAATGTAAGCAAAAAAATAAAAACAACTATGACAGGAATAGTACCAGATAAAATACTTGAATTAGAAGATAAATGGATATTAATAACACATGAAAGAAACAATAATTTAGATGTAATTATTTATTATAGTTATGATAAAGGAAATACATGGACAGATAAAAAAATAATCGCATCAGATTCAAATTATAATTTATGTGAAACATCAGCATTTAAAATAGATGATAAAATAGTTGCTGTTATGAGAGAAAATTCAGATAAAGGAATAGATGCATTAAAAATAATATCGGATGATAATGGAAATACTTGGAGTCCAATATATAAAATGCCTATACCAGCTTGTCATAGACCAGTAATTACTAAATTAAAAGATTATTATTTAATAACATATAGATTTAATCAAGGTAAATTTATAGGTAGAGGAGTACATGGTCATAATGTAATGGGATGTTTACTTAAAAAAGAAGATATGTTAGAAACTAATAGAGATAATATACAATCTAGAATATTTCCAATAGATTATGATAGAAATATAAATTCAAATTGCGGTTATACAGGAGTAGTAGAATTTGATGATGAAATGATATATGTTGTATCACATATAGTAGATGATAATAAAGTAGGACAAATTAGAGGATATAGTTTTTATATAAAAGATATAGTTATTAATTAGAGGTGATAATATGGAAAAAAGAATGAATAAAGAAGAAATATTAGAATTAGTAGAAAGTTTAAAAGTAGATAAAAATGAATTTTTTATATTATCTACATCAGCACTTGTAATAAGAGATTTATTTTCTGATGCAGGTGATTTAGATATTGCTATTACTGAAAAAGGATTAGAACAATTAAAAGTTAATTTTGATTTAAAACCAAAAGGTAATGGTTGGTATATAGTAAGTGATAAAATAGAATGTATTGTAGATACTATGGACGATGATAAAGTAGAAAAATATGGTGATTACTATTTACAAAGTTTAACTAAATATTTTGAATTCTTAGAAGAAAGCAATAGAGAAAAAGATAAAGAAAAATATAAAATAATAAAAAAAGAATTAGAAAAGAGAAATATAGATAAATAATATTGGATGTGATAATGTGAATAATAAAAATTTAATATTAGTAGAACCTAAATTAGAAGAATACTCTTATGAACAAAAACTATTAAGTGATCCAGATACAATGAGTTATAATGCTGGATATGATGTATCATATGATGGATATCATTATGATACAGGGTGTATAGATTTTCCTGAATCAAAATGGATAAATGATTTTGAAAAAAGAAAAGAAAAAGATAGATTTTTTGCATACATAAAAGATATAGAATTAAATGAATATGTTGGATATGTAAATTATCATTATAATAAAAATGATAATAGATATGAATGTGGTATTGTAATAGAAGGAAAACATAGAAATAAAGGATATTCTAAAATAGGATTAAAACTATTATGTGAAGAAGCATTTAAAAATGGAATAAATGAATTATATGACAACTTTGAAAAAGATAGAGAAAATACATTAAAAGTATTTGAAAGTATTGGATTTAAAATAATAGAAGAAACTAAATGGAAAAAATTTGGTGAATATGTAGATGGAGTAGTTGTTTGTATAAAGAAAGAAGATTTAATATGAAAATAGTAGAATATGAAGAAAAATATATAGAAGATGTTAAAGACTTACTTGTTGAATTAGAAGAATATATTATCTCTATAGATGAAGATGAATTAGATCAACTTCATCCTGAATATAGAGAAAAAATGGCAATACTAGATTTAGAAGAAGTAGAAAACTATAATGGTAAGTGCTATTTAGCTATAGAAGAAGATAAAGTAATAGGGCTAATAATGGGATGTATTTATCCATATGATGAATATGATTATTTAGATTATAAATGTCCTAAAAAAGGAGAAATAACTGAACTTATTGTAACTAATAAAGTAAGAAGTAATGGTGTAGGAAATGCTTTAATTAATAAAATGGAAGAATATTTTAAATCATTAGGATGTGAATATATTAAAGTAGATGTATTTGCTTATAATAAGAATGCTATTAATTTTTATGATAAAAAAGGATATCATCCAAGAATGTTAGATATGATTAAGAAAATAGGGGATTAATAAAAATAAATGAAGAGATGAAATCTCTCTTTTTTTGTTGCTAAAAATTTGAAATTTGTTTGAAATAATAGGGAATTTTGTCTATTTATGGTATAATTATTATTGAAATAGCGAGGTGTATATATATTAAAGAATTAGATGGAGAAAACAAGGAACAATTGATATATTCACTATCTAATATTTTTGAATTACCTTCAAAAAATTTAATAAATATTTTGAGTGAATTACCAGATAATATAACTAAAGTAGAAGTATATAACCAAGTTACTAAATTTGCTAAAAATAAGGAATACGATGTCATATATGTATTTCATTATACTAGATGTAGTGAAGAAATTAAAAAAAATATAGAGAAATATGGATTAGTTAATGCTATGGATGCAATGGATTACGTTTTTAGTGATATATATTTACATTTTCAGAAAAATATTTCAAACTATGATTACAAAAAATTAGTAAATAAAATTAGAAATAATTATTCTAATATAACTAGAAACCCAATAGGAGATAATTGTATAAATGGTCTTTTGTTAAATGTCTTACCTTATAATAAACCTCATTTTTTAATTAAGGGACAGGGACCAGAATTAGTATGTGATGTTATTAATGAAATGTCAAAGGAATATAATTTTTTTCAAAAATATCATGATTGTTTAAAACCATACATTATAAAAGTAAAAATAATAGATCAATGTAAAGAAAAATATTTAATTGAATTAACATACTATTTATATTTATTAGTAAAGAATGGCGATGATTATTCAGGACTTGAATATACTCTTACATTTGGTGATACTCAAAATATAGTATATATAAAGGAAGTGGATGAATAAAATGAATAATAAAAAAGAATATGAAAGAGAAGAACTACATAAAACAATATGGAAAATAGCAAATGAACTTAGGGGTTCTGTTGATGGATGGGATTTTAAACAATATGTTTTAGGATTGTTATTTTATAGATTTATTTCAGAAAATATAGAACATTATGTTAATGAAAATCAAAGAAAAGCAGGGATTGAAAATTTTGAATATAGAAATATCAGTGATGAACAAGCATTAATGGGAAAATCACAAATATTAGAAGAAAAAGGATTTTTTATATTACCTAGTGAATTATTTTGTAATGTGAGAAAAAATGCAGATAAAAATGAAAACTTGAATGTAGTTATTTCTAATATATTTAATAATATTGAAGCATCAGCTAGAGGAACAGCGTCTGAAAATGATGTTAAAGGATTATTTGATGATTTTACAATTGATAATAAATTAGGTAATACAGTTGACGAAAGAAATGAAAAACTTGTTAAAATGCTTAATGCTATTGGAAATTTAAAACTAGGAGATTATTATGATAATAATATAGATTTATTTGGTGATGCTTATGAGTTTCTAATGACTATGTATGCTTCTTCTGCAGGTAAATCAGGAGGAGAATTTTTTACTCCCCAAGAAGTAGGTGAATTACTTGCAAGAATAGTAATTCAAGATAAAACTTCAGTTAATAAAGTATATGATCCAGCTTGTGGTTCTGGAGGACTATTGTTAAAGTTTGCTAAGATATTAGGAAAAGAAAATGTAAAAGAAGGATTCTTTGGTCAAGAAATAAACTTAACAACGTATAACTTGGCTAGAATTAATATGTTTTTACATAATATAAATTATAATAATTTCCATATTGCTAGAGGAGATACATTAGTTCATCCAGAACATTGGGATGATGAGCCTTTTGATGCAATTGTATCTAATCCTCCATATTCAATTAAATGGGCAGGAAAAGAAAATCCAATATTAATAAATGATGAAAGATTTGCTGCTGCTGGTGTATTAGCACCTTCATCAAAAGCGGATTTAGCATTTACAATGCATATGTTATCATGGTTAAGTCCAAAAGGTACTGCTGCAATAGTTGAGTTTCCTGGTGTACTTTATAGGGGTGGAGCAGAGCAAAAGATAAGACAATATATGATTGATAATAACTTTGTAGAAGCAGTTATTCAATTACCATCTGATTTATTCTTTGGAACATCAATTGCTACATGTATATTAGTATTAAAGAAAAATAAAACAGACAATAATATATTATTTGTAGATGCTAGCGAAGAATTTGTTAGAAATACAAATAAAAATAAATTATCAGATGAAAATATAAATAACATTGTTAATTTGTTAAAAGAAAGGGTATCAATAGATAATAAAGCTTATTTAGCAACTTATGATGAAATAAAAGAAAATGATTATAATATATCAGTAAATTCATATTTAAAAACAAATACCGGAGAAGTAGAAATAGATATAGAAGAAGTAAATAAAAAATTAGCAGAAATAGTTCCAAGACAACAACAAATAAGAAATGAACTTGAAGAAATAATCAGAGAATTGGAGTCTGATTATTATGAGTAAGATAAATGATTTAATTAAAAAGTTGTGCCCTAATGGAGTTGAATATAAAAATATAAAGGATTTATGTTTAGAAAATTTTTGGGTAATGCCTTCTACACCCAAATATCAAACTGAAGGTATACCGTACATAACATCTAAAAATATTAGAAATGGAATTGTTATGTTTAATGATGTTAAATATATTACTGAAGACGATTACAAATCAATTTCAAATAATAGACCTATTAAAGAAAATGATTTTTTGGTAAGTATGATTGGTACTATAGGTGAGGTTGGTATTGTTAAGTCAGATGATTTGCCTTTTTATGGTCAAAATATGTATTTGTTAAGATTAAATACTGAATTAGTAAGTATTAAATTCTTTTATCATTATTTTACATCTGATAAAGTTAGAAATATATTACTTGGTGAGAAGAATAATGGTAATCAGGGATATTTAAAAACAAAGAATATAGAAATGTTAAAAATTCCTTGTCCCCCATTAGAAATACAAGAAGAAATAGTTAGAATTCTTGATAAATTTGGTGAGCTAGAAGCGAAGTTAGAAGCAGAATTAGAAGCAAGAAAGAGTCAATACGAGTTTTGGCACGGAAAACTTTTAAATACTGAAAATTCAAATCAACAATATATAACTTTAGGTGATATTGGAAAAGTATGTATGTGTAAAAGAATTATGAAAAATGATACATCTGATTCAGGTGATATTCCATTTTATAAAATTGGTACTTTTGGTAAGCAAGCTGATGCATATATTTCTTATGATATTTTTAATGATTATAAAAACAGATTTTCTTATCCTAAGAAAGGTGAAATATTAGTTTCGTGTTCAGGAACTATTGGTAGATCTGTAGTATTTGATGGGGAAGATGCTTATTTTCAAGATTCAAATATTGTATGGCTAAGTAATGATGAAAGTAAAGTATTAAATAAGTTTTTATATTATTTTTATCAAACATCTCCTTGGAATATATCCGATGGTGGAACTATTAAGAGATTATATAATAATCAATTCATATCAGTCAAAGTTCCATTGTATTCTTTGGAAGAACAAAAAAAGATTGTTAATATATTAGAACGTTTTGATAAATTGATTAATGATATATCTGTTGGTCTTCCTGCAGAAATAGAGTTAAGAAGAAAGCAATATGAGTATTATAGAAATAAATTATTAAGTTTTGAGGAGATATAACATGACAGAACAAGAGTTTTATAAATTGTATTGGAATCCGTATAAGCAAATTGAAGATGAATTTATTGAAACATTTAAATATGTAGATTTTTCGGAAAATAATTATAATGTTTATTCATCAAAATTTTTAAAATTGATTTTACAAATTGGTAGTGAAATAGATATTTGTTTAAAATTGTATGTGAATATGTTGCATTCAGGAAGTTATAATAATATTAATGAATATAGAAATATTATAGAAGAATATGATAATGAACTTGTGGAAGAAAAGGTATTAATTAAAAATTTTGAAGTAAATTTACAACCTTGGTTAGGATTAACAAACGAAAATAATGATGTAATTTGGTGGAAAATATATAATAGTATTAAACATGATAGAACTAAAGAAGTCTCAATAAATGGAATTAATCAAAAGGCATATATGTTTGCAACTTTGTATAATGTTCTTATTTCTTTGGGAGGATTATATGTTGTATTAATGAACATTTTTTCAAATGTAAAAAATAGTAGAGATGATTCCCCATTACCCAATTCAAAAATTTTTAAATTGATTAGTGATAGATGGAGTAACTGTAGATGGTATTCCATAGGATATGTTAGTATTGGTGCGGATGGGTATCTATATATGGATAATACAAAGGAATTTTGGTTTTGAAGAGGTGAGTGTTAGTGAGTAGTATAGGTTTAATAAGTGAAAATGATAATTCTACTGTATTAGCTGAATATACAGGATTAAATAGAGTATCTACATCTTTTCAAAGTGAAGATGCTTTAGAAAAAGAATTAATTAATACTTTAATTGAACAAGGGTATGAAAGATTAACTATTAATAGTGAAGATGAATTAATTCTTAATTTAAGAAAACAATTAGAAAAACTTAATAATTATCATTTTACTGATGGAGAATGGGATTATTTCTTTACTAAAATTATTGCTAATAAGAATGATTATATTATTGAGAAAACCAGATTAATACAAGAAGATTATAAACAAGAATTAACTTTAGATTCTGGTGAAAAAAGAAATATATATTTAATTGATAAAAATAATATCCATAACAATAGTGTTCAAGTATTAAATCAATATGTTAATAATGATGGTAATTATGATAACAGATATGATGTTACTATTTTAGTTAATGGTCTTCCTTTAGTTCATGTTGAATTAAAGAAAAGAGGAGTAGATTTAAGAGAAGCGTTTAATCAAATAGAAAGATACCAAAGAGATTCTTTCTGGGCTGGGTCTGGATTATATAATTTTGTTCAAATATTTGTTATTTCAAATGGTACATTAACTAAGTATTATTCTAATACTACTAGAGAATTCCATATTAATAATCAAAAGAAAAAGAAATCTAATTCATTTGAATTTACTTCTTATTGGGCTGACCAAAAGAATAATGGAATTACTGATTTAATTGATTTTGCTAAAACTTTCTTTACTAAACATACTTTATTAAATATATTAACTAAGTATTGTGTATTTACTAGTGAAGAAGATTTATTAGTAATGAGACCATACCAAATAGTTGCTACTGAAAAAATATTAAATAGAATTAAAGTTGCTTATAATAATAAATTCTACGGAAAAATTAATGCTGGTGGTTATATTTGGCATACAACAGGTTCAGGTAAAACATTAACTTCATTTAAGACGTCTCAACTAGCTAGTAAATTAGATTTTATTGATAAAGTATTATTTGTTGTTGATAGAAAAGACTTAGACTATCAAACAATGAAAGAATATGATCGTTTTAAAGAAGGTGCAGCAAACTCTAATACATCTGCTAAAGTATTAGAAGAACAATTAAATGATCCTAATGCTAAGATAATAATTACTACAATTCAAAAGCTATCACAATTTATTAAAAAGAATGCTGATAGTGAAGTGTTTAATAAACATGTAGTATTTATATTTGATGAATGCCATAGATCACAATTTGGTGAGATGCATAAATCAATTATTAAGAAGTTTAATAAATATTATATATTTGGATTCACTGGTACTCCAATATTCCCAGAAAACGCTAGAACTATTAAAGGTATATCTGAAACAACGGAACAAGTATTTGGTGAAAGATTACATACTTATACAATTGTAAATGCAATAGCTGATAAGAATGTATTACCGTTTAGATATGAGTATGTTGGTAGGGTAGATGTATCTGAAGATGTAAAAGATGAAAAAGTTTATAGTATAGATGAAGAAAAATTATTTGATAATCAAATAAGAATTAGTTTAATTACTGAATATATTATTGAACATTTTAGCACTAAAACAAAAACTAGTGAATCATATGTTTATTCAACCTTAGATAATGTAATTGAAGTTGCTAAAAGACAAGATACAGAAGAAATAAAATCTAAAAAGAATATTAATGGATTTAATTCTATATTTGCAGTATCTAATATTAAAATGGCTAAAGAGTATTATGCAGAATTTAAGAAAGCTTTAGCCCTTAAAAATAGCAATTTAAAAGTAGCTTTAATATATTCATATGGTGTTAATGGAGAAGATGGAGTTATTGATGAAAATTCAGAATCAACAGAAGCACTAAGTACTGATGATAGAACATTCTTAGATAATGCCATTAAAGATTATAATAAGATGTTTGGAACTAGTTATGATACATCATCGGAAAGATTTCAAAACTATTATAAAGATG
>SVAG01000008.1 GCA_015059545.1 Lactobacillales bacterium
TTTAAATACCCCCCCCCGAAGTTACTATTTGCTACCATATTTTTACACTCCTTTACTATATATCTATATACTATATTACAATAAAAATATTTCTATTCTTCTTCTTTTTCAATTTTTACTAATACTTCTCTAGGTTTTGAACCATTAGGTGGTCCAATTATTCCTCTTTCTTCAAGTAAATCTATACAACGCGCTGCTCTATTATAACCTAATCTAAATCTTCTTTGTAATAATGAAGCACTTGCTTTTCCTTGTGTTACTACAAATTCTACTATTTCATTATAAAGTGGTTCTTCTGTAGCATCTCTACTATCAGATGGTTCTATGCTTGAAGTTGCCTTCATTTCTTCATCATCCATAGTAAGTGTTTCATCATATCTAGCAATTTGTTGTTTAATTGTGTGATCTACTACACTTTTTATTTCTTCATCACTTAAGAAAGTACCTTGAATTCTAAGTGGTGTATTTTCACCTTGTGGTAAAAATAACATATCCCCTTTACCTAATAATTTTTCAGCACCTGATGAATCAAGTATTGTTCTTGAATCTATATTAGAAGCTACTGCAAATGCTATACGAGATGGTATATTTGCTTTAATAACCCCTGTAATTACATCAGCAGATGGTCTTTGAGTTGCTACTATTAAATGAATTCCTGCAGCTCTAGCCATTTGTGTAATACGCATAATAGAATCTTCTACTTCTTTTGCTGCTACTAACATAAGGTCTGCAAGTTCGTCTATTATAACAACGATAAATGGTAAATGTCTTAATTTATCATCTTCACTTCTAGATTCATTTTCTTTATCTATATATGCATTATATCCAGCAATATTTTTAGTCTTACTATCACTAAATAAATCATATCTTCTTTCCATTTCAACAACTATTTTTTTAAGAGCTATATTTGCTTTTCTAGCATCCGTTACAACTGGAGCCATTAAATGTGGTACACCATTATACATAGAAAGTTCAACTTTTTTAGGATCGACTAATACTAATTTCACTTCATCTGGTTTTGATCTCATTAACATTGAAACTATAATACTATTTATACATACTGATTTCCCACTACCTGTAGATCCTGCTACTAAAAGGTGTGGCGTTTTATTTATTTCGCAATATACGGGTTTACCCATTATATTTTTTCCAAGTGTTACTAAAAGTTTTGAATCATTATAAGATGATGGTACTGTTTCTAATATTTCTCTTACAGTAACTGCTGATTTTACTTTATTTGGTATTTCAACACCAATTGTAGATTTACCAGGTATTGGAGCTTCTATACGAACATCACGTGCAGCTAAAGCTAAAGCTATTTCTTTATTTAAACTTGCGACTTTACTAACTTTAGTACCTGATTTAATTTCTACTTCATATTGTGTAACTGTTGGTCCTGGATTAATTGCAACTACATGGCCTTCTACCCCAAAATCTTTTAATACTTGTTGTAATGTTTCTACATTATGATTTATAGTTTCTTTAGATTCCATATTTTTACTTTTAACTGGTTTTGCTAATAAACTAATTGGAGGTAATTTATAACCTTTAGTATCTGGTTCAAAATCATCTTTAAGAGGTTTTACTTCTTCTTTTATTTCTTCTTTTGGTTCTTCATCTACTCTTATAAGTTGATCAATAGAAGATACTACTACTTTATTATCATTATCATAAGCTTCTTCTGTTTCTTTAATATGTTTATCTTTTTTCTTTTCTTTTCTATTTGCTCTTTTTTCACTCATATTTTTACATACATCATATATTGAAAATCCTGAAAACATTATAAATCCACAAATAATTAATGCAATAAATGCTACTCTAGTTCCATTTATATCTAATAATGAAACAAACATACATGAGAAAATCGCACCTATTATTCCCCCACCTAAATTAGCTTTTGTTGACATATTAGATATTGTACTAAAGAAATTACTTACTGTTTCTGTAATTATCTTTGTACCTTCTAAATCTTTATCTTTTAGATATTCCATATGAGAACATACTAATAATCCTATTAAAAATATATAAAATCCTACTAATCTAGAATTAAAGAAATCTGGTTTTTCTCTTTTTATTATCATATAAGATCCAATAATAATTAATGATAATAAAAATACAAAATCAAAAGGTCCTGCTAAAAATACTGCAAAACTACTTATAAAATGTCCAATTGGTCCACTTTTTGGTATCCATCCTATTATGGCAATTAATATAAGGAAAAAACCAATTAATTCTACTGAAAATCCGGTACTCTTTTTCTTAGTTTCTTTTCTTTTTTTCTTCTTTGCCATGTCATTACCTCCTACGATATATAAATTATATCACAAAAAACAAAAAAAAACTAGAGATAGCAATAACGACAAAACCGGGCTTCCCAGGTGGGCGTAACATGTAAGCTTTAGGATCCTTAAATTAATAAGTATTCAACACCACTTAGCAATTATACTCCCAATCGTTATAAGTGTAGGTTTTTCTTAAAAACTATCTCTAGTAACTTAATTATATCAATTAAAATTTATAAATGCAATAGTAATTTTATTACTTTACAAAAAAAAGTTAGTAAACTAACTTTCTATATTCTCAGAACATTTATTATCTATGCTATAAACAAAATTTTCATTTTCATCTACTGTTACTTTTATAGTATTATCTTTAAACTCATCATCATCCATACTTATATAATCTTCTTCTATTAAAGTATTTACTGTAATACAAAATACATTTTCTGATTTAATAATATATTTAGAATGATCTCTTACATAACTACCAGCATCAGAAAATAAAACTTGTTTTTGAGCTGAAGTCAATTCTTTTTCTTTTTTATCTTGTTGTTCTAAAACCAATGGTGTAACAACTAATGCAAGAAGACCAAGCATTGTTATAACTGCAAGTACCTCTATAAGTGTAAATCCTTTATTTTTCATATTACCACCTACTTTAATTTTACATTATTATTTTTTTTAAGTCAATAAACTATTCAAGGCCTTCTATTCCTGTTATATCATCTATATCTATATCTTCATTTTCTGATTTAGAATCTGATGATTCTTCTACTTTTTCCTCTATTTCTTTATTGTTTGAATTATTATCTTCTTCAATATTAGAATTAGTATCTACTTTAACTACAGTTAAAATTAATTCTGTAACACTAACTAAATCAGTTCCTTTATTATAATTTTGATATAAAACTGTACCATCTTCACCACTATCTTTTTCTATATATTTAATAGTTACATCAAGATTTAATTTTTTAGCTAAAGATTTAGCTTCACTTTCTGTTTTTCCAACAAAGCTAGGTAATTTAGTAGTTTCATATTCACCTTTACCTATTACTACTTCTTTATAATCTTCATCTATATCAAAACTAAATTCTTTTATAAGAGTGGCTTTTTCTTCATTTAAATTTATCTTCATTGCTTTTTTTACATCTTTTATACTACCATCATATAAAACATAATTATATAAATTTAAACCTGTTCTTTCATCATATATTCTAGCATCATAACCACTTAAATGAAGTCTTCTAAATCCAACTAAATCTTCTAATTTAGCATCACTACTTTTTACTAATATATCTTTTCCAATATTATATAATGATAAAATTTGTTCTGTACTCATATTAGTTTCCATACTATTACTAACTTTATCAAGTAAATCACTTATAGTATCCAAACTTTTTATTTCTTTTAATTTATTTAAAGTAGCTCTTAAAACTAATTGTTGGTTTTCTCCTCTAACAAAGTCACTTCTATAACCCTTAGTCCATTTGCTAGAACATTTTGATGTATTATTTTTTCTATTTCTTGATAATGCTAAAGCTTGTTCTCCATTTAATTTTTGCAATCCTTCTTCTACGTAAATAGTATTTTTACCCCATTTACGGCTACTATTTTGTTCACAAAAACTATATGGAACATCAACTTCAACACCACCTAAAGCATCTATTATATTTACTACACCTTTAAAATTTATTTTTACATAATAATCTATTTTAATATCTACTAATTCTTCAATTGTACTAATCATACAATCTTCACCATATATAGCTGCATGTGTAATCTTATTTTTTGCTTTATCCTTAAAACAAGATATTGGTACATATGAATCTCTTGGAATACTAAGTATTGTTGTCGTAAGTGTATTTGGGTTAAATGTAAGTAACATTAATGCATCTCCATTAAATGCACTATTTTTTAATGATTCTTCATCACTATCTACCCCCATAATTAATATACTAAATGGTTCTTTCACAATATTTTTTTTATTAACTTCTTGTTTAATTATTTTTTCTTTTGTATAAATTATTTTTGTATCTTCATCTAATGATTCATATTTTTCTTCATCTATACTTTTAAGATTATTAACATAACTAGTTGGTACAAATGCATAGTCAATTTTTTTATCATATAAAGCATCTATTAATGTTAAATAGTCATCATATTCTACTATTTTATTTTTTATATTTTCTTTTTCTATTACTTCTTTTGGTATTTCATTACCATCTATACTAGTATAATCACTTATAATACCAATTTTCCCATTACCTATATTTTCTAATTTATAAGATTTGTTTTCTACTAAAGATATTAAACTTGATGAATAAATTGTTGAACTACTAGATAAATTATCTATCGTATTATAAGTTTTTAAAATATATTTTGAACCTGTAAATAATATAAAAGTATATATAAGTGTTATAGGGATTAATTTAAAATATTTTGATTTTCTTTTTACTAAATATTTTAAATATGTAAATGAAAAACCAATGAACATTAAAACTATAATTATTATAATTAATAATCTTATAAATGTTTCAATTCCACTCAATAAAGAAAGTGCATATATCATTTTAAAAGAAGCACAAATATTAAAAATAAATAATAATATTAAAATTAAACTTTTTCCTTTACATCTATTTAAAACACTCATATTCTTATCCTCTCTATCGTATTTTTTATTATACTCTTTTTATTAACTATTAACAATAATCTTTATTATTTTTTCCAAATTTTCACATAATATAAAAAAATATCATTATTTATGATATTTTCTTTTAATTTTAAATTCATTTTTTTTATTAAAATCTAATATTGTATTATAAATTGGATAAAAAATATTAAAAATACGCATTATTCCAGAACATTTAGAAAATGTTATAACTGGTCCATTTACTAACAATTTATCTTCTTTTTTTCTTAATGTATTTCTTGCATTAAATACCAAAAATTTTCCTGTTGGACCTATTATACCTTTACTTGAATTCCATAATTCATTTATAATTGGTGGAACACACCCATTATGCATATGACCACATACAAAATAATCAAATTCTTTTAATTTATTTTTAATTCTTTTATTATTTAAATTCATAGGAGAATGAATCATAAGTATTTTTAATTTATCTTCTGGTAAATCTGATATTATTTTCTTATTTCTATTTAATTTTTTTGATAAACTATTACTACTTTCATCTTTATAATATTCAAGAGGAACAGTTATTCCTGCAATATATATTTTTTTATCTTCATATTTATCATTATCAAGTAAGTATACATTATTTATTAAACTTATTTCATAAAATAATTGATAACTAAAATAATTTTCATAACTATTTTTAATTAGTTTTCTTTTCTTAATTTTATAAAAATCATGATTACCTAATGAAATAACAACTTTAGAAATTTTAGATAAACTTTTAATAAAAATTAAAAATTCATCTTTAACTTTATTATCTTTTAAAATATCACTACAATCAATTAAATCACCAGGTATTAAAATATAGTTTGGTTTTATATTTGTTAAATGTTTTAATAAAATATTTAATTTTTTTAAAGTTCCATGACTAAAATGAATATCACTTATAATTGATATTCTTATATTGTCTTTATTATATAATTTATATGTCGTTGTATGTAACCTTTTCATGAAACCACCTTTTCAATTATATAAAAATATTCAGTTAAAGTCAAAAAAATTCATTTAAATCATAAAATATATTGAAATTAAAAAAAATATTTGTTATAATTAATTTGCTTATGGGTCTATAGCCAAGTGGTAAGGCATGGGACTGCAACTCCCTGATCGTTGGTTCAAATCCGACTAGGCCCTCCATAAAAAAATTAAACTCAAGAAATTCTTGAGTTTTTATTTATTTAAATGTATTTTCATCTATTTTATAATATTCAACATGAGGTGTACCTACTCCAGTAAGTTCTATTTCAAAATCTATGTAATAATTATTATAATTACTTGGATCATATAGTAAATCACATAATCCAGAATCATAATTATGCATTCTACTTTTATATAAAGGTAAGCCTTTTAAAGTTTTAATAGATCCATCAGGAAATTGATAGTTAATACTCATAGCTTGAATCGAACGACCATTTACAGTAATATTTGTGTGAACTAATTCATAAGGTATTCCTTTAACTAATATACCATTATTTGCTAATTGTTTCATCACTTTTATTTTCTTTATATTTTTTATTAAAATTACTCCACCTATTGCTATAAAAATAAGTGGTAATAATAAGAATAATAAAAACATATTTGAACTATTTTTATCATAATCAGTTAAACATTCACTTGGATTTTTTGTATTAAAATAAACTATTCCTTTAGTATTTTTTGTATTACTAGAAATATTGCTTAAACATTTATATTCTACTCCCTCTACTTCATAATAATAAACTGGATTGTAATTTACTCCATCATCATCAGATTCTTCTAACCATTCAATATTATTAGCATTAACTTGTGCATTTAAATTACTTTCTTTATTTTTAACATTAATTACAATAATACCTATTATAGCTATAAAGATTAATCCAACTACAATAAATATAATTGGTAAAGTAAAATTCTTTCTAGCATTTTTATAATTTATTTTATATGTTGTCATAAAATCACCTCTAATTTAATATATACTTTCCATTTTCATAAATTTTAATTATTTTATTATCATATGTTTTTATTATAATTTCTAAATCATCTGTTCCAATCATAAAATCAACATGAACATCTGATAAATTTAATCCTCTATCTAACAATTCTTCTTCATTATAATTGTTGAAATTATTAAAGCATTTATAAAAACCTCTACCAAGCGCTAAATGACAAGATGCATTTTCATCTAATAAAGTAACTCCAAAATTTAAATTTAATTTAGATATTGGACTATAATTTTCTACTATTGCACATTCTCCTAAATAACAAGAATTAGAATCACTTTCTATTATTCCTTTTAAAGTTTCATAACCTATTTCAGCATCATATTCAATTACTTTTCCGTTTTCAAATTTAAGATAAAAATTATCTATTGATTTACCATTATAAAAAAGTGGTTTAGAATTATAGACAATTCCTTCTGTTTTTCTAAAATCTGGACTTGTAAATATTTCATAACTTGGCATATTTGTTATACCTTTAGTAGCAGTATCACACCATATACTATTTTCTGATAATGCTATTTTTAAATCTGTACCTAAACTATTTTTATAATAAATTTCTTTTATTTTTAAATTATTTAATTTTTCTATTATTTGTTTATTTTTTATAAAAAAATTGTTCCATTCTTCTATAGAATTATTATTACAAATTTTATATAGGGTATTTTCTAATATTTGATAAGAATTAATATTATTATTAAATAATTTATCTGCCCATATTTTATTTGGTAATACAGCATAACACCAATTTATTTTATATTCTAATTTATATTTATTAAAAATACTTTTTGTTTTTTCTTTTATATAACATGATTTAGATATTTTTTCTTCTTCTATATCTTCCATTATATTTGGTATAGGTGAACGAAAAATTAAAAATTTTGCATTTTTACTAGCAAATTCATTCCATATAGAATCATCAAAAAACAGATTATTTTCAATATCATTAAGATTTATTTCTTTTAATAATTCATGTTCTTTTTGTATATCTTCCTTATCTAAATAAATATCATTTATACCTTTAGAATTTAAATAATTTAACATTATTTCTATTAACTCTTGATTAATAACATCATAATTTATAAAAAGAATATCTTCTTTTTTATAATCAACACAATATAATAATAAGTCTATATATTTAAAAAACATATATATCACCTTATAAATATTATACTATAAATGATTTGTTTCTTATAAATTATAAAAAAAACTTTACATATTAAATGTAAAGTTTATTTCATATATTTTTCTATTTTTTCTTTTTCAATATTAACTATTTTACTACCATTAATAACATATTTACAGTTTTCTTCTAATACTAATATAATGCTAAATATTTCTTCATCATGCTTAATATTATATTCTTCTATAAATTGTTTTAATTCTTCATCTCTTAATATTTTACTCATATTATCCCTCCTTGAATAAGTATTAAAACATAAAATTAAAATACTTTCAAATGACAAATTTGAATAATTTAAATAGATTTTCTTTACAAATTTTGTATTTCTGTATAACAGATTTTCTATTCTTGTTAATAATAACAAACAAAAAATTGAATTCATATAAAATTCAATTTTTTTTAATTTATATAATCTTTTATTTTTCTTGTATTTCTTGGGTGTCTTAATTTTCTTAATGCTTTTTCTTCTATTTGTCTTACTCTTTCTCTTGTAATATTTAAATCTTTACCTACTTCATCTAATGTCATTCCCCTATTATTTCCAATTCCAAAACGTTTTGTTATTATTTCTCTTTCTCTATTATTTAAACTTTTTAAAACACTTGATATATAATCTTGAAGTTGTCCAAAAGTTGCTGCATCTTCTGTTTTTTGGTTTGGATCAGCTATAAAATCACCTAAAGTCTCTTCTTCATCTTCACCAATTGTTTTTTCTAAACTAGTTATATTAATAGACATTTCTCTTAATAATTTAATAGTTTCTTCTGAAAGTTCTGTTTCTCTTGCTAATTCAACTATAGTTGGTTCTTTTTGATTTTTTTCTAATAAAATTTTTCTAGCTTTTTCTATTTTAGATAAACCTTGACTAGCGTGAACAGGTAATCTTATTAAACGAGATTTATCAGCAATAGCCCTAGAAATTGATTGATGAATCCAGTGTGTAGCATATGTAGAAATTTTTGTTTCATATTTACTTTCAAATTTATCAATTGCTTTTATAAGACCAATATTTCCTTCTTCTATTAAATCTGAAAAATCTAATCCTCTACCCATATATCTTTTTGCTATTGAAACAACTAATCTTAAATTATGTTCTATTAATTTTTTTCTTGCTGATGGATATCCTATTTCTTTCATTTTTACTAACTCTTTTTCTTGTTCAACAGTTAATATTGGATATTTTTTTATTTCATGAAGATATGCAGAAACATTATCATCATAAAAGTAATCTGATTCACTATATACCATTTCAATTTCTTCTAAATACTCTTCTTTAATAACTAATATATCATTCATAATTAAATATGTATTTAATACTTCTAATATAATATCATCATTTGTCATTTGTTTTAAATCTTTATAATCTATATGTGATTCAACATTTCTAAATTCTTCATCTAAAATTATTTCTATATCCGTTTCTTTAATAAGTTTTTGAAAATTTATTTTTTCTTTCTGTCTTTCTTTTGATTCTATTTTAAAATCAATTATTTCTTTTATTCTATTAATGAAATTCATTATATCACTTTCCTTTTTGTTTCATTTTAACTTTTTCTTTTTCAACATAAAAATTCTTAGCAGAAATTAATTGATGTTTCTTCAAATTAATTCTTTCTGGTATAAAATTATTTTCTATATCACTTTTTCTTTTTTCTTTTAACCATTCTGGTTCTATTCCAAATAAATTTTCCTCTAAATTTCTACTATCCCATATATTTTGATTTTGTTCTAAAAATTTAAATAAATTTTCTATAGTAACAGTCGCATATGATCTGTTTTTTGAAATATTTTTTACTTTTATTTTAAGACCTAGTGCTACCCAGTTTACTAAAATAGTATTTCTATCAACATTAAAAATATCCGCTATTTCTTGAATTTTTATTCCATCATAATTGTTTTCAGTATGTGACCCTAAGCCTAATTTTGAAACTCTATTCATAATTGCTGAGGTACTTCTATTTAGTTTTTTTGCTATATATTCTATTGATTTATTTCCCCATAAATCACTTAAAAGCTCTTCTTCTTCCTCTGTCCAAGCTTTATGTTTTAATTGAAGATCATAGCCTAATTTACCTGCTCTTACATGTACTGATTCTTCACTACGATTTAATTTTTTAGATATTTCAAATGTAGAATAATCAGATAGCATTGAAATTAATAATTCATCTTCTTCCTTTGTCCATGCCCTATTTGACTTATTAACAGCAGAAATATTTAAATCATTTAATTTATTTGCTACTACACCATAAGTTCTTTCTATTTTTTTAGCAATTTCTTCTATTGTATATTCCTTAGCATATTCCTTTAGTTTTTCTACATCTTCTTCTGTCCAAAATATTGAAGATTTTTGAGCACTTACTCCCATATATTTTAATTTATTTGAAACAGTAGACGGTAACATTTCAAGAATTTCAGCAATCTCATTTATAGTATAATTTTTAGCATATTCTATTAATTTTTCTTCTTCTTCTTTTATCCATCTTTTTTTAGGTGGATTTTTTAAAGTTATACCTAACACCTTGGCTTTTTCTTTTATAGTAGCTTCTGATTTATTCATTATTTTACAAATCATAAAAACATCATATTCTTTTAAAGATATTAATTTTTCTGAATCTTCTTCTGTCCAAAATCTATTATTTTTTTTATAAATATTTAATTCTTTTAATTTTTTTGATACTTGATTTCTAGATACACCAATTATATTAGCAATTTCATCAATAGAATTTGTATCAACTAATCTTAATAATTCTTCTATCTTTTCTTCTGTCCATATTTCTTCTTTTACTAAAATATCATTTGTTAATCCTAACTTTTTAATTTTAGTTCTAATAATATTAGCTTTTAAATTCATTTTTTCTGAAATTTCTTTTATACTTAAATTTTCTTTTACTAATTTAATTAATTCTTCTTCTAATTGGTCATTCCATACTTTCTTTTTATCTAATAGTTCTATATTATTTTTACTAGCAATCCTAGATATTTGTGAGTTACTTGTTTTAAAAATTTCTGCTAATTCAGATATATATTTAGTTTTTGCTAACAATCTTAATTTTTCTATTTTTTCTTCATTCCATTTTATTTGTTGACCAATATCTGGTAATTCTAATTCCTTTTTATATCTATATAATACACCTGTACTAATTTTTAAATTTCTAGCTATTTCTGTAGCATGTTTTTTTCCCCAATACTTTTTAATATATTCAATTTGTTCTTCATTTAGTTTTACATATTCAGAAATTGTTTCAATTTCTAGTTCATAAGCTTTAGCAGTAATTGCCCCAATACTTCTACCTGGTAGTACTTTTACAAGTTCTGTATAATGACATTTAGGTGCATATTCTCTTAATATTGCTATTTCTTCTTCTGTCCATAAAGTTTTCTTATATTCTATTCCTAATTCCTTACATTTTGAAATAATTTGATAATAACTAAGACCTATTACTGATTCTATTTCACCAATTGATTTTTGATTAATGTTTTCTTTTAGATATTCTACCATCCATTTCTTCCAAGGATCTGGTGTTGAACGAAGTTCAATTCCTAACTTTACAGCTTTTTTTTGAACAGCTATATAACTTCTATTTAATTTTTTAGCTATTGTTTTTGTTACATATTTTTTTGAATATTCTCTTAATTTTTCTTCTTCTTCTTTTGTCCATCTATCACTTTTGTATGCTGGAAGTTCTAATTCTTTAGCCTTTTCTATTAAGTTTTCAGGTGTTGTATGAAAGTCAGTTGCTATTTTATACAAAGATTTTGTATTCCATAATGATATTAATTCTTTTTCTTTTTCTTCTGTCCATATAAATTTTTGTTTCATACTTCTCACCTATTTCTTTTTAACTTTACATTTTTCATCATCAACATAATATTTTTCATCTAAAATTAATTGTTGTTTTAATAAATTTACTTTTTCTGGTACAAAACTAGTTTCTACATCCCTTTTTCTTTTTTCTTTTAACCATTCTGGTTCTATTCCAAGTAAATTTTCTTCTAAATTTCTACTATCCCATATATTTTGATTTTTTTCTAAAAAATCAAGTAAATCATCTAACGTTACACATAAATAACTTTTTGATTTAGTAATTCTTTTACTTCTTAAATTTAATCCTAAAGCAACCCAAGTAATATTAACTTGTGCTGGCAAAACATTAAACATATCACAAATATCTTGAACTTTAAGTAATTCATAATTATTATCCATAGAAGATCCTAATCCTAATTGATAAACCTTATTTAATATTGATGATTCTGTTCTATTTAAATTTTTAGCAATTGTTTCTATTGACACATTTCCCCATAAATCACATAAAGTATTTTCTTCTTCCTCTGTCCAAAACATTTTATCATTTGTAGTTATCTTAAGTCCACTTCTATTTATTTTAAT
This sequence comes from Lactobacillales bacterium, assembly GCA_015059545.1. Classification (GTDB taxonomy): domain Bacteria; phylum Bacillota_I; class Bacilli_A; order RF39; family UBA660; genus OMSK01. Next base: position 12,521 of record SVAG01000008.1, read on the forward strand.
TGTAACAGCATCTTCTGATCTATTAAATATTTTTGCTATTTCTTTAGGTGTTTTTCCCTCTTCTACTAATTTTTTTAAGGTTTCCAGTTCAGCTTTTGTCCAATTTTTTTTACTAGACATAACCTCTACATTATGTTTTTTAGCAATTTGTTTTATTCTTGCACTTGTTAATTTATATAAAATAACTAATTCATTTATATTAACTAATTTAACATCTTCAATTAATTTTAATTCTTCTCCTTCAGTTAATTTTCTATTTTCGTATTTAACTTTCAATTGTAATTCTCTAGCTTTTTTTAAAACATTTGAATCTGTTTTAGACATAATTTCTATTATCTCAAATAAATCTTTATCTTCATTTACTAATTTTTTTAATGTTTCATCATCTTCTTTTGTCCATAGATTTCTATTTGATAATATTTTAATATTTTGTCTTTTTGCTTGTAATCTTATAGCACTTGTACTTCTATTCATTATAATAGCCATTTCTTCTAATGTTTTTGTTTTTGCTAATTCCTTTAATTGTTCATTATCTTTTTCTGTCCACTTAATTTTTTCATCTATTAAAGTTATTTTATTTTCATAAGCAATAGTGGAAATTGCAGAATTTGTAGTATGAAATATTTGAGCTAATTCTGTAATTGTTTTTGTTTTAGATAAATCTTTCAATTTTTGAATTTTTTTGTCAGTCCAAAATTTATATGGATTATTTCCTAATTTTGGAAGATTTAATTTTTTTATTTGATTTTCAATTGCACCTCTACCTACTTTTAATTCACGAGCCATATCTGTTACAGCAATTTTTCCATAATTTTCTTTTATATATTTTATTTCTTCTTCTTTAAATTCTCTTATTAATTTTATATAATCTATTCCCATTTTACATGCTTTAGTTAAAATTGCATCTTCAGTTCTATTTAAAATTTTAGATAATTCTTTTAAATAACATTTATCTGCTAATGAAATAAGAAGTTGTTCTTCCTCTTCTGTCCATCTAGTACTTATATATTCAATTCCTAATTCATCTAACTTATCCAAGATTTGATAATAATCTTTATTTAATAATAATTGTAATTTTGATATAGGTACTATATTTATATTTTCCATCAATACTTGAATTTGTTTTTCTGTCCATGCTACCATTTTATCACCACTATTTTTTTGTTTTTTTCTTTTGATATCCTAATTCTGAAATTTTATAAGCTATAGCTTTTTCTGTTCTTCCTAATTTATTTGACATTTCCTTATAAGTCATATTTTGATAATTTTCTATTAAATAACTTAATTCTTCTTCTGACCAAAAATGTGGCATTGTATAACTATAACCTAAGTTTCTTAACAAAGTTGCTACTGAATTTTCACTTCTTTCAATTGTTAAAGCTATTTCATTATAACTTTTTCCTCGTTCAAATAAATGACATGCTCTTTTTATTTCTTCATCTGTCCATTTACGATACCATGAAGGATTTTCTTCTAAATCCCTTTTTCTTTTTTCTTTTAACCATTCTGGTTCTATTCCAAGTAAATTTTCTTCTAAATTTCTACTATCCCATTCATTTTGATTTTGTTCTAAAAACAACAATAAATCATCCAGAGAAATAACATAGTAACAACATTTAGATGTTAGTTTTTTTGGTTTAAGTTTAAGTCCATATTTACGCCAAGTGGTAATTCTATCACGACTAACATTTAATGCATCACAGATATCAGATACTGTTAATTTTTCATAATTATTTTCCATCATAGGTCCTAAATTCATTCTTATTGCTTTTACCTTAAGTGAAAAATATGTTCTTTTTAATTTTTTACAAATATTATCAACTGAAACATTACCCCATAATTCTGAAAATTGTTCTTCCTCTTCTTCTGTCCATTTTCTTCTATCTTGAATAAGTGTAATATTTAGTCTACGTGCTTTTAAATAAATAGCATTTTCTGTCTTATTCATTGCTTTTGCAATTTCTTTATAATGTAGTGTTTCAGATAATTCTTTCAATAAATTAATTTCATCTTCTGTCCACTCATTAGATGTAGGTAATGGTAAATTATTTTCTTCTGCTACTTTTGCAACTGCATACCAAGTACAATTAAATTTCTTTTTCATACTATGTATTGTTTCTTTTTCCCAGTTATCAATAATATATTGTTTTTCTTCATTAGTAAATATTTTTTTATTACCCATTAAATCACCACTTTGACTAAATATTATAACACAAAACAACCATAAAAAAAATAATTTGTATAATACAAATTATAATTCTTGTTCACCTTTATTTTTAAATTGTAATATTATAGGTGTTCCTTCAAAATCAAATGCTTCTCTTAATTTATTTTCTAAATATCTTTTATAAGAGAAATGTACAAGTCCTTTATTATTAACTTGAATATTAAATTTTGGAGGTTGTGTTGAAGCTTGACTTACAAAATATATTTTTAATCTTTTACCTTTATATGATGGAGGTAAATTAAGTTGATAAGCTTCCTCTATTACATCATTTAATAAACTTGTTTTTATTTCTTTTCTACTATTTTCATATGCTTTTAATACTTCAGGCATTAAAGTATGAATTCTTTTATGAGTTTTAGCTGATAAGAATACTATTGGAGCATAATCTAAGAATGCAAATTCAAGTTTAATTAATTCTTTCCATTTTTTCATTGATGCATCTTTATCTTCTATTGTATCCCATTTATTTACAACTATAACTACAGCTTTACCTGCTTCTACTGCATACCCTGCTATATGTTTATCATGTTCTATAATTCCTTCTTCAGCATTTATAACAATAACACATACATCAGATCTATCTATTGCTTTCATTGATCTAAGTAAACTATATTTTTCAATATTTTCATATATTTTACCTCTTTTTCTCATACCTGCTGTATCTATTACTACATAATCTTTATCATGATATTTAAAAGGTAAATCTACTGAATCTCTAGTAGTACCTGCTACATCTGATACAATTACTCTATCTTCATTTAATATAGCATTTACTAAACTACTTTTTCCTACATTTGGTCTTCCGATAATTGAAAATTTTACTACATCTGGATCATATTCATCTTCTTCTATTTCATTAAAATCTGAACATACTAAATCTAATAAATCTTCTATTCCTATATTTTGTTCTCCACTTACATTAATATAATTATCAAATCCTAATTCATAAAAATCATATAAATGTTCTTTTGATTCTTTACTATCTACTTTATTTATAGCAACAATAACTTTTTTATTTTGTTTAAGTAGCATTTCTTTAACAACTAAATCATTACTTGTTATTCCTTCTTTACCGTCTACTATAAAAACAATTACATCAGCTTCTTCAATAGCAAGAGTTGCTTGAACTTTAATTTCTTCATTAAATTTAGCATCCTCTAAATCTATACCACCTGTATCAACTAAGTGAAATTTATAATTTTTATAATTTACATTACCATAAATTCTATCTCTAGTAACACCTGGTGTATCTTCTATAATTGATATTTTTTTCCCGATTATTCTATTAAATATTGTACTTTTTCCTACATTTGGTCTTCCAACTAATGCAACTACTGGTTTTTTCATAATTTCACCTCTTGAAACATTATATCAAATAAAGAAAAAAAATCAAATAACTAACTTAATTTCTTACCATAATTTATAATATCATTTGTATCTTTATATATTAAATTACTAAATTCAATTAATTCATTTTTTAAATAATCATTTAAATCTTTTTTTAATTTTAAATATATTTTTTTATCATAATATATTATATCGGAATTATTTATAATTTCTTCATTAAAAAATATATCTTCTACTTCATATAAAAAGGTATTTTCTAAAAGTGTTATATGCATATCTACTTCATCTGTATAATAATCTAAATAATCAACTTCTTCTTTAGAAAGTTCTATTACTATTCCATATATTAAATCTTTATATACATTTACAAAATAAAATCCATTTATATCTATTTTATTTTTTAACTTTAAAAATAATTTCTTAAAATATTCTTTAGTAGTATCCAAATCTTCAAAATCAATATCTACTAATTCTTTATTTATATATATTAAAATATCATCATCAATATTTGATATTCTCATTTTCACCACCTAGTTTATTGTATGAAAAAAGAGAATTAATTCTATATAATTCTCTCTATTTTTTCATATACTTCTGATTTACCTTCTTTATTTACATTAGAGAATACTATAAAGTCATCTCCCACTCCTAATTCTAATTCAGATAAAATCATATTTCTTTGTGTTTGATGTTTTGTAATTCCTATTTTATCACATTTAGTAGCAACTATAGTTACTGGTATTTTATAATGTTTTAAGAATTCATACATCATAATATCATCACTACTAGGTTTATGTCTAAAATCTATTAACATAAATACTTGTTTTAATTCATCTCTATTTGTTAAATAATCTTCCATCATTAAACCAAATTTTCTTTTTTTACTTTTATTTAAATTAGCAAATCCATATCCTGGAGCATCAACTAAATAAAATTTTTCATTTACTAAATAAAAATTAATAGTTTGAGTTTTTCCTGGATTAGCAGATGTTCTAGCATAGTTTTTTCTATTAATTAATGTATTTATAAAACTACTTTTTCCTACATTAGATCTACCTACAAGTAAAAATTCTGGTTTTTTATCTGTTGGATATTGACTTCTTCTTACTGCACTAATTGTTAAATCAACACTAGTTATTTTCATATAAACTACTCCTTTTTTTATATCTAATACATTATATCACATATTTTAAAAAAATAAAAAAAATTAACTTTTTTTAAGTTAATTTTTTATTTCAGATTTATACACATTGATAACAGGTTTTATATCTGGGTATCCAACTAAAAAACTATGAATTACAGGAACTTTACTATTCATAGGATATGTATTGTATAGTTTATTACATTTTGCTACTGTGCATTTTGTAGAAGACATCATTAAAGTACTTTCAATAACTGATAAATCTTTGTTCCCATTATAAGTATAACCATCATATTCATATTTCCAATTATCATCTAATTCCTTAACATCTTCAACAGTTAATAATCTAATATCATATCCATCTACTTGTTTTAATTTAAAATTATATGTAGATTTAATTTTTTCTAATATTTTTGGGAAACTTGAATCTTTATATTCTTTATTTGATTCAGTCATAAAATCACCATATGTATTTTTAAATAATTTCTTATCGTTTGTAGAATCTGCTATCCATGAAATATTTTCATCATTTTCATCCGCATATTGAGAATAAGAAATAGTTGAAATAGCAGTTACATAATCACTTTTTTCATCACTATCTTTAATTACTACCCATTTTGAATTATCATTTAATGTTATTGTTTGTAATTTTGAATAAACAACATATTTTTCTTCTGGTTGTTTTTGAACATCAACTTTTTGTTCTGTTGGTTCAGATGATTTATTATCACCCTTATCATTTGTAATTATGTATGCAACTAAAAAACCTATTATAAAAAATAATATACCAATTAGTAACACTAAAAATATATTCACTCCATTTTTTTTATTTAATTCATTATTCATATTATACCTCCTATTTATACTTACAATATTAATATATCATAAATAAATTAATTAATAAATATCTAACTAAAAAAATTAACTTTTTTTAAGTTAATTTTGTAAATCAATAAATTCTTGATTTAATGTATTATATTTATTTGTTATTTTATTTTGTTCTGCTTTTTCTAATGTATAAAAACCTAATCTAAACATTAACTCATATGTTTTTCTTTGTAAACTAGTAATATTTGTAAACATATTGTAATATTTTTGATATAAATATTCATTACTTGCTTCTGTTAAAGCAACTGTATAATTTTTTTGCATTTCTTTTAAACAAGATAATAATGAAGTTATATAATCTTTATCATTTAATTCTATTCCTTTTGGTACTTCCATTTTAGGATTACTTATTTGATTATTCATAGTTACCTCCTTTTAATATTTCAAGTACTTCATTAATATTACTATCAAACATATTAAATCCTTCTTCTAATATAGATTTAATTTCTTCATTTTGTACTTCTTCTATTGAACTATTTGTTGTTTTTAAAGCTCCATAATTCCAATTAAACATATCACTTAAATAATCTAAATCTTTACCTGTAATAATATTAGGTACCTCTTTATATTGCATAATAATTCTCCTTTCTATTTTATTATGAAAATTAAAAATTTTTTTAATCAAAAAAAGAATTATTTTTTATAATTCTTTTGATATATTAAAACTAAATCATTTTCTGCTTTACCAAATCCTAATTTAGACCCTTCTATTTCATATATATCAGGTATTATGGAAAGACAATTTAAACATTCTGCACTTCTAAACAAAAATCTTTCTTGTTTTTTCTTAGTATACATTTCTTTTAATAATATTAATGATCTATATAAATAAAAATCTAATTTAGAATATTTTTTTATTTCTTTTTCACTTATTTGATATAAATAACTTATTAATATTTTTCCATCTTCATTTAACATATTAATTAGTCTATCAACTAAATTACCAAATATTTTAGCATCACATTTTAAACCATTTATATTTATAAATTCATATATATTTGTTAAATTAATTAAATCATAATTTTTATCTTTATTTAAATTTAATATATTAGTATCTAAATATGTAATATCAGTATCATGAAGTTTATCTTGTAATTCATTATATCTATCTAAATATGTAATAAAATTATCTCTTGAATATTTAAAATACTCTAACCCATGTATTAATCTTTTTGTATCATCCAGATAACCAATATCTCTAAACATTCCATCATAAATACTATATCCGCTATATTTTTTATAAATTTCTTCAAAGAAACATCTAGTATCATTATCTAAATATTCTTTTAGACAATCAAAATATTTTTTATCAAATAACTCTTCATAATAAAATAAAATGAATTCTTCTTTTGTTAAATATTTAGCCGCAACTACTTTTAATTTAACAAAATATTTTGCTAATCTATTTATGTCATAAGCAGTAATATCTTTTATATCATCTAAAACAGATTCAAATATAAAATCTCCTGATGAGGTTGGTAATAAAGCACTATTATAATCACCTTTTAAATACTTATTGTATCCTTTAATATTTTCAGAGGTATTTAAATAAAGTTTACTATATTCAAGCATATCAAGATATCCATCAAAACTCATTATCATATCTATTGCTATTTTAATATCTCTTTCTAGCACATAATCACCCCTTAAACCGAAAAATATAATATCATAAAAGAATATAAAACTCAAGAAAAAGCATTATATATATAATGCTTTATTTTCTATTTTTATAAAATCTTTTATTTCTTTTTACTTCATCAAATAATGATTTAACAAATGGAGATTTTCCTTTTGTTTTTTCTACTCTTTTTAAATATTGATCTCCTAGATTATAACTTTCTTGTGAATATGCTTCTTTAGCAAGTACTAATGCTACAATATGTGTTTTTTCTTTATCAAAAGCTAAACTTTCACAAGCTTGTTCAAAAGTCATTCCTACTTCCATTAATTCTTTTATATCTTGTATATCATCAATACCATAATTATCATCAACATCATTTTTAAATTCTTCTTCAGACATTTTAACATAAGTTTTTATGTTTTCTTCATCTATATATCCTTTTAAACGATCTAAAAGTGGTGTTACATCAAAGTTTCCTTTTTCTATTTTATTTAATTCATTTCCTACTGTTAAATAATCAATCGCTAATTTTTTATTTTTTTTCATCATATATGCAAAACCAATTTTAGAAAATACATATGATTTTGGATTTGTATATGCTATTAATAATTTTTTATATTGTTCTATACAAGTATCATAGTCTTTATCTCTATATGCTTGATCTCCTAAACTTTTAACTTCACTATGTTCAAATTTTTCTATATATGGTCTATGTCTTAATACGACTTGTCTTTCATCATCTGATCCAATACTAAATGATGCTATATATCTAATATTTTCTACATATTTATGAATTTTTCTTCTTGTTTCACTATCCATTGGTTTTAAAATAACTATTCCATTATTAATTAGTTCATCTAATTTACTATCAATTAACTCAGCAACATTTATTTCGTTTTCTTTAACATTTACTTTTACTTCTTTTTTTGTTTTAATATTTTCTTCTTTTTTTAATTCAACTTTTTCTTCTTCTGTTGATTCCTTTGAAACAATATTTTTTTCTCTTTCTAAAGTAGGTTGAACTACTTCTGAAGTAACTACTTTATCACTTTTTTTATTACTTAACATTTTTTCTGTATTATTTAAAACTTGTTCTAAACTATCTGTTAGCACACATTCAATTCCTAAATTACTTGATTTAGAAAGTATATCTAAGTATATTCTTGCTTGTTCAAATTTATTTTGAGATAATGCTACATAAAAATCTTGAATATATTCAGAAATATTAAATTCATAATTTTCTCTACTTATATAAGTTAAAACAACCATCGGTTTTGTAAAAGCAATATCATTTTCAATAACACTTAATTTTATTAAATCAACTATTAAAAATTCATATTGTTTTTTATTAATATTTTCTAAATAACTTCTAATAGCTATAAATGCATTGTCTAAATCTTGTTGCATTAAATAATTAGTTATATCAATAAAAGTAATATTAGTATTTTGAATAATTGGTTGTTGTTCTAATTCTATTGTTTCTTTTTCATTTTGATTTTCTATAAATTCTTCTTTCTCTGTTAATTCTTCAATTTGATTTTCAGTAATATCTTCTTCTATTTCAATATATTTCTCTGATTTTATTTTATTTATTTGTTCATTAATTTTAATTAACAATAAATAAATTGGATTTTTACCATTAGTTAAACTATTTTCATTATTTTTCTGTTCAATTAATGAAATTGCTAATGAAAAATTGTTACCATATATTGCCTCATGAACTTTATCTGTATTTGTAATATTAATTTTTGGAATTTCATTTGTTCTTTTTATATATAATAAATTATGTGATAAATTTTTAATAAGTTTATCGCTTATATCAAGATAAATTTGTTCTTCTTTAGTTGATAAATAATCAATAATATTTTGATATTCATCATTGTTAATCATACTTAATATAGTATTTGTACTATTATTTTTAACATCTTTTATTTGACGTATTAATGTTCTTACAAGAATATTTTGAATGTTTAACTTACCTTTTTGAGTTAAAACTTCTTTTAATAAAATATATGCAACTGAAAATTTCTTAGTATGAATAGCTTTTCTAATTTTATTTTCCATAACAATATCAGTAAATCTTGAATCATCTTCTTTTGCTTTTAGATCTTCAAATTTAATATATTTAGCATATGATTTATATTTTTCTGGAAGTTCTATAATCATACTTAATAAATATATATATAAATAATTATCTGTAATATAATATTCATTATCAGATTCATCTAATTTTTCAAAATATTCTAATGCTTTATCATAATCTTGACTTAAAATACTTCTAAAAAATAATTGAAAACATACACTTTTATTATTTGAATCTAATTCATAGCATTTTTTAAAACATAAAGTAGATTTATCATATTCTTTATTAGAAATTAATTTTTTTCCATAATTATATAATTTTTCTACTGATAAAAATGAATAATAACCTCTTTTTACTCTTGTTAAAATTCCTTGTTCTATTAAATCAGATAAATCTTTAGAATTAAATCCATAACTATTTAATTCTTTAGTAGTCATTTCATGATTTTCAATTAATCCTTCATACATTTTATTTAAATTATCCTCATTTATCATTAATAATTCCTCCTACTTCTTTTAATCATTAATTGTTTACTTGTACACATACCTTCTCTATCAAACTCATCAGAAAGTAATACTGGATACATTGTTAATATTTCTTTTGTTCCAAGCATAGTTACAACACATAAGTCACTTGTAATTTCATCACCTTTAAATCCAATTGGAGTATCTAATTTAAATCTATACATATCTGAAAATTCAAAATGATTAGCATTCATACTCGAAATTCTATCTTGTGCATCATATAATAACTGCTTTAAATTAGTATATTTAAAAAAACAACCATTTGATTCTCTTTCATTTTGATTTAAATGCTTTGATATATGTTCTAACAAAAAATCTTCGCTATTATCAAATAACCTATAAATCATATAATCTTTCAACGGATCAAAAGTATTATTTATTTTACTTAAATCATTCATAAAATATAATAAATACATATTCAATACTCTGTAATGATGTAATATTTTTGGATAAAGATTTTTCTCATCAATTGTTTTTAATAATGTATATCCCTCTTCATATTTTCCTTCAAGTATATCAATACTTATAATTCCAAAGACCGCTTGAATGTAGAATTTTTTATTTAGTAATAATGTTTCTAACATTTTTCTAGCAATATCATAATCACCTGTTTGAATATATAACTTGGCAATTGCTAATAAAGATTTATTTTGCATTTCTAGATCTAACATACAATCATTATAATATTGTTTACTAGCTTCAAAATTATTTTCTATATTTTCTAATATACCATATATTTGCTTAAATCTTATATCATTACAATCTTCATTTTCTTTTAAGCATTTTCTTACTTTTGAATACTTTCCTTCTTTTAAATCAATATTCAGTATTTTTAATAAAGACTCTTTTTTTAATTCTAAATTATTATAAGCTTGTTCTAAAAAATATCTAGCTGTTATATTATCATTATTATTAAATGCTTTTATACCTTTATAATAAGCATTTACACTACTCATTTGTTGCATAAATATTCTACCTTTCAATTAATGATTTTTATATCGAATTGTTATCTATGATACTACTTTTTTTATAATTAATCAAGATAATAAAAAAAATATATTATCTAACATATTTTTTTACTTTAATTTTAATTTTTTCATCTGGAACATCATATTGTTCATCTTTTCTATAATTATTTATATTTGCTTTATAAAAATCAAATATTATATCTGCTATATCTACATTCTTTTCTTCTTTATATGATTGATAAAATTCTTGATATTTATATTCATTTTGTTGGATTTTTAATTCTGAATCATATTTTCTTCTTTGTAAGGGATCAGATAATACATTATATGCTTGAGTAATCGTCTTCATTTTTATTTCTGCTTCTTCAGATGGATTAACATCTGGATGATATTTTTTGGATAAGTTTCTAAATGCTTTTTTTATTTCTTCTTGTGTTGCACTCATTGATATTCCAAGTATCTGATAATAATTTTGAGTAGACATATTATTCCCCCTTTAAGTGGTACTTATACTAACATTGAAACTGCATTTTGTCAAATTAAAAGTAGCAATTATACATTACTACTTTTATTCACCTTTATTTTTTGAATTCATTAATTTTTTTACTTTTTCTAGAAGTTCTAAAGTTTCTTCATCATAATTTGGTTCACTCATTTGTTTCATAAAAGTATCATCTGTTATTTCTTCAACCATTCCAAAAAAACTATTATTTGGATGTGATGCAAAATCCTCTTCTGATACTTTAAATGTAGTCCATACCCCAATACTACCAGTTGCACAAATACTTCTTAAGTTATATGAAAAACCATCCGTCATATTATATAAATTATCTCTATTATTTATCATACTACCATTAGTAATGAATTCATCAATATCTCCAATAAATTCATGAGATACATTTTTTAAATTTGAATGCAATAAATCATTACTCTTTTCCATACATGAATTATATAAATAAAGACCTGAAGAATGTATCGGATTAAATTCTACAACATCTATATTTACTTCACCATCTTTTTCATATTTAAATAAATCTACTACATAATATCCACGAAATTTGTCTTTCATTTGTTCTACTATTTCTTGTACTTTTAATAAAACATCTTCATCTATTTCATGTAAAACTTCAGTTGTAAGTCTTGATATATTATAAACTTGATTGTCTACTATAAAACATCTATATTCTTTTTTACCAAATTCATCTTCTATAATATTTACTTTTTCACTAATAATAAATTCATCTTCTAAATGATGTGTTAAAGTTATATAAAATGCACATTCATTATCTTTTAATAAAGAAATTGGGATAACACTATTAAAGTTTTTATCTTTTGTTTTTATAAATATTTCTTCACCATATTCTTTTTGTAACTTTTCTACTACATCTATATTAACTAAATCTTTACCTTTAAATATTTGTGTTTTTCTATCTGTAGTATAATGATTTGGCCAATCTACTACTAAATCTATTTGTTCATTTGTAATAATAGGAATACCACCTTGTTTAACTATTTCATCATTCATATCATATATTTGAGAAACACCAGTTCTTGGGAATATAACTTTTCCAGTAATATCAAATATATTACCATCTGAATCTCTAAATTCTTTTAAATCATCATCATATAATATTCCATTACCATTTATTTTTGAAAGTGCCATTTCTCTTTCAGAATAATCACTATCTAAAGTTTTAAGACCAATATCAAAGCAATATAACATGTTAAAACCTCCTATAACATAAGCAAATATTATTTTATCATCTTTTTTATTTTTTACAATAAATTTATAGTATTTTTATTTAAAATGTGTTATTATACTATCTACTTAGGAGGTTTTATTATGAAAATATTAGACTATAGTACTGGAAAAGAAAAAATATATGTTCAAAAAAATGATATTATGTATTTGAATCAAACTGATTTAAGTATTCCTGCATCCATATTCATGAAAATATTTGGAAATGGAGTTACTATTATTGATAACAGCAATAGATTTGAATTTGTGGAATTTACAAATTCTCATGAAATTGAATTTTTAAAAAATATTGATTGGATAATTGATTATAATGAAGTTAAAGAATTATCAAAAGATGAAATTATGAAATTAGCTAATGAAATAGCAAATAAACAAAATGAAATAGCTGATAAATATAATAATATGAGTCCAGAAGATAAACAAAATAATAAAGATATAATATTCCAACACGAAACACTTGATTATAAATTTTATTCATTAAGAGACTTTCTTTGGTTCAAACAAGGTCACTTAAAAATGGAATTATCTGAAGGAATTGAATATCCATCTGATTTTAAACCAAAAGGATTAATTAAAAGAATATTTAGAAAAAAACAAAAATAAAAAAACATCATTTGATGTTTTTTTTATTTTTTAGGTGGCTTTGTACTTTCACCTTTTTTATCACGAATTATATTCATAAAAAAATCATACATATCTGAATAATTATCTCTTCTTATTCCAAGGATTTCATTAGAACTTATATTAGTATTAAAACCTATATACTCATTAAATGCTTCTTCCCCTTTACCTAATAATACATTCATTTTTACTTTGATATATCTACTATCTATCGCTTGTTCAAATTGAGTCATTGATTTATCTTCTGAAATAACACCTTGAATTTTTTCTATTAAAAAAGGTTTATCTATATTAGCTATTCTACCATTTTCTTTTTGTCGATCTTTTATATTTTTCATAGCTGGTAGTTCTAATAATTTATGAATAAATTCTCCAAAAAATAAATTTTCTAGTGTTTCTTTTATTTGCTCATCTGTAGAATATAAAATTGGATTAAATTCATCATATTCTAATTCTTCAACTGGTTCTTCTTCTATTTGCTCTTTATCATTTTCAAAAATTCCAATTAATGAAAAAGCAAATAATTCCATTTCTGATAATGTTTCTGGATAATCTTTTAATTGTTCTATTTTATATTCTTTAAAATTTATATCATTATTAAATAATTGAACAAAATTATCAAAAGAATCTATTGCTTGTTCATCATCATAAATACCTTTTGTTTTCAAAAATTTATTAAATATACCTTTATTTCCATATCTTAATATTTCTTCTAATGCATATATGTATAAAATAGATAAATTACTTATTTCATTATCATATAAATTCTGAACGTTATTTTTAAATTCTTCTTCTGAATTATATTTCAATATAAAATCATAAATTAATTTTGATTGTTTTTCATTAAAATTCATTATATATTTCTCCCATTCCTATTATTATAATATTTTTCTAATATTTCTTCTGATTTAACTTTTAGTTTTATTGAAACTATTCCCAATGTTTTTATTAACATAAATTTAAATTTATCACTATTAGATAATTCACTATCTAATAATTCTTCACTGAATTTTTCTAATTGAAAATAATCATCCAAATTGATATTCATATTATCCAACCCAAACTTTAATGTTTGAATTTTCATTTTCCTATCGCCTTTTTCTACTGCACTTATATATGCTTTAGTAACCATAAAATTATTAGCCATTTCTTCCATTGATAAGTCTTTTGCTATTCTTATTATCCTAAGTGGTACTATATTAGCAGAACCTTCTATCATAAAAATCCCCCTTTAATGGTTATATATTATATCATCTTAAATCATAATGTCAAATTTAAAATAATAATTTTAAAAGTAAAATTTAATTATAATATAACATAAAAACTCAAACTTTTAAGTTTGAGTTTCTTATCAAAATTTGGTGGAGATGAGGAGAATCGAACTCCTGTCCAAAAATACATCAGAATAGATATCTACAAGTTTAGTTCACTAATATATGTCCTAAATAATTTTAGTAGTGAACAACTAATTATTTAGTAAGTCTTTAAATTTCATTATTACTTCAAGACTAAGTAATAATATATCCTATTTAAACGAGCCTTTCTAAATTCCAATAGGAGAAAAATCTAGAAAAGCGCATGCCTCTATATTCTTATTAGGCGAATGCAACAGCGTTTCCTTTGAAAGCTGAAGCAAATGCATTTTTAATTTTGTTTCCATTTATATTTTGGTTGTACGTAAGGAGTACCTTCCACTTGCAATCTAGACCTAAATATTTCTGTCGAAACCTAAGCATCCCCATGTAAAAAGAATTATATCATAATAATTCTTTTCTTTCAACTGTTAAAATTTAGTAATTTTTATATTGTTTTTTTAATTCTCTATCAATATCTCTTTTTTTGATAGATTCTCTTTTATCATATAATTTTTTACCTTTAGCTATTCCTAATAATATTTTAGCTTTATTTTTATTAAAATATAATTTTATAGGTACTAAAGTATATCCTTCTAATTCTATTTTATTCTTTATTTTTAAAATTTCTTTTTTATGTAGCAATAATTTTCTAGTTCTAAGTTCATCATGATTAAATATATTACCTTCTTTATAAATACTAATATGCATTCCAAGTAAAAATACTTCATTATTTTTTATAACAGCATAACTATCTTTTAAATTAGCATTACCTAATCTAATTGATTTTATTTCTGTACCTTTTAAAACAATTCCTGCTTCTATAGTATCTACTATTTCGTAATCAAATTTTGCTTTTCTATTGTTGATTTCTATCATATTATCACCTAAAATCCAGTTTGAATTCTACTATCATTTGTTTTATTTATAATTGGTTTATATTGGTTATAAATATTTTGATATCCATATAATAAATTATTATTTAATTTACTAAATGGTATTACTTTAAAGTTTTTATATCCTCTATAATATGTCCAAATTAAATCACCTTTAACATTATCAATTGTAACACTTGTTGTTTTTCCATCTGTTACTGTTTTATTAATATCAAGTGATGCCATCATACCTACTCTTTTAGCTGTTCCATCTTGAGCTGATATAAAGTTACCTAAAGAGTAAATTACTAATGTATCATCTACATATTCAATTGGTTGAATAACATGTGGATGGTGTCCTATTATAATATCAACACCTAGACTTGCTAAATATTTAGCGATTTCTCTTTCTTCCTGAGTTGGAACATGTGTATATTCAGTTCCCCAGTGCATTGATACAATTATAACATCAACTTTATCTTTAATTTTTTCTATATCATTTTTTACTTTTTCTTTATCATATAAATCCCAATAATAAGATTCTGAATCTTTTATTGTAAATCCATTTGTAACTGTAGAATAACCAAGGAATGCATAATTTATTCCATTAACTGTTTTAAATTTTGCTTCTTCTTTTTTCTCTTTAGAAGTATAACTTCCTACAGCATATACATTTTCTTGTTTTTCCCAGAAATTTGCTGAATATTTAATACCAGCTATTCCTTTATCTTTAGTATGATTAGTTGATAAGTTAACCATGTTAAATCCTATTTTAACTAAATCTGAACCTATTTCATCTGGTGAATTAAAACATGGATAATTTGATAATCCTAAGTTTTTACCACCTATAACTGTTTCTTGATTATAGAATGCTAAATCATAATCTTTAACTATATCAGCTATATCTGTAAACATATCTGAAAAATCATAAATATAGTGTCCATCTGCACCTTTTTTATAAGTATTTGCATCTATATATACACCATCATGTATTAAAGCATCCCCTACTGCAAATAACGAAGCTTTATAAGTTTCTACTTTTGGTTCCTTTTTAACTTCTTCTTTTTTCTTTTCTTCTTTTTTAACTTCTGTTTTATTAGGTGTATCTAATATTTCAGTAAATAAATATCCTGTAAATATACCAGCACCTATAGCTAATACGCTAATTAATATTGCTAAACTCTTTTTCATATACTACATCCTTTTCATATATATTTTTCTATTATGATCATTATCTAATACAAAATCTACTGTTCTAGCTTCTTTATTAGCTGCTTTAACAATAACACCTACATTATCACCTAGTCTGTAACCTCTTTTATTATTCTTACCTATTAATGATATTGTTGATTCATCAAATGTATAATGATCATCTACTAAATCATCTAATCTAATTAAACCTTCAACTAAGTTTGGAAGTTCAACAAACATCCCAAAACTCATAATACTACTTATCATACCTTCATATGTTTCTCCGACATGTTTTTCCATATATTCAGCTTTTTTCATGTCATCTACTTCTCTTTCACATTCAACTGAATCTCTTTCTTTTTTAGATGAATGTTCAGTAATAACTGGAAGTATTTTATCTTCATATTCAATTACATCATTATTGATTTGTTTTTTAAATAAATATTTTCTAAGTAATCTATGTACTGTTGTATCTGGAAATCTTCTTATTGGACTAGTAAAGTGTGTATAACATTTACTTCCAAGTCCAAAGTGTCCAATGTTTGCTGTATCATATATAGCTTTTTGCATACTTCTAAGTAACATAGAAGATAAAATATGATATTCTTTTTTATCATTTAATTGTTCAAGTAATTTTTGCATAGCAACTGGAGTTAAATCTTTTACTTTTCCATTTATTTGATATCCTAAACTACTTACAAATGTTAAGAATTTATTTATTTTTTCTTCATTTGGTTCCCCATGAACACGATATACAAATGGAAGTTCCATAAAATATATACATGTTGCTACTGTTTCATTAGCAGCAATCATAAAGTCTTCGATTAATTTTTCTCCAACTCCTCTTTCTCTTAATACTACATCAATAGCTTCACCAGTTTCATTTACAATAATTTTAGATTCTTCTATACCAAAATCAATATATCCTCTTCTAACTTTATTTTCTCTTAATATATCTGCAAGTTCACTCATTAATCTTAATGAATCAACGTATTCTTCGTATCCTTCTGGAATAATATTTTCTTCTAATATTTTATTAACATTTTTATATGTCATTTGTTTTCTAGATCTTATTACACTTTCAAATATATCATATGATACTACATCACCTTTTGGATTTATTTCCATAACACATGACATAGCAAGTCTATCAACACCAGGATTTAATGAACATATACCATTTGATAGTTTATGTGGAAGCATTGGAATAACTCTATCTGCTAAATATACACTTGTTCCTCTACTCATTGCTGACTCATATAATTTAGAACCTTCTTTTACATAGTAAGAAACATCTGCGATATGTACTCC
Organism: Lactobacillales bacterium; assembly: GCA_015059545.1. Classification (GTDB taxonomy): domain Bacteria; phylum Bacillota_I; class Bacilli_A; order RF39; family UBA660; genus OMSK01. Next base: position 30,429 of record SVAG01000008.1, read on the forward strand.
TAATTCATAGTTTCCATTATCTAATTTTTTAATAGCAATTGCATCATCAATATCTTTTGTATCATCACCATCAATTGTAAATATCATTTCATTTCTTAAATCTTTTCTACCAATCATTTCTTCTTCACTGACTATATCTGGAATATCATCTAATTCTTTCATTACTTCATCACTAAATGTATCTTCTATTCCAAATTTATTTACAATTGATAAAATATCTACACCAGGATCATTTTTATGTCCTATTATTTTTAATACTTCTCCTCTATATGTATTTCCTTCTAATTTACTTGTTATTTTAACTACTACTTTATGACCTTCCATAGCACCTTTTGTTTTATCTGAATCAATACATATATTTAATTTTACTTTTTCATCATCTAATTTTATATAGGCTTTATTATTTTTATAGTATACTTCTCCAACCATTTCTTTTAGTTTTCTTTCTACTATTCTAACAATTCTACCTTCTAGTTTCATTCCTTTTTTACTAGTAATTTCTACTACAACTTTATCTCCATTAATCGCATTATTAACAAACATAGGAGGAATAAATACATCTTCATCTCCTTCTATATCAACAAATGCATAATTTTTCTTAGTAGCCATTAAAATTCCTAATTTTAAATTACTATTTTTAAATATAATATATTTATTTTTATTTGTTCTATATACTTTTAATTCATCTTCTAATCTATTTAATTCTTTTATTAATTCTTTAAATTCATCTACTGTTTTTAAATTTAGCATATTAAAAATATCATTTACTTCATATGATGCATTTTCCTTATTTAATAATTCTAATATTCTATCTTCCATACTATCACCTATTAACATTATAAAGGAAAAATCAAAAAAAATATAGTCTTATAACTATATTTTTAACCTAAATTATACTTTTTATTAAATTTATCTATTCTACTTTCTAATTTTATTTCTTTAACTTTAGGTTTTGATTCTATAACTAATTCTTCACTAATAATTGGAAACATAGTAATTATATCTTTTGAATTAGAAAAAGTTGCGACTTCTATTTTATTCGTTTCTACACCATCTACTTCTCCAACTATATAATCATAGTCTATAATATATTTATCAGATAAACCACATTTATAAGGTTCCATATCTTCAATAAGTAATTTTATATCTCTAAATAATAGTTCTATATTTATTGCTTTATTATATGTTGTATGTTCTGCTTTGTATTCATTTTCATCTAAATGTAATTTAATATGTTCTATTGTTTTTTCTTCTTCATAATTAAACAATTGTCTACAAAAATATGTATTAGGATATTCACCAACTTTTAATAAACCTAATTTATGTTTTAAGAAAATTTCTACTTTTCTTAATTCTCTTGAATCATAAGCTTTTTTTTCTTTTACTATATGAAACATTTCATAAGCATCTTCATATCTTTTTTCAACTAAATTTAAAAACATCAAATCATCTACAGCATATATGCTTTCTTTACATTCCATATTATATACTTTTTCAAAATATTCGCGAGCTTTTATAAAATTTTTTTGTTTAAATTCTACTCTTCCAAGTTCTAATAGTTGATATACATTATTATCCAATTTACTTAAATAATATTTTGAAGTTTCATAGTTTCCATCTTGTTCTTCTACTTTAGCTAATTCAATAATTGCATAATTATCATTATCTGTATTAATTAATTCTAACAACATCTTCTTACCTTGTTCTTTTGTTTTATCATTTTTCACAAATAATCTAGCTAATTCAAATTTTATAAATACATCTTCTGGTTCAAATTTAATTAATCTTTTTAATATAGATTCTGCTTCATTTATTTTTTCTTCTTTTATTAATTCTTTTGCTTTTAAAAATTCATTATAGTTTTTCATGTTATCACCTAAGTGTTCATTATAATAACATAAATAATGAAAAAAATATAGTCTTATCTTATATAAAAACTATATTTTTTAGCTATTTCATTAAAGTTATTATCTTTAATAAGTAAATATCCATTGTCTGTTAGGTTTGCTACTCTGTCAGTTAGTATTTTATTTAGTCTTATTAATAAATCTTTATTATCTTTAAATATATATGCATTTTTACTATTTATTAAATAATCTTCATACATAATTGATTCTTTAGTAAGTAATTGTTTTTTAAATAGTAATATCATATATAAATATTCTATATTAAATTTAATTGTTTCAAAATTAATTACTAAACTACTAACTTTAACTAAATCACTTAATATATTAAAATCAAAATATTTTACAAGTGTTACATTTTTAGGCATATTATAAAGTAAATTAAGTTGTTTTTCTTTTATTAAATAATCTGATTTAAATCCAACATATATAAAATTAATCTTATTATATTTAGTTGCTAATTCATGTATTATTTCTATATTATTATAATCAAAATCTAATAATAATATTTTCTTTTTTCTTTTACTTATTTTATATTTGTTATAAATATCACTATTATTTTTACTTATATTAATAATTGGTAATTCTCTTTCTATAACAACTATATCATTTTTTACTTTCTTCTTTAATATATTTTTTATAGAAGGTAAACTAACTATTATTTTATAACTTTTATTTAATATTTTATTTAGTTTATCATTTATTTTATTTTTTAATATATTTTCTTCTTCTAAATATGATAAAAATATTATTTTTTTTGTTTTTAAATCTATTTTATCTAACAATTTCATTACCTTGTTATTTGCTTCTCCTATTAATATATATTCATATTCTACATTTAAATCTGTTGTATAAGATAATGAAGCATTTTCTAAATAAATAATTGTTTTTGTAAGTAAAAATTTATCATCTAAAAAAACTAATATCATAGTATCACCTGATATTAGTTTTTATATTTTTTTATATTTTATTCATCATATTCTAATCTTAATCTATTAATTCCCATATTAAATAGTTTTTTATGATCTTCTAATTCTATTTTTTTGTAATGATATATATACATTAAATTATTTTTTATTTTTATTTTAAAATGATTTTTAAATTTATCCCTTAAATAGTTTTCACTATTAGGTATATTATGATATTTAATTAAATTAAATTTAGATACCATTACTTCTGGTGTTGATGAAGCAATTACTTCTAAATTTGGTAACTTTTTATATCTTTCTTTATAATTTTCTATTAATTTTTCTATTTGTGATTCATTTAATTCTATTGATAAAGTAACTCTTTTTACATTGTGATTATGCATAAATGCTACTGCATATGAATTAGCTATATTAAATGAAAAATCACTTACCATATCTTTATATATATTTAATGAACCATATTCTCCTACCATTACATTTACATTATAATTTGGATGTTCATATATTACTCTTGGTACTTTTAATGTTACTTTAGGATCTAATAATATTTCATTATATAAATCTAAATCATCTGTAATTACCTCTTCATGATCTTTAGCTTTCATATAATTATCCATATTATGAATATAAACTGTATATCCTTTAGTATCTGTATATTCTAGTACTTCATTATCATATTCATTTTTAATATACTCTATCCTATATAATCTTTTATTATTTAATTTTTCTATTGCTTCTCTTCTTATTTCATTTAATTCTTTTATATTAACAAATATATTGTCATCTACCATTAAATCTAATTTATCAAATTCATAAACTGTATTACCCAATTTTTTTAATTGTTCTTCTATTCTTTCTTTAGTAGTAGGACTTTTTATACTTTGTTCTACTACATATTCACTTCTTACTTCTATATTATGTACTGAATCATTTATTTTAAATATAATTGGTTCATTTAATCTACATTTAATACTACCATTTATTTTTATTTTTCTAGATTTTTTTTCTATTTCTTCATCTATAGAATTTATTAATTTATAATCTGTAGTTTTAAGTACTATATCGCCTTCTTCTAAATGTATTTTTTTCTCAAATCTTATTTCTACTATATCTCCTATCTTAGCACTTTCTACATAATTATTATTTACTTTCATTTTATATATAGTTGTTCCTATATCTTCTATTTTATTTAATATTCTAATACCATCTTTTAAATTTAATTCTTCTTCTAATTTTATTTTTACATAATTATTTTTAATACTTACTACTTTACCTAAATTTATTCCTAAATGATTTGGTCTTTCTTGATTTACTATATTATTATTTTCTTCATTATTTAAAAATCCCTTTGTATATTTACGATTAAATATTTTCTTTAAATCTTCTAAATCTTTTTTATTAATTTCTACTTTACCAGTTTCTATATAAGAATCAATTGCTTTTCTATATAGTTTAGTTACTAAGTAAACATATTCTTTACTTTTCATTCTACCTTCTATTTTTAAACTATTGACTCCTATATCTATTAAATCACCAATATATTCTAATGTATTTAAATCTTTTGTACTTATTAAATAGGAATCTTTGTTTACTTTTTTACCTTCATGTATTAAATCATATTTCATTCTACAACTTTGAGCACATGTTCCTTTATTTCCACTTCTACCACCTATTAAACTACTCATTAAACATTGACCTGAATATGAAATACATAAAGCTCCATGTACAAATATTTCAAGTTCTATATTAGTTTTTTCTTTTATTTCTTTTATTAAATCTATACTTGTTTCACGAGCTAATACTACTCTTTTTATTCCTAAACTTTCTACAAATTTAGCTCCTTCTAAATTATGAATATGCATTTGTGTAGAAGCATGTACTTCTAAATTAGGATATACTTGTCTTACATAATCAATCATACCAATATCTTGCATAATTAAAGCATCTACATTATTTTTGTGTAAAAAATCTACATAATTTATAAATGGTTTTACTAGTTCTTCTGTAATCATTGTATTTACTGTTACATATATTTTTACCCCATATAAATGACAATAATTAATTGCTTCAATCATTTCTTCTTCATCAAAGTTAAGAGCATAATTTCTAGCTCCGAAATGTTTACCACCTAAATATACAGCGTCACATCCTGCTTCTATAGCAGCACGTAAACATTCCATATTTCCTGCAGGAGCAAGTAATTCTATCTTTTTCATAACACACTTCCTATCTTTTATTATTATAACATATAAAAAAATTTGAATAAATCAAATTTTTAAATTCTCTTTGATAGTATTTGTCGAGAGTATTTTCTTTCATGTATTTTAACATGAATTTCATCTTCTATGCTATCTTCAAATATTTTTAATATTTCCATTAATTCTTCTTCATCATAATATGGTTTTAAAGATATAATATATTCTTCTAATTCTTTATTCCATTTAGATACTTTACATTTTCTTTCATATAAATATTTTGCTAAAGAAATTTTATCATTTTCTATAACACTAACATACACATCACCTTCTACACAATGTAGTGGAACTCCATCTATATCTAAAAACATATTTTTAGTAAATACATCTTTTAGCATATAATCTTCTTTATGTGCGATAGTAGCTAAATCTTTATTTTGTTCAAAATCAACTGTATGAATATACTCAGCTTCATTTTTTTCAAGATTTTCACTTAATAATTTGGTATTATCAAATATAACCTTGCTTGGTCTAACAACATATAAATTTTCTGTATTAAATTTTCTCATAAAACCCTCCTAATTAAATAATGTGAAATCCACAAGGAATTTGTTTACTATATTTTCTTTCTAATGTTTTTACTTTAGTAACATTTTTATTATTTTTTTCTTTTATTAATTCTATTAATTCAATTAACTCTTCTTTTGTATATTCTGGTTTATGTTGTATAAAAAAATTTTCTAATCCTTTTGTCCATACAAAATTTTTAAATTGTACCTTACATAAATATTTTACTAATAAAACTTTATCTTTTTCAGTTATACCTATATATCTTTTTCCTTCTTCATAAGTATTATCATATTGTTCAATAATATTATCACTTGTTATATTAGTAATTCCTTTATCATCAATAATAACTATATCAATATCATTTGTTCTTTGTTCTAATTTAACTTTTTGATGATAATATGTTTTAAATTCTCTTAAATCAGTTTTTTCTTCTTTAGTTTTAGAATAAACAACAATACTTGGTTTTACTAAATATAAGTTTTTTGCACTATATTTTTCCATAAAAATCCCCCTTAACGGGGTTATTATATCATAATATTTTATTTATGTCATCTAATTTATAACCTTTTTGGTATAAATTATTTTTTAATTTATATTTTAATTCTTCACCATTATATTTTTTACTTAATTTATTATATTGTTTATCATACTCTTTTTTTAATGCTTCACTATTATTTAATTTAATATTACTTAATATTTCTTCTATCATATCTTTTTTATATCCTAAATTTATAAAATATTCTCTTATTTTTTGTTTTAAAATATATTCTGAATATTTATTAGATTGTTTAGATTTTTTTATAATTAATTTTTCTAATTTTTCATATATTAAGTCATTATACTTATCTAATTCTTCTTCTATTTTATTTATATCTATATTATGACTTAACAAATCGTTTTTTATTTTATCTGGTCCATCATTTGATAATCTTATTCTATCTGAAATATATGATATATAAAAATTATCATCATTAAGCAATCTATTGTTTTTTAGTGTCGCAATTATTTTTTCTTTTTCTTTTACTTCTATATTTTGCTTATCTAAATATATATTTATTTCTTTTTCACTTCTTACTTTTGTCATTATATATTTTATAGTTTTATTATATATTTTATAATAATCATTTTTAATATTTATTTTATTTATTAATTCATTATCTATTTCTTTTTTATATAAAATATTTTCTTCTAATATAACTTCATCATAAGTTGTTATTTTTTCTTTATTATCAAGTTCTATCTTATATTTACCATTACTTAATTTTTTTATTTTTTCTATCTTCATAAGATCACATCCAATATAATTATAACACACGAACAAATATTTGTACACAAAAAAATACATTATTTTAAATGTATTAGTTCATTTGATATTTCTTCTAAAGCTCTACCTATATTTTTTGAAGATTTATATTCATGTTCTTTCATTTGGTAGTTTTTCTTTTCTTCCATTTCACGTGCTCTTTTAGATACTAAATTAACAAGTAAATATTTTGAACCTACTTGATTTAATAGTTTATCTATAGAAGGATATATCATATTATCACCTACCCTTATTATGATAATATAATATATTTTTTTTAGGTTCAAGTAATTACTAAAAATTTGACAAAACTTTACAAAAAACTAATTGATATAAATCAATTAGTTTTAATTTTATCTTTCTTTTACTGTTATTACAGTTCTTATACCTATTGTTTTATCAGCACTTGTTGATATTGTATAATATGTTTTCTTAGCACAATCTGTAGTATTTGTTGTTTTATATGAATATGATCCTGTTGTCCAATTTGTAGCGGTAACATCTACTCCAGTATTTGAATTACTTTGAGTTGTCCCATAATAATAATTAAAAAAATACAATAATGTTTCCTTAGCTAAAGCCTGTGTACTACACCTAGCATTATAACATTTTTTCTTAGTAGAACAATAATCATATTTTGAATAATCAGTATATCCAGGAGATGTTACACCAGCTGCATCATATGCGCCACTATTACCTGCTACTTGTAAACATGTACCATTAGGAAGTGAATATGTAGCATCATCTAAAGTTACAGAAAATGAAGCAGAAGTTGATGATAATGTAGTACTTACAGTTTTTATTCCAGTTTTATTTCCTGATGAATCAGTAGTACCATTTTGATCACAATATGACATACTTACAGGAGATGTCACTGTAGACGCTATAGTTTTGGTTGTTAAACTATCAGTTAAATAAGAACCATAATCCTGATATTCTGTACCATAATATGTACTACTTGTCCCAGCTCTTATACCATTAACAGAAGTCGCTAGTCTATATGCTGCTCTAACTTTACCATTAGTATTTTTATATGTTTTTGTTCCTGTTTGAGTTTCTGATGATGTATATATTGTATCTGTATTTGTATTTTTTGTATCATTTGTTAATGATATTTTTGTTGCACTTGACGCGGCTGACATAGCTGTTGCAGTTGAAGCAATATCAGTTGAATCTATATATAATTGTTTTGATGAATAACTTCCTATTCCTGTTGCGTAATATCTTGTATCTATTTTTGCTGTATTATATGTATATTTTGTATAAGTTGTAGCTCCACTACTACCTAAAATATAATAACCTGCCCCTCCAGCTGTACTTGTCCAGAATGGTGTTCCACTTGAATTTGCTGGCATTGCTGTTCTTGTTGGTAATCCTTCACCTGTTAAAGCTGACAATGATTTATCTAAATTAAATGTTGCATTATTTGATATATAACTATTTATTGATGTTGATGCACTTGTATATGCTCCTGTAGCTATATTTGATTTACTTATCAATGTTGTAGTAGAACCATTATCTTTTACAACTAACCATGTTTTTCCACCATATGTAATTTCATCACCTGTAGTATATGTATCACTTGGTATTCCTACCCATGTTGTTATATTTCCTACACTACTACATGTTTCTAATCCAGCATTATTTATTGCACATATTTTATAATAATATTTTGTTCCTGTATTTGTTGTTACTTCACAACTTGTATCAGTTGATAATAATTCTTTTGTCGTTCCAAGTGATTCACTTGTTCCATAATGACATATATACTTAGTTGTTCCTGATTCTGAATCAGTTCCTCCTGTATAATTTATTTTTATACTTGTTGCATTATTATCTACACTACTTGTTGTTATATTTTCTGGTGCTGTTGTATCTATATTAAGTATTGTCATTTCTACTTCTTCACTTGAATTTGTTCCATCATATAATCTTGCATATATTGTTCCATTTTCTTTTAATGTAAATGTATGTCCATCTTCTATATCTATCCAATTATCTTCTTCATGTTCATTTATTTGATATTGTAATTTTGAACCTTCTGTACTTCCTATTATTGTTATTTCTTTACTTTGTGCCCAATCTGCTGTATCTACTTTTATTTCTAATCCTTCAAAATTTCTTGTTGTTTCACTACCTTCTTTTGTACTTTTTATTCCTCCGGCATTTGTTGCTTCTATTTTATAATTATATGTAGTATTATTTTTTAATCCTGTTATTACACATTTATTGTTTTCTATTTTTCCTTCTTTTTCATATTTTTTATCTATTCCATAATAACACTTTATTTCTTTTATTTCTGATTCATTATCTATTACTTCATATTCTATTGTCAAACTATTTGTTGTTCCACTTACTTGTCCTAATATTATTTCTGGTCCTGTTTTATCATATGATCCTGTACATCTATCAAATGCTTTTGCTTTTTCATTTTCATATGTTACCATATATCCGTTTATACAC
>SVAG01000009.1 GCA_015059545.1 Lactobacillales bacterium
CTATTAATGGATTAGAAAAAAATCTTCATAAAGTAAAACCTACTAATGAAGAATCGGCTGAAGAAAAAGAAGCTAATATTGTTAGATTAGAAGCATTTAAATTTTCTATGTGTGGTTTAAAAGAAGGTGCTGAACTAGAATTTATTAATGACAGTAGCAAAAAATGTTATGTTGTTAGTGAAAAGAAAGTTAAATATGAAGAAGAAGAATATTCACTTTCTGCATTAGCACAAAAATTATTGGATAAACCTTATCAAGTTGCAGGACCTCATTATTTTAAATATAATGGTGAAATTTTAAGTGATTTAAGAGAAAGATTATCTAATAATAATTAAAAATAAAAAAAATATGCTATAATAAATATAGATAGTAGAGGATATTTCATTTTAATGATGGAATATGCTCTATTTTTTGTTGGGAGGAAATATGAAAGAAATTTTAAATTTTATTAATAATAATGCAATAGTTGCATCTTTAATAACATTGTTTTTATCAACACTAATACAAGTGTTTTTTAGAAGAAGTGATAGAAAGTATAATGAAAAACAAGAAAATAAAAGGAATCGAAGAAAAGAGTTTGAAAACAAAGCAGAGTTTATAATTGATAATAATATGGAAGATGATGGAACAATACCTCACATTCATTTATTTATGACAGATTTTAATGCTAAAGTAATAAACAATAAAACTGATGTTGAATTTAACTATTCAAAAGATGTTCTTAACAAAAAGAAATATAGTCACTTAAAGTTTTACCTTAAGAATATTGGAAATGCAGATATTAACCAATTAGATATATGTGCAACTGCACAAAAAAATACTATGTTATGTCAGGTTGATGATATAAAAGTTTTTACTGAAAATAAATTAGTAAATTATAGTTATCTTTTTGATAGAAAGATAATGAAAGAAAAAGCAGTAATGATTGATATTGCATATCTACCTGATAGTAAAATTTGTAATACATTTAGTAGTGAATTAGTTCTTATTTTTAGAGATTCATATGGTAATTTATATGAACAACCTTTCTTTTTGCAACAAAAGAATTTATATGAACCAAGAAGTATTACACATAAGGAATATAATATTTATACAAAACCTGATACTGCGATAGAATGTTTCAAGAATCCATGGCTGTGGTGATTTATAATAATTGTTTCAAAAATCGACAAAATATGCTATAATTAAGTTAATAAAGAAAAGCGCTAGTACAGGCTTATTTTATAAGTTTTTGTATTGGCGTTTTTTTGTAGTAAAGGAAGTGAAAAAATGAATGAATGGAATAAAATTGATTTGCATGTTCATTCTCATGTAGGTAATACATATAATAACCAAGATGAAGACGCAAATACAGGAAAATATTATAATTTAAAAAATTTAATTGAAAGAAATAGAATTAATGAATTAAAATTAATTTCTATTACTAATCATAATTCTATTGATATATTAGAATTAATAAGGGCAACATATATATCAAGAAAATATGGAACAAATGTTATTCCTGGGATAGAACTTGATGTTTTCATACGCACGGAAAAAAGATATCATATTATAGTCGTATTTTCAGAAAATGTTGATATTATCGATATTAATAGAAAATTAGAAATTATTCTAAAAGAAAACGGAAATAATTATTTGTCAATTGACAATTTATTTAATTTAATACAAGGTACAGAATGTATTATAATACCACATGGATGTAAGAATCCACATGGTATAAAGGCAACTAAGGATGATGAAATTGATATTAATGATGCTATTGATTTAGTTAATATAATTACTAGTAGTTCTAGTTTGAATGTTTTATTTGAACATACAAGACCACATTTTAGTGAATCTTTTAAAAGCAACCTGATGTCAAAAGCAGAAAAAATGTGGTTAAGTGTGGATGAACTAGAGGAATTAAAAAATAGAGTAGAAGGTCAGTATATTGGTAGTGATTATAGATTCAATAGTTATCCGATAGAAAAAGAAACAAGGAGTTTAACTAAAATATGGGCTAATCCGACATTTAGAGGATTACAAATATCTTGCATTTTTCCTTCAGAAAGAATAAGGTCTGAAAATAATATTGTCACTAGAGTTAATTATTTAAGCAAAATAGAAATTGAAAATAGTAAATATTTTGCAAAATCAGATATTAAATTATCTTCGGGTCTTAATTCTATAATTGGAGAAAGCGCAAGTGGAAAAACAGCATTGCTTGATATAATTACTACAAATCTAAAAGGAATAAATGTTGTTAATGGTAAAGATTATACCGAATTGTGTAAGGACTTAAATGTAAAATTTTATAATCAAGATGGTTTTGAAATAAAACAAGGAGATATTAATATAGTTGTAGCAGATAATTTATATGATTCGATTAGGAGTGCACATGAAAAAGGTGATATTCAAGAGATTTTAAAATTATTTAATTTTTCTGTTAATAATGAATCAAAGATAATTAAAAAATACAAAAAGAAACTTGATGAATATATCAAAAATAATTTGGGTTTAAAGAAATCAAAAGCTGATGGATATTCTAACTTTTCTAATATTAAGGAAAGAAGTAATATACTTCTTGCAAATGGAATAAAAAATAATAGCGAGTTTATTATAAATATTCCATTGTTTAAAAAATTACAAGAAATAAAAAAATATGAAGATACAGATAAACTTTTAGTCAGTTATTTAGATGAATTTGAAATTTTAAAAGAAAAAAATATACAATTAAAACTTAAATTACAAGACTTAAAAATTGATAATAAATTAGATGAAAAAATTAAAAGTATAGAAGAAGAGATAATGAGAGTCAAAAAGATTATTGATAAAAATTTACAAAAAATTCGTTTTGCTAAGTTAGTTTTTGATAAATTAAACATTATAATTACAGATTCAAACAATAAAATAAATCAAAAAAATGCATATATTCAAAACACAAAGAAAATAGTATATGAGGACACAACAAAGATGATTGATAATTTAAGAAATTATAAGATTGATAGTATGAAAAATAGTATAATTAATCTTGAATTTCCAAAAAATGAAATTATTAATGAGTTGAACGAAAATAATATACATAAATATATTAAAGTTGAATATGAAGTTACAGATAATTTATTAGTGCTTGATGAAAATAATGGTATATTTGATAGCAAAAATATGAAAAGAATTTTAGGAAATAACTACGAAAAGATAATAAAAACCAGTGAGGCTATCAAAAATATTATTAATATAATTCAGAATAATGAAAAAGAACCATTAATTAGAGTGGATGCACTAATGAATGATATTATAAAAAATGCCAAAATAAAAATAGGTTTTCCTGAACAAGAAAAAATATTTATTTCTGATTTAACTCCGGGATTAACTGCTAAAATGTATATAGATTATTTATTTAATGTTAAAATACTGGATGGTTTAAATAATGTTGTTATTTTTGATCAACCAGAAAATGATGTTGATAAGGCATTTATATATGAAGAATTGATTCCTAAAATTTCAAATGCAAAATTTAGTATCCAAATAATTATAACAAGTCACGAACCGTTAATTGTTATAAATGGAGATTCTAATCAGATTATAAAGACAGAAAAAAATAAAAATGTTATTAAATATTTATCATATAAATTGGATGAATATTTAGATAAAAATACTGTTACAAACATTATTTCTAAATATGTTGATGGAAATATTAATGCAGTAAAAAATAGATATGAGATATATGTTGGAGGTAAAAATGAAATTAGTGATATCTTATAATAAAGAAGTAAAAAAAGTAATGATGGCTATAGATGGAGCCGATGAAAAAGAATTAACATTTGAAGAACTTTTAATAATAACAAATAATGTAATTGACAATAATGAAAACTATGATTTAGAATTAATTGGATTTGAAGAAAATCCGGATGTTGAAAATAATTATAAGAAAATTATTGATGATATTTTAAAATTAAAGGATGATCCTGAAATACAAGATTTAAAATCTCGAATTGAGACTGAAAATAAAGAAGAAAAATAATCTATCAACTTCTTGACATGATGTCCATTAGTTAATAATGTAATAAAATAAACTTCTCGCCAACTTGGCGAGAAGTCTTTTTATATCTTAATCATTTGAGAAGAATTAATATCTATTATTTTTATAGAGTATTTATCTTTTAATATTTTATTTAGCTTATTATAATCAAACTTGCCTTTTATTCTTATTCCTGCTAAAGTTTCTATAGCAGAGTTAATCTGATGTTGTAAGGAACATTCCCATAATGAACTCATCTCATATCCTTTAGCTAAATAAAATGCTACAAATTCATAAACTATATTGTTAATAAAATATTTTTATAATAAATTTTCAAATGGTAGAATAATATTTAAAAATTCTTCATCTGTTATATCTTTTCCATTTCTTTTTCTAATCATATAAATTTACCTTTCGTTTTAGGCCCCAAAAAGAGTACAAATAAATTTTAGGTTCTATTTAGGTCCCATTTTTATTATAGTTTTATAAAAACTGGTATTAGGAACTATTCATAAAAGCCAGTATTTATAAGGATTTTATCAGTTTGTATAAATTTATATATTGACTATGCGTGCGCCCCTGAAGAGAACAAATAGTTTTAAATATTTAATAATTATGTTATAATTTTATTATAAAAAAGGAGAAGTATTATGGAACTTATATTTGAATTTATAATAGAATTATTATTTGAAGGAGTAGGAGAAGCTAGTCAAAATAAAAAGATAAGTAAATTTATTAGATATCCACTTATAGCTTTAATAGTATTAGCATATACTGCATTCATTCTATTATTTGTATTTATGGGTGTATCAATTTTAAAAGATAATATGATAGGTGGTATTATAATAATAGCATTCGCTATATTATTCTTAATATTATCTATCAAAAAATTTAAAGAAACATATATGGAAAAGAAGAAAGCAAATTAAATTGCTTTTTTGTGTTATAATTAAATAGGTGATAGTATGAAGACTGAAAAAAATATATTAATAGCTTTTTTACTTAATTTAATGTTTGCAGTTATAGAGTTTATTGGAGGATTATTTACTAATAGTGTAGCAATCATATCAGATGCTATACATGATATAGGTGATTCATTAAGTATTGGAATATCTTATTTTTTAGAAAATAAAAGTAAGAAGAAACCAGATAAAAAATATACATATGGATATGCTAGATATTCAGTATTAGGTGCTACTATAACAACTGTAATATTATTATTTGGATCATTATTAGTTATAGTAAATGCAATAGATAGAATAATAAATCCAGTAGAAGTTAATTATAATGGAATGATTATATTTGCTGTAATAGGAGTAATAATTAATTTTCTAGCAGCTTATTTTACAAGAGAAGGACATTCTATAAATCAAAAATCAGTTAATCTACATATGTTAGAAGATGTATTAGGATGGGTAGTAGTATTAATAGGTGCTATTATAATGAAATTTACTGATATTAGTATAATAGATCCAATAATGTCTATATTAGTTGCTATATTTATATTAGTAAATACATTAAAAAATCTTAAATCAATATTAGATTTATTCTTAGAAAAAATACCTAATGGTATAGATATTAATGAAATAAAAGAACATTTATTAGAAATAAAAGATGTATATGATATTCACCATATACATATATGGAGTATAGATGGATATAATAATTATGCTACTATGCATGTAGTAGCAGATTTAAAAAATAAAAATATAAAACAACAAATAAAAGAAGAATTAAAAGAACATAGAATAAGCCATGTTACAATAGAATTAGAAGAAAAAGATGAAGTATGTTCTGAAGAACATTGTGATTTTAAAGTAGAACATTCAAATCATCATCACCATCATCATTAAAATATATTGAAATAAAAAAATATATATGTTATAATGAATGTGTCAAGGAAACTTGCATAAAATAAAAAAGGGAAATACTTAACTTTTCCATGTTGAGTACTTACCCAATTAATTGTGTAACGTACTTAATCTATGAGATTGAGTACTATTTTTTTATTATTAGAATCATTATGATAAGAATAAATAAAATGATACAATGTATCTAAGAACTTTTATTATAAAAGTTCTATTTTTTATACAAAATATTTTATTTACAACTAACCATAATAATAGTAAAATTATAATAGAGGTGTAATAATATGAAACAAATGAAATTTATAATGATTATGTTATGTTCTATAATACTATTAAGTGGATGTAATAAAAAAGAAGAAGTAAAAGAAAATACAAATATTAATCAAGAAGAAGTAAAAGAAGAAACAAAAAATGAAAATACAGCTCCACCGGGAACAGTAGGTACAATAATAGAATCTAAAAAAATGTCTATTAGAACATCATTACGTGGATATATAGATGCGATTGATAATTATATTACATTAGCTCAATTAGGAACAGAAGCATCAAATATACCAGCTAATGGTACTACTTGTACTATAACTAATAAAACAACTTATAATGAGGAATGTAAAGCATTACTAAATTCTATTACATTTAAAGGTACAAGACCAGATAGTGGAACATTTAAAATAGGTAGTTATGGTGTAAGTGAAGCTAAACTAGTATATGATAAATATACAGCTATATATGATGGTGCTAATATTAGTGTAGAGTAATAGTAAAATAAATACAATTTGCTAGAGTAAATTGTATTTTTTTGTTATAATTTATAATAGGTGGTAAATATGATAAATATAGAATTAAATAATTATGAAGATGCATTTAATAAATTTAATAAAGAAGAATTATCTGAAGAATTAGCTAATTATATATTTGAAATAGCAAAACAAATATCTTTAGATGAAATATCAATTACAATAAAAGGTGAATTTGATGAAGAAAAACAAAGTGAATTAGAATCATTAATAAGAAGATATTATAGAAAAAAAACAGTACTATTTAATAGAAATGATAAATATGATGGTATTTTTAAAATGACATTTGCTTTAATAGGAATAATACTAATTAATGTTTCAATTCATGTACATGATTTATTAGGAGAATTATTTTTAATAGCAGGGTCAGTTGCTATATGGGAAGTAGTAGGAGATTTCTTATTTGAAATCATGAAAAGAAAAAGAGAAAAAAATATATATACTAGATTATCTAGATGTAATATTAGTTTTGAAGATTAGGTGATTTTATGTATTATAATGAAGAAGTAGAAGAAGTTATTAAAAAGACTGAATCAAGTGATAAAGGATTAACAATAAAAGAAGTAACTAAAAAAACAGCTAAATATGGTAAAAATGTATTACCTTCTAAAAAAAGAGATAGTATAGCAAAACTATTTATGAAAGAATTATTATCTCCAATTGAATTAATATTAGTATTTACTGTTATAGTTTCATTTATAGTAGGAGAAACAGTAGATGCATTAGTTATTTTATTTATAATTTTACTAGATGTTATTATGGGAACATATCAAGAAAATAAAGCATTAAAATCAGCAGAAGCATTAAGTAAAATGTTAAAAACAAAAAATAAAGTATTAAGAAATGGTAAAGAAGTATATGTAGATAGTGAAGACTTAGTAGTAGGAGATATTATCTTACTAGAAAGTGGATCTAAAATAACTGCAGATGCTAGAATAATAGAAAGTACTAATTTACAAGTAGATGAATCAGTATTAACAGGAGAAAGCGTTAATGTAAATAAAAATAATCTATTAATAGAAGAAGAAGTTATTTTAGCAGAAAGAAAAAATATGTTATATGCAGGATGTAATGTTATAACAGGAAGATGTAAAGCAGTAGTAGTAGAAACTGGTGTTAATACAGAAATAGGTAAAATAGCAAAACAAGTATCAGAAGCAGAAGAAGAAAAAACACCACTTACTATAAGAATGGAAAAATTTACAAAACAAATAAGTGTATTAATAATTGTAATCGCAATTATTTCAGCAATTGTTTTATATTTAAATCACTATGAAATGAAAGCTATATTTTTATCAGTAGTAGCTTTATCAGTATCAGCAATGCCAGAAGGATTACCACTTGCTCTTACAATGGCACTTACAATCGCATCAAATAGAATGAGTAAGAAAAATGTAATTGTTAAAAATTTAAATTCTGTAGAAGCACTTGGTAGTTGTACAGTAATTGCTAGTGATAAAACAGGAACTCTTACAGTAAATGAACAAACTGCTAGAAAAATAGTATTACCAAATGGTGAAAATATAGAAGTAACAGGAACAGGTTATAATACTAAAGGTGAAGTAATAATTAATGACAAAAAATATTATGATGATGTTTTAAATTTAGTAAATTTATGTGCTATAAATAATGAAGCACACTTTGAAGAAGAAAAAAAAGCAACTATATATTATGGAGATTCAATTGATATAGCATTCTTAGTTTTAAAAGAAAAAATGAAGGATACAATAAAACTAGAAAAACAAGAATTAATACCATATGAATCAGAAAAACAATATTCAGCAGTATTCTATAAAAAAGATGGAAAGTTAAGATGTACTGTAAAAGGATCATTAGAAAAAGTAATGGAATTTTCATCTAAGAAAAAAGAATATATAAAACAAAATGAAGAATTATCTAAAGATGGATATAGAGTTATAGCTGTATGTGATGGTGTAGTAAAAGACACAAATGAAGCTAATATAAAAGATTTAGATTTCTTAGGAATGGTAGCTTTTATAGATCCAATTAGAGAAGAAGTAGTAGATTCTATTAATGAATGTAATAAAGCAGGAATAAAAGTTGTTATGATAACAGGAGATCATCCATTAACAGCTTTATCAATATCAAAAGAATTAGGACTTGCTAAATCAGTTGATGATGTAATTACAGGAAAAGAAGTAGAAGAAGCATATCAAAAAGGTAAAAAACATTTTGATAAATTAGTTAAATCAAAAAGAGTATTCTCACGTGTTACACCAACTGATAAATTACATATTGTAGAAGCATTTAAAAGAATGGGTGAATTTGTAGCTGTAACAGGTGATGGAGTAAATGATGCTCCTGCAATTAAATGTGCTAATATAGGTGTTGCTATGGGTAGTGGAACAGATGTAGCAAAAGATACAGCTGATATGATAATTATAGATGATAATTTTAAATCTATAGTAGCAGGTATTAAAGAAGGAAGAATAGCTTATGCTAATATAAGAAAAATAATATTATTCTTATTATCATGTGGTATGGCAGAAGTATTATTCTACTTATTCTCAGTAGGATTTGGATATGAATTACCATTACTTGCAATTCAATTATTATGGATTAATATAGTAACAGATGGTATTCAAGATATAGCACTTTCTTTTGAAACATCAAGTACTGATGTAATGGCTGAAAAACCTAGAAGTACAAAAGAATCAATATTTAGTAAAGATTTAATGAGAGAAGTATTAATCTTTGGTCTTACAATATCATTTATGATATTTAGCGTATGGAAATTCTTAATAGATAATAATACAGATTTATTATTAGCAAGAAGTATAGTGATGTTACTAATGGTATTTATACAAAATATACATGTACTTAATTGTAGAAGTGAAAAAAATAGTATATTTAAAACTTCTATAAAAAGTAATCCACTTGTAATATTTACAATTATAGGATCAATTATTTTACAATTAGTTGTTACAAATGTAGAAGTACTTGCAAACTTCTTAAATATAACAACATTACCATTTAAAACAATATGGTTAGTATTTGTATTCTCACTTATAATTGTAATAGTAGCAGAAAACTATAAAAATATATGTAGAAAAAAAGGTAAATAATACCTTTTTCTTTAGAAGGAGAGAATAATATGAATTATAGTTATAAAACAAAAAATACATGTGCTAAAGAAATAACATTTGATTTAGATGGTAATATAGTTACTAATGTTAAATTTTTAGGTGGAGGATGTCCTGGTAATTTACAAGCACTTCCTAGATTAGTAGAAGGATTAACAGTAGAAGAAATTATTGATAAAATAGGTGGAATTACATGTGGATTTAAAAATACTTCATGTGCAGATCAATTAGCTTGTGCTTTAAAAGAAGCCTATGAAAAATCAAAACAAGCTGTATAAATTTTCTTGATATAAATCTATATTTATGTTATTATGTATGTAAGTGAAGGAAACTTCATAAAATAAAAAAAGGATACATTTGATTGTGCGAATCAGATGTAATCCCTTATTGGACTTCATCTGAAATCAACTATTGTTGAAATCAGATGTTTTTATTATCTATATAGTAAGGTGATTACTATAAAAAATAATAGTAGAATTATGATAAAGAGAGATGATTCTCTTTTTTTCATTTTATCAAACCTCCTTTCTAGATTGAATGGAGGTAGACACTCAACAACTGATATTCCCAAAATAATTATAATACAAACAAAAATTCGCTACAATAAAAATTAGATTAAAAGTGAATATTTTTGTAAAAAAATAAAAATGCAACCGAAAGTTGGTAGAATTTAAATTAAAAAAAATATAGAATTTAACTATGAAAGGAGGAAGTCTAATGAAGTTTGGAGACAATTTAAAAAGTTTACGAAAATTAAAAAAAATATCACAAGAACAATTAGCAGAAAAGGTAGGTGTATCTAGACAGAGTGTATCAAAATGGGAAACAGGTGAAGCATATCCTGAAATGAGTAATATACTTGCTTTATGTTCAATTTTTCATTGTAATATAAATGATTTAGTAAATGAACAATTAATAGATTTAGATTCATTAGATGAAGAGATAAAAATGAATGTAGTTAAATTCAAAAAAGAAAAACAAAACCAAATGAAAAAACTAAGTAAAGTAATTTATGTAATCGCAAGAATAGGTAAAATTATAAATAAGATAGGTATTTGTATACTTACAATTCTATTAATAGGAATGCCATTTTTATTAGGAAATATTAAAGTAGAAAAAAATACATTAGAAATATTTGATAATAAAGTAAATTATGAAATAACAGAAGAAGAAATTATATTTAGTGATAATAAAGAATCACATAATATAACTGATAGTGAAGAAGTATTAGTATTAACTAAAATATTAAATAAATTAGAAGGAACATCTACTGTATCAATAATATTATTTGTAGAAATAACTTTAGTATTATTAATATCAACACTAGTTTTATTATATTTTACTTTAATGTATTTAGAAAAATTATTTATTAATATACATAATGGAGAAACACCATTTACATTAGAAAATGTTAAGTATATTAAAAAAATGGCTACCTTAATGATTATATCTATTATTGTATCTAATATAAGTGGATTTATAATAGACTTGTGTACTGGAACAATGGTAGATGGTTTTGGAATAGAATTATTTGATATTATAGAAATCTTATTCTTATATAGTATGTCATTAGTTTTTGAATATGGTTATGAAATTCAATTAGATTCAAAAGGAACAATATATGGTGAAGAAAATGAATAAAAAAGAATTCATTAAAGCATTACAAGAAAAAACAAATTATAGTGAAGATAAATGTATTATAATTAATGATGTTTTAGAAAATAATTCATTTGTTGGTAAAAAAAATAGCGATAAAATAATTAATGATTTAATGATAAATTCATTTACAGAAGAAGAAGCACATAATATTTATAATATTGCTAAAGAAATTATTTTTAAAGAATTAAAAAATAAATTAAAACATCCTTTTAAATCACAAAATTAAGAAGTAAAAACTTCTTTTTTTTAATTCTACCAATAGTATACATACATTGTGAAATATTTATAGTATAATTTATTTATCGTAGGAGGTATTAATATGAATCAAGAAAGAATAGGAAAATTTATATCAGAACTTCGTAAAGAAAAAAATCTAACTCAACAAGAATTAGCTAATAAATTAGGAGTAACAGATAAAGCAATAAGTAAATGGGAAAATGGTAGATGTTTAATGGATATATCACTTTTAAAACCATTAAGTGAAGTATTAGAAGTATCTATTGTAGAACTTATAAATGGAGAAAAAATAGAAAAAGATAATGTTTATATAAAATCAGATGAAGTAGTAGAAAATACTTTAAACTATGCTGAAGATAAAATAAAGAAAAATAAAATAAAAATTATAATAAGTGTTATTGTATCAATTGTTTTAATTGTATCTTTAGGATTTTTAATATATAAGAGTATTTTGCTAAATAAATATAATGCAGAAAAACCAGAAAATTATAAACAAATAATAAGTGGATTAACACTAGATAAAACAATTAAAATTTATAAAAAAACAATTAATGAAAAAGATTACTTAACAGTAGATGATATAAAAATAAGAAATGATTTTTCTAAATTTAAAAAGATAGAAAAAATAAATAAAATGGATTCAACTAAATATGTTTTATATGATGAAAACAATAAAATGAAATCAGCTATATTCATGGGTAAAACAGATACATATATAGATATGTTAGCATCAAATTCATTAGTAATAATGAATAATAAAGATAGGGGACAATTTAATGATGCTGATATGAAATATTTCTTATTAAGAAAAGATATTAATAATGATTTAGATTTCTTTAAATATGTAAAAGAAAATTATTATTTAGAAAATAATTTATTTACTAGTATTAGAGAAATGAGAGAAAACTATGCAATTAACACATATGTTTCTATTGCTTTTCCATTAGTTTCAAGTACAACAATTATATCAGGTGATTATACAGGATTTATATATAACTTAAAAACTAATATAAAAGAAGCACATATATTTAGAAATGGTAAATCTTATGTATTTACATTTATGGGAGAAGAATTTACTAAAGATTCATATATACAAGATTTATTAAGTACATTAGAAATAAAATAAGATTAAAGTTTTAATCTTTTTTTGTTATAATATTATAAATGTTAAAAAACTTTGACAAACTTCCAAAGCAATTTGGTAGATATGTTGGTTACTAATATTTTATAATTGTTAATGAAAGGAGATAATTATGAATTTAGGAGAAAGAATATTAAATGCAAGAAAGAAAAAAGGACTTTCACAAGAACAATTAGGGGAAAAGGTTAATGTAACAAGACAAACAATTTCAAATTGGGAATTAGGAGAAACAGCTCCAAATCCAGAACAACTTAAATTACTTTCAAAAGAATTAAATATAAGTATTGATGAATTATTAGATAATGATGTTAAAAGTATTTTAGTTGAAAAAGTAAGTAATACAGAAAAATTAGCAGGTTTAGTACTTAGAGTAGCAAAATGGATTGGTATATGTTTTATTATAATGTTAGTTGTTGATTTTGTTTCATTGATTATATTTTCATTTAATAAAGATTCACTAGAAGTTAAAAAATCAGAAGGAATTGAATTACAATGTACATTAAATGAAAATGATTATTTAATTGAAGTAGGAAGCGATGGATATTTCAATTGTTCAAATTGTTCAAAAGAAATACAAAAAGAATTAAAAGATGATTATGTTGATTTTGGAAATATTGATAAAACAAAGGAAAACATTGATAAATATTTTGAAAATAAGAATGGTTTTTGTGAATAAAAAAACAAATCTTTTTAGATTTGTTTTTATTATGTTATAATCAAATAAAGAATAAATTGAAAGAGTGATTATATGAAAAAAATATTTAATAAAAATGTAATAGTTTTATTATTATCATTTGTTATGATTATTTGTTTAATATTAAAACAAGAAAGTTTTAAAGATACAATTAGTTATAAAGGAAAAACATATGTTAATTTAGAATATAATATGGATATATTTACATATGGATTTAATAGTAATGAATATTATGAAGAAGATATAATACATCCTATAAAACATAAAAAATGGGATGCAGTATATTTTGATGGAGATTTATATATTCTTGATAAACAAGTAAAAGAAGCTAAAAAATATTATAAAGATGATAATAATTATGAATGGTTTATTGTATTTGATATAAATGATGAAGAAGTAAAAAAATCTATATCAATAAGTAAAGAAGAATTAAAATATTTATATGATATGGAAAATAAAAGTAGAAAAGATACTATGAAATTTGATGATATAAAAGGGTTTGCTAGTATAAAGAAAATAAGTAAAGATAATACTGTATATGCTCTTATAAGTTTAGCTAATTATAAAGATTCATGGTATTATAAAACAGAAGTAATGAATGATAATGATGAAGAATATATAATTGATTTACCTGAATCACTTAATAAAAAAATATTTGATTTAAGAGATTCTATATAAAAGGAGTATATAAATGACTAAACAAAAATCAAGTTTAAGTAAAATGAAGATATTTTTATTAATTATTGCAATTATTTTAATAGCTTTAATAATAACTGCATTAGTAATTTTTATTCCAGGATTATTAGGTTTTTTATTAGGAAAATTATTATCATCAAATGATGGTTATCTTTTAACAGGATTTTCATTTTGTATATGTGGTAGTATTTTAATTATATTAATACCAATTATAATATTTTTATTAGTATCAAATAAAAATAATAGAATAAATGCTTTAAAAAAACATAAAACTATTTCAATAATAATTATTTTAATTGTTATATTTTTTGAAATAGCTGTTAGTAGTAGAGGATATACATATTATAAAGATATTAAAGAAGGATCAAAAGAAGTAATAATGATGGACTCAGTTGTTAAAAGAGAATATGTTTATAAAAATAGTCATAATACATATATTACTGGATATATAAATGGAGAAAAAACAAAATTAGAAATAACAAGAGATGCTAGATCTAAAGTTAGTCGAAATAAAAAGTATAAGATGGTAAAAATAAAATATTATAAACATATTAAAGAAGTATTTGATATAGATATTTATGTTAGTTATAAAGAAGATAAATAGTAATTAGAAAGTGAGATGATTTCATGAAAGATATAATTAAGAATAATTTTAAATCATATTTAATTGTAAGTATATTAGGTGTATTAGCTGGATTAGTAGTTTGGTTTTTTAGTCAGTTTCCACATGATGATTTATGGTCTTTTAGTTTGTTTAGTTCGATGTCATTAGGTTTTTGGGTGTTTACTTCTGCAGTTATTGTATTTTTTTCAAAAGAAAGAAAGAGTGCTGTAATATCTGAAATGTTATATGTATATTTTATGTTTTTCTTTACTGGTGTTGGAAAAATTACTAGATTGGTACAAAGTGGTGCTGGTGTTTTAAATTTTAATAATGTTTTTTTCGATATTATTTTTTATGGAATACCTTATGCAATAATCTGTGGTTTATTAGCATATGTATTATTTAATGCTAAAAAAAGAAATGTTTTAGGTAATTTATTATTAATGTTACCATTTATTTATATTCTAATTGAATTAATTGATTTTTCTATAAAACTATTTGTTAATAAAACGAATTTATTTATGGTTATTATCGACTTTTTATGTTTAATTACATATATAATATTATTTAGAAAAAATTTTAGAATTGATAAATAGTAATATAAATTATAATACAAATCAATAAAATGATTTGTTTTTCATGATATAATATTTTTGTAATATAAATAGTAATGTTTTTGTACAGAATATCTAGAATTTAAAACTCTAGTAATGTTTCCTGTTAAATTTTATCAATAGATAATATAATGAAAACATGAAAAGGAGTGATTTTTATGAATCAAGAAAAAATAGGGAAGTTTATTTTAGAATGTCGAAAATCAAAAAAATTAACACAATTTGAATTAGCTGAAAAATTAGGTGTTACTGATAAATCAATTAGTAATTGGGAAAATGGAAGAAATATGCCAGATTTATCTTTATTTAAACCATTGTGTGAAATATTAGATATTTCAATTAATGATTTAATAAGTGGAGAAAAAGTATCAAAAGATAAATATCAAGAAAAACTAGAAGAAAATATTATTAGTACAATTGATTATACTAATAAAAAAGTATCAGAAAAGAATAATTTAATTGGTATTATTTTAATTACATTTGGAATATTATTAGCAATAACTGCGATGACCATATTTCCAAGTGAAAGTAGTTGGGGAAGTGTTTATTCTGTAATAGGAGTAATAATGTCATTAGTAGGTGTTTCTAAATTTACAAGAAAATTAAATTATGCGAAAAGATTATTATTTAATTTTGGATATTTTATTATATTTTTAATTGTTTTATTTATTATTGATTATATAA
The DNA here is from genome assembly GCA_015059545.1 of Lactobacillales bacterium. GTDB lineage: Bacteria > Bacillota_I > Bacilli_A > RF39 > UBA660 > OMSK01. The sequence goes on from SVAG01000009.1 coordinate 16,099, forward strand.
GTGTAGTTAATATTAATCAAGCACCAAGATTTTCAACAGTTAAAATGACAGCTGATACAGCAATTTACTATGATACACCATTTTATGATGTTATAAGATGTAATAAAGATACTGAAGATGAATATTTTAAAGTAATGAAAAATCAATCATATGATGAAAATAATATACAAAAATATTGCAAATAAAAAGAAGAAAATATCTTCTTTTTTTGTGTTATAATTAAGTAAATAAAGGAGTAGTTATTATGAATGTTAAATTATTAATAGAAGCTATATTAAAATTTATATTAGGAGTTATACTTGTTGGATTACTTATATTTATTCCAGCTGGTACAATAAATTATTTAAATGGATGGTTATTTATGGGATTATTATTTATACCAATGTTTATTGCTGGTATAGTTATGATGATAAAATCACCAAATTTATTAAAAAGTAGAATTAATGCTAAAGAAACAGAAAAAGAACAAAAAGAAGTAGTAGCGTTAAGTGGTTTAATGTTTTTAGTAGGTTTTATTATAGCAGGATTAAATCATAGATATAATTGGATACAAATACCTAATATTATAGTTATAATTTCATCAATTATATTTTTACTATCATATATACTATATGCTGAAGTATTAAGAGAAAATACATTTTTATCACGTACTATAGAAGTACAAAATAATCAAAAAGTAATAGATACAGGTTTATATAAAATTGTAAGACATCCAATGTATTCAGTAACAATATTTTTATTTTTATCAATGCCATTAGTATTAGGATCAGTTATATCTTTTATAATATTTTTAATATATCCTTTTATAATTGCTAAAAGAATAAAAAATGAAGAACAAGTTTTAGAAAAAGAATTAAAAGGATATAAAGAATATAAAAATAAAGTAAAGTATAGATTAATACCATTTATTTGGTAATAAATGTGTAAAAAGATATTTGTTTAGAAAACAAAGTAGCAACTCTATAATTAATTTGATTTTCGTAAGATATAATATTAGTAATAGATAAATAGAAATTTATAATTCTCAGGTTTTGTCCTGTAAATTATTGAGTCAATATTATAAAATTAATTTCAGAAAGGGAGATAAATTATGAATCAAGAAAAAATTGGAAAATTTATTGCGAAGTTAAGAAAGGAAAAAAATATGACTCAAGAACAATTAGCAGAAAAACTAGGTGTAAGTAATAAATCTATATCTAGATGGGAAAATGGGACAACAATGCCAGATTATTCGTTATTAAAAGATATTTGTAATGAATTAGACACTAATATAAATGAATTAATGTCAGGAGAAAAAATAGAAAAAGAAAATTATATAACAAAAGCAGAAGAAAATCTTCTTTTACTAAAGAAGAGACTTGATAAAATGTGTAAAATTTTAAATAAACTTACAAGCATATTATCTAAAACTATTTTTATATTATTGATAGTTCGTATTTTAGCAAGATATCTATCTATTGAAATACTAAAAATTACTTTTTTACAAAATTTATCTTATATTCTTTTCTTTATCTGTACGATAGGACTTGTAATGTCATTTATATTAGAAGTTTTTGTTTATGAAGATGATGAAAAATAAAACTATATAAGTAAAATACAATTTATTAAACAGATGATTAATTGATAATTATCTGTTTTTATGTTAATATTTATAGTAGGTGAGTTTATATGAAAAAGATATTATTAGTTTTATTAGTTATATCACTATGTTTTGGAATGACAGGATGTAAAGAAAAGAAAAAACAAAAAATTGACTATAGCGAATATTCATTTACAAATGTATGGTGGACAAGAGATGCTGAAAATGATACTGAAACAATAAGATTTTCATCTGATGGATTTTTTAGTTATTCATGTGCATGTGGTAATCCAGTTAATGATGCTGATATATGTGAAAATTACACATATGATGATGAAAAGAAAACAATTAAACTAGAATGTATTGAACCATCTGATCAAACAATAACAACTATTAAATTAGTTAGTTATAATGAAAATACTTTAGAATTAGATTTTGATGGAGAAATAAGAAAGTTTAGTAAAAAAAAGTAAAGGATTTATATTATGAAAAAGATTTATTATATTATGTTAGCAATATCATTAATATTATTTGTATTAGCGTTTACTGTACTTGCTAATACAGAATGGGTAGGTGGTATTGTTATAGGAATTAGTATTTATTTATTCTTAGGAACAATAATTAAAATGTGTAAAACAAATGATAAATTAAAAAATACATTAATTAGTTCAATTGATTTATTATTTTGGTTACCATAAAAATATTGAAAAAATAATATATATTTGTTATAATGAATATGCGAGGTGAACTTGCATAAAATAAAAAAGGAACATTCAATTTTTGCATGTTGAGTGTTGCCAATATATTTGGGTCCACCTAAATCATTGCTGAGTTAGGTGGTTTTCTTTTATATTAAAGCTATAAATAACAATAATATTAAGAGAAATATGATAATGTTTTGAGAAAAGATTAATAAATCTTTCTTTTTCATATTATCGCCTCCCTTCGATATGAAGTTTGGCACCACCCAACTATTGAATATTCCTATAACTATTATAACACAAACAAATTTTCGTTACAATAAAAAATAGACCAAAAGTCTATTTTTATTCTCCTCCATATCTAATTTTCCATTTGTTATTTTCTTTATATACATATAATATATCATAATCTTCATATTCATAATCTGGATCAGGATAGTTTATTATATTATATCCAATAAAAAAATTATATTCATCATCTTCAAATTCAATGCGCATTATATCTATTTTATTTTCTTTATCTTTAAATACATAAAATTCTTCATCATTAAATTTTTGTTTTCTTAAAAAAGTCCAATCATCCTCTAAACTTCTATCTTCTAATACTACTTGAAATGCTTCTTTTAATTCATCATTTTTTAAATAATTTTCTAAATTATCTTTTTTACCACAAGCAGTAAAAGTAAATAAAACTAATATTAAAAGAAATACTTTTTTCATAAAATCACCTATAAACATTATACCACATATTTAAAATATGTTATAATTATTTAGAAAAGAGGAGTGTATATGAACAAAGTTATTGATGTAAAAAAATTAACAAAAGAATATAAAAATTTAAAAGCAGTAGATAACTTATCATTTGAAGTATATGAAGGTGAAATATTAGGATTATTAGGTCCTAATGGAAGTGGTAAGTCTACAACTATAAATTGTATTTTATCTTTATTAAATTTTAGTAAAGGTAGTATTAAAATATTTGGAAGTGAAATGACTCCGGATTCATATGAATTAAAAAAAGAAATAGGAGTAGTATTTCAAGATGTTGCTTTATTTGAAGAATTAACAGTATATGATAATATTGATTATTTCTGTGGACTTTATATAAATGATAAAAAAGTGAGAAAACTATATATAGAAGACGCTATTAAATTAGTAGGATTAGAAGACTTTAAAACTTTTTATCCAAAACAATTATCAGGTGGACTTCTTAGAAGACTTAATATTGCATGTGGTATAGCTCATAAACCAAAATTAATCTTTTTAGATGAACCTACAGTTGCGGTTGATCCACAAAGTAGAAATAATATATTAGATGGAATTAAAATATTAAGAGAACAAGGTGCTACTATTATATATACAACACATTATATGGAAGAAGTAGAAATATTATGTGATAGAGTTATTATCTTAGATAAAGGTCGTATAATTGCTAGTGGTACTTGTGATGAATTAAAAGCTTTATCAGATATAGAAGAAAAAATAAGTTTAGAAATAAATAAATTAGATGATAAACATTTAGAAGAAATAAATAAATTTAAAACAGTAGATGTAGCTACTTATTCTAATAATACATTACTTATAACATATAAAAAGGGTAAAAATAATTTATTAGAATTAATGGAATATCTAAAAAAAGAGAGAATTAAATATAATAATATATTTGTAGAAAGACCTACCTTAAATGATGTATTCTTATCATTAACAGGTAAGGAACTTAGAGATTAATGTTTTTTCATAATTTTAAATATTCATTAAAAACTCTCTTTAAAAATAGAATGCTAATATTTTGGACATTTGCTTTTCCAATAATATTAGGAACACTATTTAATATGGCATTTAAAGATATAGAAAGTAGTGAACAATTAGATATTATAGATATAGCTATAGTAGAAAATGAACAATTTAATAATAATGAAATGTATAAAGAAATATTTAATAATTTAAGTGATAAAAATAATGAAGATAGATTATTTAATATAAATTATACAACTAAAGAAGAAGCTTCTAAATTATTAGAAGATGAAAAAGTAAGTGGTTACTTAGTATATGAAGATGGATTTAAAATATTTGTTAAAACTAGTGGTATAAATGAAACTATATTAAAAACGGTAACAGAAGAAATAAAACAAAATGAAATAATGATGAATAGTTTAACAGAAATAGAAATAAAAAATGGTAACTATAATTATGAAGCAATTTCAAATGATATTATGGCTATTATTGAAAATAGTGAAGCAAATATAGAAGATATATCAAGTAGTAATTTAAGCTATACAATGATAGAATTTTATACTTTAATTGCGATGACTTGTTTATATGGTGGAATACTTGGAATGGTAGCTTTAAATGGTTGTTTAGCTAATATGACTAATAATGGAAAAAGAGTTTCAGTAGCACCTATAAAAAAATCAAAATTAATAATTAGTAGTTTACTTGCTAGTTATATAGTACAAGTAATAGGTATAGCTTTATTATTCTTATATACAACTTTTGTACTTAAAGTAGATTATGGTAATAATTTACCACTTATTATTTTACTTGCTTTAGTAGGTACATTAGCAGGTCTTGCATTAGGAGTATTTGTATCAGCTATGTTTAAAACTAATGAAAATACAAAAACAGGTATTATTATATCTGTTACAATGTTAGGATGTTTCTTATCAGGTATGATGGGAATAACTATGAAATATATAGTAGATAAGAATGTACCAATTATTAATAAATTAAATCCTGCTAGTATGATAACAGATGGATTTTATTCATTATATTATTATGATACTGAGACTAGATATTTCTTTAATATAATCAGTTTAATTATTTTTGCTTTTATACTTATTAGTATATCGATATTCAGTTTAAGGAGGCAAAAATATGATAGTATTTAAAACATTCTTAAAAGTATTAAAGTCTTGTAAAACACCAATTATAATGTATACAGTATTTTTAGTTGTATTTGGTGGATTAAATATGCAAACAAGTGATACAGCTACTAGTTTTGAATCAACTAAACCAGATATATTAATAATTAATAATGATGAAGATAAAGGTATTACTAAAAACTTAATTGATTATATAAAAGATAATAGTAATATAATAGATATAAAAGATACAGAAGAAGCAATAAATGATGCTTTATTCTATAGAGATGTAAATTATATTATTTATATTCCAGATAATTATAGAGAAGATTTCTTAAATAATAAAAATCCTAAAATAGAAATAAAAAGTACAGGAGATTATAATGCTAGTTTAGCTCATATGATGTTAGAAAAATATGTTAAGGTTGCTAATACATATAATGCTAAATTAGATAATGAAGAAGAGATAATAAGTAATATAAATAAAACATTAAGTGTTAAAACAGAAATAGAATTAACATCTAACTTAGATACAAATAATTTAGCACGTGCAACTTTCTATTATAATTTTATGAATTATAGTTTACTTGCAGGTCTTGTATATGTAATATGTTTAATACTATCAAGTTTTAATGAAATAAAAGTTAAAAAAAGAACTATTATAAGTAGTATGAAAACAAGCACTCATAATAAAAATTTATTATTATCAAATGGATTATTTGCTATTATATTATGGATTTTTTATGTAGTATTAGGATTTATATTACTAGGTGATATAATGTTTACTACACATGGAATTATCTATATTATAAATTCATTTATATTTATGATATGTTCTTTAACGATAGCTTTCTTAATTGCAACATTAGTTAATAATAAAAATGCAATTAATGGTATTGTTAATGTAGTTGCTTTAGGTACAAGTTTCTTATGTGGAGCATTTGTTCCAATGGAATGGTTACCTAGTAGTGTAATTAATATAGCTCATGTATTACCATCTTATTGGTATATTAAAACAAATGAGTTATTAAAAACAATTGAAGTATTTAATTTTGAAACATTAAAACCAATATTTATAAATATGATAGTTATATTATTATTTACAATATTATTTATAGTAATTACTAATATTGTTTCAAAAAAGAAAAGGAAGATTAATTAAATCTTCTTTTTTTGTGATACAATATTTATATATTAGGAGGTATAAAATGAAAAATTTATTATTAAGTACAGATGGTGATATCTCATTATATAAAGTAGAAAAAGAAGTATATGAAAAAATAGATGATTTATTAAAAGAATTTGATAAATGGAAGAATACTAATTGTTATGATGAAACATTGTTTGTAGAATTTATAAAAAATAAATATGGGAAAGATTCTATAGAATTTGTAAAAGTAGTTGGAGAATGTAATGCAGGAGACTTTAATGAAGAATTAGATAGATTTGAAGATTTGATAGAAGAAGAATATAAAAATACAAAGAAAATTAATTTTTAATATGATATTAAAATAAAAAATAATTACATATCATTAATAAGGAGATATATATGAAAAAAAGTTTAAAAGTATTTATATTTTTAGTTATGTTTATAGTGTTATGTCCATTAAAAGTGGATGCTATGCAAGTATTTGTAAAAACTCTTACTGGTAAAAATATAACTTTAGAAGTAGAATCAAGTGATACTATAGAAGCTGTTAAAGCTAAAATTCAAGAAAAAGAAGGAATTGAACCAGATAGACAAAGATTAATCTTTAAAGGTAAAGAATTAGAAGAAGGTAGAACATTAGCTGATTATGAAGTTCAAAAAGATTCAACAATACATTTAATTTTGAAATTAACTAAGCATAATATAACAATAAATAATAGTGAATTTGGTAAAATAGAAAGTAATGTAGATAGTGAGACAAAAGGAACTAATATAGAACTTACTATAACACCTAATCAAAATTATAAAGTAAAAAAAATAAATGTTTATAAAGATGATGATAAAGATGTAATTGTAGAAGTTACTGATAATTCATTTGTTATGCCAGAATATTCGGTTATTGTAGATGTAGAATTTGAAAGAATATATAATATTAAATACAGTTTAATTAATCTTACTAGTAATGGTTCTTTAGAAATAGATGGATTAAGTGATTATAAAACTAAATTAATTTATAATACAGGTTATAAATTACCTGATACAATTGCTATTAAAATAGGCGAATCTTATTTATCAAAAGAATATTATACATATGATAAAACAACAGGTAATATTGTAATATCAAAAAGTGCTATTACAGATGATATAGAAATAATAGCTACAGGTATAAAAGAAGATAATATAATTACAGATAAAGAAGAATTTAATAATGATATAAGTAAGGAAAATGAAATTAATCCCCAAACTAGTGATAATATTATTATATATATATTAATTGGGTTAATATCATTTGTATGTTTATTAGGAACAATGATGTATTTTAAAAAAGAAACAAAATAAAGAAGCTATCTTGCTTCTTTTTTGATTAATTTAGCATGCATAACAACTTTATCATTATCATTATAACAAGTTGATAGGGTAAGTATTTTATCATTTTCATTTACTTTTGTATTAAAATTGTATGAGCTTCTTTTAATAAGCATATTTGTCCAATTAATAAATTCTTCATTTGAATTAAATTTAACTTTTATATAATCATTAGTAGTAGGTATGCGATATACACTAAATACTTGCCATAAAGTATTTTCTTTTTCAGTAGATAATTTAACTACATAGTTATTACTATTTTTAAACCAATTACTTTTTAAAATATTTTTTAAAGATCCAAACATTGTTTGATCATATCTACCATGAGCATAAATAATTGTATTTTTATCTAAATTATTAATATTATTTCTGTAATCTAAAAATACCCATCCAGCACTATTATAAGATTTATCAAATGAATGATTTAAATAATATTTATTATTTTTATATTGAACAAAAGGATAATTAATATTAGTACCGTTTACTTTAATCCATCCTTTAGTATTGTTATTTATTTTTTTTAATTCTTTAAAATCTACATTAATTAAATTCATTTTTATATAATCCCAGTAAGGATTAGATTTTTTTATTTCTTCTTTTTGTTCTATAATTTCAACTTTTTCTGTATCTTTAATTTCTTTTACTTCAATAATTTCTTTTATTTTTTCTATTTGAATTTTAGTTTTATTTGAATCATCTTTCCATTTTATAATATTAGTTATAGAAAATGTTAATCCAATAATACAAATGATTATAATTATTAATAAAATTATTTTTTTCTTCATTTATAACACCCAACAATATAATATCATTTTTTATAATAAAATGATATAATTAAATAGAGGTGTCTTATGAAAAAGAAAATTATAATATTAATATCAATTATTTTAATTATAGGAGTAATAATATTTTTATTACCTTTAATTGTAATAGATAAAAATAATAAAATAATGTATTTATCATTTAAAGAAGATTTTTCTAAATATGAAGAAGTTACTTGTTATGATGATGGAATGTCATATTATAAAGAAAAAGATATAACTATAAAAAAAATAAATGTAGAAAAGAAATTTATTTATTATTTAATCACATTAGAATATGTAGATGGAAATTTATGTGCTAGTGAATTTATGATGGAAGAAGATTATATTGATAAATTTTTAAATAGTGCAGAAATTTTATCAAATGAAAAAAATATTGATGTAAAAAAGTTAATAGAAGGAAAAACTCCAATACTAAAAAATAAAAGATACAATGGAAATGATTATGAAACATTTATAGAATATAAGTTAGATGGTAGATATGAAACTATGTATATTTTTTATCAAGATGATTTATTAATAATACAAGTTGGATTATCAGATGAAGGGCCTAAATTTATAGCTTATGAATAAAATAAAGTAGATTAATTCTACTTTTTATTGACAAAAAATATCATTTTAAGATAAAATACATTTACTTAAAGGAATGATAGAATGGAACAAAATGAATATATACAAAAATTAATGCAACAATTTATAAATTCACAAGGTATAAAAAATATAGATGTAAATTCTATAGAATTTAAAAAAGAATTTGTTATGTGGATTGATGAAAGAAAAAATATATCAGAAGGTTATATAAAATTATTAGAAAAATTAAAAGTACCATATAATACTTCAGAAATGGTCGAAATAGGAAAAGGAAAATATGATTCAATAGTTTTAAATAATGGATCTACTATTATGTTAACACCTTATTTAATGGAAAAAGGAAATAATCCACTATGTCTTTATAGGTTTACAGTAGAAGATATGAAACCAGCTGTTATTTTAAATAATGGAAATATAAGAAATGTACCATTAAAAAGTATAATGACACATAATCCATATGATGAATCAGATATATGTGATTGGGAAAAATTATTTAATCATGATAGTTGTAATATAACTATTGGTATATTTGGTAAACATGAAGATAAAGATAAGAAATCAAAAATTAAAATGTTAGAAGATTTTAAAAAAGAATTATATTTAGGTTCTAATATGACAGGTTATGAATCATGTGGTAATTACTATTATGCTATTACATCTCATGGTAAAAAAATTCAAAAAATAAAATAAATGAATAGAGATAGTTTAGGTTTTATTAATTTAGATTTAATTGATAAAAAAGATGTTATTCATACTTCATCATTTAGAAAAATTAATTTTATTTATAATAATGAAAAATATTATTATAAAAGATGTAAAGGAATATTGAATTGTTATTATGAGTTAATCGCACATGAAATAGCTAAACAAATGAATTTAGAATCTTGTAATTATGATTTAGCTACATATGTAGATGAATTAGGTGTTGTTAGTAAAAATTTTTTAAAAGAAAATGATGAAATAATAAGATTAGAAACATTATTGTGTGAAGTATATAAAGATAAAGAAATTTCAAAATACAATAATTTAAAAGATATAGAAAATGCTTTAAATGTAAAATTTGGTAATAACATTACAATTAAATTAATGGAACAATTAATAAAAATATTTATATTTGATGTCATTATAGGAAATATAGATAGGCATATGGATAATATGTTTTTAGTGGAAAATAAAACTATTAATTTTTCACCTATATTTGATAATGAAAAAATGCTTAGTAGTGCTTCTATAGATATGGGAATATATTCACTTGGTATAGATAGAGATGATTATAAATATTCAGAGGAAGATTATAATTGTAGTGATAATTTTATATATAAATTTATAGAAGAATATAGTGAATATAAAGATATGTTAATAAGTAGTTTAAATATTATAGAAGATGATAATTTAGATATTATATTTAGCAATATTGAATTTAAAATAAATAGTACTATAGATGATAATATAAAAAGAATTATTAAAGAAAAATTTAAAAAGAATAGAGAAATGATAAAAAATGTACTAAATAGTAAAGTAAAGAGGTTATAATATGGATAAAAGAATTGAATTAATAGAAGAAAGAAATAAAAGAGTAGAGCTTGATAAGAAGTGGGAAACAAGTTTTACAAGAAGAATATGTATATGTGTATTAACTTATTTTGTAGTTGTATTATACTCATATATAATTAGTAAGGTTGATAATATATGGTTAAGTTCATTAGTACCTGTCATTGGGTTTACACTTTCAACATTATCGCTTAACTTTATTAGAAAGATATGGATGAAAAGTATTAATAATTAATACTTTTTTTGTTATAATTAAATTAGGTGAAAATATGAAAGATTTTAAACAAGATTTATTCAATTATTTAGTTGCAAACAACAAATTTGAAGAATTTTATGGAAGTAAGAAAGAAAAAGAAAAAAAAGAACAAGATGATAAACAAAAAATAAAAAAACAAGAAAAAGATAAAAAAAGATATTGACTCTAACGTGAGCGTAAGTATTAAAATTGTAATGAAAGGAGATAAAATGTTATATAGAATAGGAGAATTTTCTAAATTAACAGATACTTCTATTAGAACACTCAGGTATTATGATGAAATAGATTTATTTAAACCAAAAGAAATAGATTTATTTACAGGATATCGTTATTATTCTAAAGAACAGATAGAAGACTTTAATCTCATAAAAACATTACAAGAGGTAGGCTTTTCTTTAGAAGAAATAAAAGATAATTGGGGTAAATTTAATGATGGTGTAATGTTAGATAGAAAAGAAAAATTATTAAAAGAAATGGAAGATATAAAAGAAAAAATTAGAAAAGTCGACTATTTAAGAAGTAATATTGTCGATGGAAAAATAGTATTAGGAAAACATGAAAAAGTTACAAAAGAAAAAATGAAAACAATATTTTAAAGAAGGGTGATAATATGAAAAAATTAATTATAGGAAAAACAGATACAGGAAAAACAAGAGGAGTTTTATTTAAAGATACAATTAAATCAATTGAAAATAATGAAAATTTATTATTCTTAGATAATAAGCAAGAATACTATAGAACGTTTGCTAAAACATTAAAAGAAAAAGATTATAATGTGTTAGTATTAAATTTAAAAGATTCTACTAAAAGTAATGGATATAATCCACTTTATTTACCATATAAATTATATAAAGAAGGAGATATTGATACTGCTATAGAATTAGTAGAAAAATTATCTTTAGAATTATTTAAATCAGATAGTTTAACAGCAGATCCATTCTGGGAAAATTCTGCATCTTCATATTTTACAGCTATGGCTTTAACACTGTTTAAAGAAGGAAAAGTAGAAGAAATAAATTTAGGTAGTGTTAGTATGATGATAAATCAAAGTAATCAAAAAGTAGGAGAAACAACATTATTTAATAAATATTTAGAAACACTAGATCCACTTGATAAAATATATGTATCAGCTTCTACAACAGCATTTGCTCCAACTGAAACAAAAGGAAGTATTTTATCAGTCATTAAAGATAAAATTACATTATTTTTAATGAAAGAATCATTACTTAATGTATTATGTACAAATGAAATTAAATTAGATGAATTAAAAAATAAAACAGCTATATTTATTATTGGAAAAGAAGGAAGTTATAATAATATTGCTAATATATTTATTGATCAATTAGTAAACATAAGTTTAGATAATAATGTTAAATTTTCATTCTATTTAGATAATTTTGAAAGTTATTCAAGAATATTAGAATTAAATAATTTACTTGAAATGGCTACTATAAATGAATTAAATGTTTATGTTGCTATAAAAAGTATAGAAGAATTAGAAAATAAATATGGAAAACATATAGTAACAAGATTTAATGAAGTTATTAAAAATGTAGTAGTTGATGAACTAGTAGATGTATTAGATTATAATATGTATCCAGTATTAGAATTAAAGAATCATAAATACTTTAATTTAGAAGAATTTTTAATTATATAAGACAAGTTATCTTGTCTTTTTTTATTATTTATTGGTATAATAATAATGGTGATGATATGACAAAATTAGTATTTACCATAATAGATGGTTTTGGTTATAGAGAAGAAGAAAAAGGAAATGCTATATTAAAATCTAATATAGATAATATAAAATATTTATGGAAAAATTATCCTCACTCTTTACTAGAAGCTAGTGGAAATTTAGTAGGATTACCATCTGGACAAATGGGTAATAGTGAAGTAGGACATTTAAATATAGGTGCGGGTAGAATAGTATATCAACCACTTGAAAAGATAAATAAAAGTATTGAAGATAAGTCATTATATGAAAAACAAGAATTAAAAGATATAATAAGTCATGTAAAAAATAATGATTCAAAACTTCATATATTTGGTTTACTTAGTGATGGAGGAGTACACTCACATATAAATCACTTATTTGCTTTAATAGATATGTGTAAAGAAAATAATATTGATAAAGTTTATTATCATATATTTTTAGATGGAAGAGATACTTTACCAAATTTAAAAGAAAAGTTTTTAAAAATGTTAGAAGAAAAAATAAATGAAACTAATATTGGTTCAATTTCTACTATAACTGGAAGATATTACGCGATGGATAGAGATAATAGATGGGATAGAATAGAAAAAGCTTATGATGCTATTGTAAATGGTATAGGTATTAAATATGAAAGTATAGATGAATTAATAAAAGATACTGATTTTAAGAATATAACTGATGAATTTGTAGAACCTAGTATTATAGATGCAAATGGTATGTTAGAAGAAAATGATGGCTTAATCGTATTTAATTTTAGACCAGATCGTTTAAGAGAATTATTTAGTGCAATAACTAATAATGATTTTAATAGTTTTGAAACTAAAAAATTTAATAATATAAAACTAACTACTATGATGCCAGTATCAGAAGAAGTAATTTGTACAAATGTATTTAAAATAGAAAATTTAGAAAATACATTTGGTGAATATATAAGTAATAAAGGTTTAACACAACTTAGAATTGCTGAAACAGAAAAATATGCACATGTTACTTATTTCTTTGATGGTGGAGTAGAAAAAGATTTAGAAGGATGCAAAAGAATTTTAATTCCATCTCCAAAAGTTGCAACTTATGATTTAAAACCAGAAATGAGTGCAGATCAAATTACAGATACATTATTAGAAGAAATGGAAAATTTTGATGTAGTAATTTTAAATTTTGCTAACTGTGATATGGTAGGACATACTGGTAGTATGGAAGCTACTATAAAAGCAATTGAAACAGTAAATAAAAATATAGGTAGAATATATGAAAAAGTTAAAGAATTAAATGCTACATTAGTAGTAACTGCAGATCATGGTAACTGTGATATTATGATAGATGAAAATGATAATGTAGTAACATCTCATACAACTAGTAAGGTTCCATTTATTGTTACAAATAAACAAATTGAGTTAAATGATGGAAAATTAGGAGATATCGCACCTACATTACTTGATTTATTAAATATAGAAATACCAAATGAAATGACAGGTAATTCTTTAATAAAATAGTTTACAAAATATATAATTTTTGTTATAATTTATATGTAAAATCCAGGAGGGATAGTATGAAAAAGAAAGTTACAATTTATAATTCTAATAATCATAAATTTGAAGCTGATTTATTATTATGTTTTGAAGTTCCTGAAATCAATGAAAGATATATTGTATATAGTTTTCCTAGTAATGAAGAAAATACAATTATTAATGTAGGTAATCTAAGAGAACGTGGTGATAATTGTTATTATATAGAAGAACTTGATAATGAAGAAGAATGGAATTTTATAAAAAAAGTTATGCTTCAAATAGTTAGGGAAAGTAAGTGATAATATGGAAACTTTAATTACTATAAGACCTTTTGATTTAGAAAATAGAGTAATAAGAAAAAATACTACAAGAGTTCCTGGAACAATTAGAAAATCACAAATTGATAATGATGTTGCCGATAAATTTAGATCTTTTGATAAAGTAAAAAAAGGAGTTATTTCTTCTGAAGTTATTTATTCAATAAAACCAGAACTTATTATAACTTTTCCAAAATATCAAGAAAAGATTAGTTTTGCTACAGCATTAAAACGTCTAGCAATTTCAAATGTTTTGATAACAGAAAAATATGGAAGAAAAGATTTAAAAGTAACACCAGAACAATTAGGTAAAGCATTAGATGAATTAATAGAAAAAAATGAAATTAAATTACCTATGAATAAAAAAATAGATAATAATCTTTTAAATAAATTCTCAAATTTAGAACAAGAATTAAAAGAAAAAGATAGTTTGATAGAAAAGCAACAAAAAGAAATAACTGACTTAAAGAGAAAAGAAATTGTTTATACAACTGTTATAAGTGAATATGAAGATAATGAACAATTAGAAAAAGATATAAAATTAGTAGCATAAAAATAGTTGAAAAAACTATTTTTTTATTGTATCATATTTATATGATAAAGGAGTGTAAAGTATGAATCAAAAAAATAAAAAAGGATTTACACTAATAGAACTTTTAGCGGTAATAGTAATACTTGCAATCATCGCACTAATCGCAGTACCAATTGTATTAAATATGATAGAAGATGCAAGAAAAAGTGCTGCAGTAGACTCAACATATGGATATATAAAAGCAGTAGAATATGAAATAGGATTAGATGAATTAAAAAATAAAAATAGATTTAAAGACGGAAAAGAAGATGTAGAAAATTTAGATATAAACGTAAAAGGAACAAAAC